>JAURDA010000099.1 GCA_030828165.1 Candidatus Poseidonia sp.
TATGGGCGACCCTTGGCCCAACATGGCCGACATCGAGGGTGATGGCGTACCCTATACGCTCGCTACGGATTTTAATCCCAACTGCCAAACCTTGAGTCTGCCGTTCATGATGTCCTTGATGGTGCAGCGATGTGGCGTCCATCCCCTCGAAACCCTTCGGGCAGTCACCGCCAATGCAGCCATCACAACGCCGCATCCATCGGGACTGTCTCACGGTGAAATCAAGGAAGGTTCTGTTGCGAACCTGAATATCCTGCAGTCCCGCCAGTGGGAATCTGTCTGCCTCCGACCAACCGGTTCACCCATCGCAGCAACCGTCCTCAACGGAAATTTTCTTCCGAATTGAAAAACAGACACGTGGCTTTCAATGGTTATTTGATTTATTTCTTTATGGAAAAACGATTGAGTGATATTCATGAATGTTGTGGAAACTGTTGTTTGCTCTGCCAAGGAAGGAAGCGATGCGAAGCTGCGACGCTTGATTCTCGCAAGACAAGAATTCAAACGTCGCCAAGACGGGTGCATTTCTGCATGGGTGGGTTCTGGATTGGATAACAAATTGATGATCTTGGTTCAATCCGTTTACAAGACGCTCGAGGATTGGAAATCCATTTCAGAGAAGGTTCGACTTGAACTCGATGCGTCGGACGGTGG
>JAURDA010000100.1 GCA_030828165.1 Candidatus Poseidonia sp.
TCGGATTGGCTTATTCAAGTATGTTCGAAAGAACAAGTATGCCTTTGTGATTGGTGGCTCAACCATGCGCTACAGAAAGCGACTTGCCCCGTTCCGAAAAGCAACCGTTCGGTCAAGAATCGTCGGTTTCGATGAGAAATTCTACTACTTTCAACAAACGATTGAACAAAAAGGTGAAGTCAAATCTTCAGCATTGATTCGAGCAGGTATCCGTTTCAAAGGTGGCTCAGCGCCTCCAGGAGAAATCATGAAACATCTCGGATACGACCTCGCGCCGTTCATGGAACCCTGGGTTGCTGAATGGGCGGCTTGGGACAACGAAACACGACCGTGGCCAGAGCCGTTGTGATACGTGTCAAGCAGTGGGTAGGCAGTGTACTGGGGGACCGAACACCCATTGTACTTCTCCATAATGTCTTGAGGGATTAGAGAGAACCCTTGCGATTTCATGGGAATGATATGTCGGTAGATGCAAATCATTTCATGGGTTATTGCCGTTCATTACCTCAAACCATTAAGGAATCAAAGCCTTCGGTGGTGCATGGACAACTTCGAGTACCTCACCGTTTCCTATGTGCTCATCACGGGTATCGGAATGTCCCGTTTGTTCATCTCACTTGGAACAATCGTGGA
>JAURDA010000101.1 GCA_030828165.1 Candidatus Poseidonia sp.
GGCGAAGATGGTCGGTGTTTCCACCGGATTTGAAACTGGCCTCGTCGGCATCAATGAGCGTTAAGTGGGCGGATTCTTGGCAGCGTTGATGGGCCCGGTGAGCCCAAGCACAGCCAATGCCTCCAACGCCAGCGATGAGAATGCTGGAGGCTTCCATGGGGAGCACAGGACGTGGCATCTCCATGAACTTTGGTGTCGGGTTTCACTCGATGTAACGCATGTAACGCCGGCGTGCATCGCGTGCCCAAGCATTGTCTGGTTCGAGAGCGAGAACCCGGTCGTAGTATTCCACAGCGGTTTCAAATTCGGAGAGGTGGCGGCCGTAGAGATAGCCGAGATTGGAGAGGACCGGGATGCAATCCTTCTCCACCTCGAGCATGGCGAGGAGCATCTTTTCCGCAGCCCCAACGGCGCCCTTGAGCATCAACTCTTCCGCTTCATCAAGCGCTGAAAGTTGCTCATCGGTGAGGTTGTAGGTGTTCTCGAACGCGTGGTTGGTCATGGGTCTCAATTGGGCCAGAGGGGTGGTGTGAATGAATCCTTCTCTTTCATGTCAGCGCTGGGTGCCGGATGAAACTTTGAGGGAAGAAAATCTCTCAAAAAACGCAACACTGCGCCGCACTTTCTAT
>JAURDA010000102.1 GCA_030828165.1 Candidatus Poseidonia sp.
ACATTTGGAATTCATATCCGGGGCCTTTGTTGGGTCGAGCCTTCCCTGCGTTTGGACGTGGGTCCTCAAGACCAGGGCCCATCCTCATTTCTTGAAGAACGGACAGGGTGTGATCTACGACCGGCTGGTCGTGCGTTGCAACACCAACGTAGGCGCCCGCTTGGAACATGGAGGTGATTGCGTCGTTGGTGGCGTTGATGATATCGGAGCGGCTGGTATGAGAAATGGTTTCAGGCTCAAGATAGATTCCCTTGCAAATACGGTAATCAGCGTTCCCAGCTAGTTGAGCTTCGAGGTGCTGAATATCGTCGAGCGTTCGGTGCAACCGGCCTTGGAGGACGGTCCCGACATTGGTGATGCCTTCGCTGTGAAGTTTCAACACCGCCTCAACGGTGTCCGTGGTCACGCGGTGGTCTTCCATGTCCAAACGAACAAACATCCCGTGTTTGGCTGCCCGTTCAACAAGCGTCCTGATGTTGGCCATGCCCGCTTTGCTGTCGATGAGAAGACCGAAGGCTGTCGGTTTGATGCTGAGGTTCGCATCCAATTGGTGTTCGTTGATGGCGTCCATGACGCGAAGGTACTCTTCAAGGAAAAACGTCGCTTCAT
>JAURDA010000103.1 GCA_030828165.1 Candidatus Poseidonia sp.
TGGAGCAGGTCATGGATGTCGTCGTCGAGGGAGGAGCGTCAGAGTCAGTTTCAGGGTCAGTTTCAGGGTCAGTTTCAGGGTCAGTTTCAGGGTCAGTTTCAGAGTCAGAGTCAGCAGCACTATGGCAACGTCGGCGCGCTCAAAGGCCTGGACGTCGAAGGGGACATTGACGCGGCGGACCTGCTCGCCATCCTGACTGCCGGAGAGACCGCAGGTGGGTATTGTCGTCGTCGTCGTCGTCGTCGTCGTCATCGTCGTCGTCGTCATCGTCGTCGTCGTCGTTGTCGACCGGTGGACGGTGGTGTGTTCAGCGGTTCATTCATCGCGCGTATGCGATATCGCATCCCTTCGCTCACTCTTGGTGTGCGCCCCAATCGTCGCATTGGTCGTTCGTTTGTTTGTTTGTTCGTGCGCCAGGGACCCTCCAAAGCGTGAGGATCACCGGGGAGATGCAGCACCTGAGGGGGGATATTGGCACCAAGATCATGTCGAGCGTCGCGAGATTGAGCGCGGCCGGTTGCCGCTTCGACTTTGCGTGACGCGGGCCGAGAAGGCGATCGGGGAGCGGGTGACGACCCGTCAGCGCCCTACCCGATCGACGTCACAG
>JAURDA010000104.1 GCA_030828165.1 Candidatus Poseidonia sp.
TCAGTGGCACCAGCCAGACAGAATAACCATACATTACTATATATGCAGGATCTTTCTTTAAGCCAGAAGGTGGGTGTGGCCATTGCCATCGCTCCGACCGTATTGATGTTTGGACCCATTCCGATCATCCTGGCTTCAGGAGATTTCTTCATGCGTCAAATAATTAAACATAAAGTCCAAGATAACAGTGTGAAGTTCAAGCCCAGGTAGCCTCTTTCCGAGTGGATTGCCTGGGTGATTTCACATTGTTCTCCGGTAGCTCAGTTGGATAGAAGCGTGGGACTGTTAATCCCAAGGTCGTGGGTTCGAACCCCACCCAGAGAATTTTTGTTGATCTGTAAAAAATTACTTGTCAACAAAGTACCTGCGGGCCAGATAGAAACCGACCGCGACGATAAGACCGCTGGCAGCCAGACCCGCAAGACTGCGAGATCCATCCTTTGACATGAAGTTGGGGATGTAGACAGCCAACTTTGCCTGAACATCAGGATAGAATACCAGACCGACCAGGACAGCCACAATCAGTGCCTCGTACTGCTCCTTGGTCAGACCGAGAGGATACTTCTTAGCCTCGTAAACAGGTGTAGGAGCAGGGGCAGGAGC
>JAURDA010000105.1 GCA_030828165.1 Candidatus Poseidonia sp.
TCAACCATGGCTCAAACCACAGCCAGGTGGAAACGCCTCGTGCTTGATTCAAGTGAAGCAAGCCCTGATGGATTCTATGAGGGTCGACGGGGTCAGTCAACACGATGCTCGGGGTGGCTATGGTTCTCTTGATGCCAATGCTTGGCACCAAGAAACTCGGACGATTTCAGCGTGTTGAGTCGCATTTGTAAGAAATTGAGGCCCATATTGGCCCCAGATTGGGGCCTGCTTTGTACATGAAATGGCCATTTATCTGCTCTATTCCAGTGTTCTTCTTCCATAATTCGGCGTCCTAAATGATACGGAAACAGATAAATGATATTCTTAATTCGGCAAATGAGGCGCAGTATTATATTCGTGGCGTTCATGGACAATTTAGGTGAATCACCGATGTCTCGAAAAAACCAAACAAAATCCGTATCGCTTGTCATGCTCTACATGATCTCCCTCATGTTGGCGATGGTTTCCGTTCCGTCCGTGATGGCCGTCAACGAAACCACGCAGGGGACCGTCACCGGCACCGAAACATGGACCGGGACAATGAACCTCCAAGGCGACGTGACCGTTGCCGAGGGTGCGCAACTCATTATCAAC
>JAURDA010000106.1 GCA_030828165.1 Candidatus Poseidonia sp.
CAATCGATGATTCGCCAATGGATCACGACAACGACGGCATCAACGATGCTGAAGATGACGATGACGACGGCGATGGTATCGACGATCGCGAGGAAGTGAACGATGCTGACCCCAACACCAACATCTACGACCACGACAACGACGGCATCTCCGATGCTGTTGACCTCGACATTGACAACGATGGCATCGACAACCGTGTTGACTTCGAAGACGTCAACAACAACGGCGTCATGGACGCAGGCGAAGACCGCCGACGCGACCACGACAACGACGGCATGGACGACGCTGATGACACCGACGACGACAACGACGACATCCTCGATGTTGACGAAATCGACGGCGTTGCTGGCAGCTACCGCTATGACCACGACAACGATGGCATTTGGGATCTTACCGACAACGATGACGACAACGACGGTCTTCTGGACTGGTTTGAAGTCAACGACGGTAACGACCTCACCGGTCAATTCGACGCTGACAACGACGGTCTCGACGACAACGAGGACGCTGACGACGACAACGACGGCATCCTCGACATCTACGAGTTCTGAAGTTAACGCTGTGAACTGTCTGTCAAA
>JAURDA010000107.1 GCA_030828165.1 Candidatus Poseidonia sp.
ACAACGACCGCATTTGCGACGGCACCGCCACCAACGTGCTTTGGGCGTGCACCGTTTCTTCTGCAGAGGAAGACCTCTGCCCAACGAGCACGCTTGGATTCACCTCGTCGAGCAGTAACGATGCCGACCGGGACGGATGCGAGGATTCGGGCGAGGACATGGACGACGATAACGACGGGTTCAATGATGGCGAGGACAACTGCCCTCAGGTCGCCGGAACCAGTTCCCTTGGCGGCGTGCTCGGCTGTGCAGACGGTGACGAGGACGGCTACAGCGACACAACGGACGCATTCCCCGTTGACGGCACCCAATGGTCCGATGTCGATGAAGACGGCTACGGCGACAATCCTGACGGCACGCAGGGCGATGCTTGCCCGGCCCGAGCGGGCACCTCAACGCAGGACCGCTTCGGTTGCACTGACGCCGACGACGACGGATGGTCGGACGCCAACGACGCCTTCCCGCAGGTCAGTTCCCAACACCTCGACACGGACGGTGACGGCTACGGCGACGCCGCTCTCGGCTTCCAGCCCGACGCCTGTCCCGAGACATCGGGCATTTCAACGCAGGACCGCT
>JAURDA010000010.1 GCA_030828165.1 Candidatus Poseidonia sp.
TACGGATTTCTTGAGGAAGGTTCCAACTTTCACACCGGGGATGACCGCCGGGTATTGGAAGGAGAGAAACATCCCGGCACGAGCACGCTCAAACACGTCCATCTCTTGGAGGTCGGTGCCCATGTAGTGGATGCTGCCTTGCGTGATTTCGTAGGCAGGGTGCCCCATGATGACGCTGGCAAGGGTGGATTTCCCCGCCCCGTTCCGCCCCATGATGACGTGGATTTCGCCACGGTGAATCACGAGGTCCATGCCGTTGAGAATCGGGGTGCCTTCAACGCTCACATGGAGGTTTTCAACCCGCAAAATCTCTTCGCCCATGGTCATCCCGAATATAGCGTCTCGTCCCTCCTTTATCAAGGGATGTAGTTGCGTGGAACGGGGGCGAGTACCGTTGTCGAAACCGCGTCAAAGGCGAGGATTGAAGGTGAACAGACCTTGCCCGGGGCATGGACGATGATTTGGTGGCGAAGTATGCCGCCGAGGCCAGAGCCGCCATGGAAGCCGAAGCCGCTCGGCGAATTGCAGAGACGGCGGACGCTGAAGAAGACGAACGGCTGCGAAACATGGCCCTGCACGACCTGACGGATTCCGAACACTTCGTCCCAGCACTCGTGGCCCGCCTGGGCGCTGTTCGCGCAGCGCTTGACGGCCACGGCGGCGGCATTGCGGTCACCTCTGTTTCCATTGCATCCGAAGGCCTTGACCTCGTGCTCGACCTCACGGGGGCCTGCCTTTCCTGCGGTGCTGCGCCCGGTACGCTCGAGGGCGTTAAGACCGACTTGGAGGCGGACGATGAGGTGCATCGTATCCGATTTTCTTCGGCACTCCTCGACACCTTTGACGCGTTGGGCCGTGAATTCATCCTCGCTCACGGAAAGGTGGAGTTTGTTGACCCCGATGGTGCTTGAAACGGGAAGTTTGGCGAGCCTTTGAAATGAACACCGCAGGAGGGACGTTCATGACCGCATGGAAGGAAGGTGTGCGCCCAGACCCCGCTCCGTGCAGGGAGCAAGACTTGGGCCGGTTCGAAGTGACGCAACGTGACGGCCAAGCCCGTCTTGGACGCTTGCACACCAAGCACGGTGTGCTGGAAACCCCTGCGCTCCTGCCGGTGGTCAACCCGAACATTCGCACCGTTGAGCCCCGTGTGATGTGGGACAAGTACGGCATTCAAGCCCTCATCACCAATTCGTACATCATTTGGAAACATGAAGATTTGCGCAACCAAGCAACCTCAGAAGGCGTTCATGCCCTGCTCGATTACCCCGGTGTGGTGATGACGGATTCGGGTACCTTCCAGTCCTACGTGTACGGCGACGTGGAGGTCGGTGTCGATGAAATCGTCCGCTTTCAACGGTCCATCGGCGTGGACATCGCCACGATGCTCGATGTGTTTTCGCGCCCCGACATGAGCGAGGAGGAGGTTGAAGCGGCTGTCCGTGAAACGGCGGAGCGGGCCGAACAAAGCATCTTGGCGGCCGAGGAAACGATGCTCAACGGCCCGGTTCAAGGGGGCTTGTTCCGCAACCTGCGTCACATTTCTGCCCAACTCATGGGCGCCTATCCCTTTGCCGTCCACCCCATCGGCGGCATCGTTCCGGTCATGGAGCAACAGCGCTACAAGGAGTACGCGAAGATCATGATGGCCACGCTGCCGTTGTTGCCCGCTAACCGGCCCGTCCACATGTTTGGATGCGGGCACCCGATGCTGTTCCCGATGTCCATCGCCTTGGGCGCCGATCTGTTTGACTCTGCCGCGTACGCTTTGTTTGCTCGAGACGGCCGCCTGCTGACCCCTTGGGGAACCGAGCGGTTGGCCGAGTTGGTTGATTGGCCCCTGTTGATGCCCTGCGTTGCCGCCCTGACTCCAGCGGATGTTCGCGCCCTGCCCTCCGACAAGCGAGAGGAAACCCTCGCCCTGTACAACTTGGAGGTGACGTTGGCTGAATTGGCTCGGTGCAAACAGGCGGTGCGTGACGGGACCATCTGGCAACTCGCTGAACAACGGAGCCATCAACATCCTGCGCTCCGAGAAGCGTTCCTTTGGCTCACGACCTCGCCGTCTTCCGACCGAAATCTACGTCCCGAGAAGTTCTACACCGACCGAGATGCAGCACGGGACACGGGCAGCGACCAAGGCATGTGGGAAGACGCATGGGATTGGGTTGTTTGGAGCCAACAAACCCCACGGACCGGAGGCGTTCAGTGGGGCGGTGACGACACCTTTGTGCGCCCCCAAATCGTGAAAGCGCGTCGCTTGTTGCACACCCGATGGGGAGGTCGCGAGGCGACCGAGGCCATCGTCGTGTTCCACGGCATTCGCGGGCCTTATCGCGAGCGGCTTGGAGAGGTCCTGACGTGGTTAGCGCATCGGTGTCCAAACGTACAGCCGCTCATTCTTTCGCCGCTCGGCTTGGTCCCTGCGGCGCTTGAAGACCTCAATCCCTTCGCCCATCTCGATGCACCGCAGTGGGTGTTGCGCCACGAACCCGAGAAGGCGTGGATGGCTTCTGAACTCTCCCGATTGGGGCTTTCAGGCCATCCCGTCTCGACCGTCGATGTGAACGGACCCGGCTTGAAACAGCGCCTCGCTGAGGCCTTGGTTGCGGTGAGCCAAGAGAGCGACGTGCATCAAAACTTGACCCATGAACAGGAGCGTGAAGCTCGAGACCGTCTCCGCGTTGAACAGGCCGTGGCGAAACAAATGGTCCTCTTGAACGCCTCGAGAGAGGTGGCAACCTCCACGGTTGACGGTTGCACCTTCGTGACCAATCGCGAAGGGCGTGTCAAGAACGTGAACAGCGCCGATGGCCAGCATTTGTTCAGCCCCCGCCTGCGAGACGGCGGCATGTCCATGGCCAACGCCGGAGCGCTCGCCTTGCTCGCTTCCCGAACACAGCCCCTTCCAACGCTCGTGCCGGCAACGGAGTGGCGAGGTCATGCGGGCAACGGGCCGGCCGTGGTGGTCGTTGACGACGACGCCGAACCCTTCGTTAGGAAAGGCCGCAACGCCTTCCACGGCTTTGTTCTCGCTTGTGACCCTTGGCTTTCTCCAGGGGAGCCGTGCCTCTTGACCAACCAAAACGGCACCTTGCTCGGCCACGGCATCGCACAATGCAACGCCGACGAACTGCGAACCTTCACGAAGGGCATCGCCGTCAAAACGCGAGGCGGTTTTGGCGAAAAAAACGAATGACCAAAGCCTTCATGGGTTGCCGTCAAAACCCGTTTGTCGTGAGCCCGATGGAGGATGAACGCATCATCCACACCAAGGGACTCACCAAATCGTACGGCCCGCACGTTGCGTTGGACAGCCTTGACATCAGCATCCCCAAAGGGGCGACCGGATTGTTGGGACAGAACGGGGCGGGAAAATCGACCTTCCTGAAAACGATCCTTGGGCTGATTCAAGCGACCTCCGGCGAAGGCACGGTCTTGGGGTACGATATCCGCAATCAAGGCGTTGACATCCGCCAGCGCATCGGGTACATGCCCGAATACGATGCCCTGAATCCCGACATGGACGCCATCCACCAAGTCCGATATTCCGGTGAACTGTTGGGCATGAATCCCGTTGTGGCGATGAACCGGGCCCATGAAGCGCTCCAATTCGTCGGCATTGGGGAACAACGCTACCGTGAAATCAGCAGTTTTTCCACCGGCATGAAACAGGCCACAAAACTGGCTTGCGCCATCATCCACGACCCGGATTTGCTCATCGCCGATGAGCCATCCAACGGCTTGGACACCAAGGCCCGTGAATTCATGATCTCAACCCTGAACACCATGGTCCACGACGGGGAGCGCTCGGTGTTGATGGCGAGCCATTTGATGGACGATGTGGAGCGGGTGTGCGAGAACATCATTTTGCTGCACAAAGGGAAACTCGCCGCTCAAGGGAAAATCAAGGACCTCAAAGCCATTGACCGAGAAATCGAGATTCACGTTTGGGGCGGTGCTACCCCGCTTGAACAGCGGCTCATCGACCAAGGCTTTCGCGTGCGTCGCGAAGGCCGAGTGATGCGAATCGCTCACACCGTGGACGACACGACCACGCACATTCTTCGAGCCGCAGCGGAGGTTGGCGCCCAGATTCGAAGGATGCACGAGTACGAGGCCTCCCTCGAGGACCTCTTCTTGGCCATTATGGACAACCTCGGCTACGCCGTCAAATCAAGCGACGACCTGCTCCGCTCACCGATGGAAGCCAAGCGAGTGGACGCTCCGGAATCGCTTGGAGGTGGTGCGTCATGAGCGACGAAGAACGGTTGCAACCCGAGGCCCCGGTGACGGGTCAGGGTCGAATAGACGTCGCTTGGGGGGCCAACACCGGCGACGAAACCGAACAGGAATTGTCCCGAGCCAACACCGCTCAAGGAGGCGAAGTGTTTGAGCAACACTACACCCCCTGGCAGGGCACGCTCAACCCACGATGGATGCGGAACTGGGCGATTTTGCGCCATCACCTCCTCGGTATCTTCCGCAAGGGTCACCGGCCCTGGACGATGCCCACGCGCATTTTCATTCTCATCGCCTTCCTCGCATCGCTCTCGGATGCGGGCATGACCTTGCTTTCGGGACTGGTCGGGAGTTCGGAATTCCACAGCCTCTTCGGCGTGAGCAGGGACAATCTCTACGGCCATGTCTTGGGGTTCTTTCCCCGGAACGTCCTCTACTACCCCATCATCGCCGCCCTGTTGGTGGGAAGCGTCATCTCTGAAGACCGTGAACACGGCACCTCCGCCCTCTACTTTTCTCGACCCGTATCACGCGTCGATTACGTCGGCATGAAGTTCGTCTCGGTAAGCCTCATTCAGGCCTTGGTGGTGTTGGGCTCCTACATTCTCTACTTCCTCGCCGAGGTCGTCGCCTACGGTCGAGGATGGGCGTGGATGGTTGACGTCTTTCCGATGTTCCTTGCCGGTTTTGTAGCCGGATTGCTGCTGATCTTTACCTACACCAGCATCGGGCTCAGCCTTTCCAGCGTCTCAACCGGCCGGTTTTTCCCCGGCATCGGCCTCTTGGCCATCGTGTTCGGCTCCAAGACCCTTGCAAGCATCGTGAAGAACCTCTTCGGCCGTGAAATTCTCTACCTCACCTCACCCTACGACTGCGTCGCTCATGTTGGACAAGCCATCATCGGTACCCAAACCACCTACGACCAGTATTCGTGGACGTATTCCCTGCTCGCTTTGGTCGTCATGAACGCCCTTGCCCTCTATGTGTTGGCTTCGCGGGTGGCTTCGATGGAGGTGACCCGAGAATGATTCCCGACGTCACCCAACAAGGACGACCGCCCTCGACCGATTCCCCCGCACCGACTCAAAACGTCCCGGTGGTTTACTTCCAAGGCGTCTCCAAATCCTACGGTCGCATCCATGCCCTGAGCAACATCACCCTCGCTCTGTCGGGCGGCGTCACGGGTCTTTTGGGGATGAACGGTGCAGGAAAATCCACCTTGTTCAAGCTCCTCATGGGCAAGTTGCGACCGTCTGCGGGCGAGGTGAAACTCTTCGGTACCGACCCTTGGAAAAACCCCGCGCCCTACGCAAAAGTTGGCTTTGTCCCCGAGCATGAAAAAATGCACGACTGGATGACAGCGCTTGATTTCGTCAGCACCTTTGCCCGACTCCACGGCATGACGAGAAAAGAAGCCGAGGCCGAGGCACTACGCGTGCTCGAGTTCGTCGGCCTCTCCGACGTCGCCAACAAGGAGATCGGCCGGTTTTCCAAAGGCATGCGCCAACGAACCAAAATCGCCCATGCCTTGGTCAACGACCCCGAACTCATCATCCTCGACGAACCGTTGCAAGGCTGCGACCCCTTGGCCCGTACGACCATCATGAACGTCATACGAGAACTTGGGAAAATGGGGCGAACGGTGTTGGTCAGCAGCCACATTCTCAACGAAATCGAGCGAATCACCGAACAGATCGTGATCCTCCACCATGGAAAATTGGTGGCGTTGGGAAACCTGCATGCCATTCGAGAGCGGTTGGACCAAATCCCGCACACCATTCGTATCGTCGGTGAAGACGCCCGAAGCATGGCCAAGGACATCCTCGACCACCCCGCCGTGTACGGGTTGAGTTTCCCAAACGACACCGAACTGTTGATTCAAACCTACCACTTTGGTCAACTCCATGCTGAACTGCCTCGCCTTATCGTGGAAAACAACCACCGAGTAAGCCTCATCGACAATCCCGATGACGATTTGGAATCCCTGTTGAACTACCTGGCCGGAGGGAGCGCATGAGTCGGAAAAACGACCTCCCAAGCCTCTGGAGCGGTCTGGACCGCAAAGCCATGGCGGTGGCCGAGTTCACGCTCCGCCAACAACGAAAGCGGCTCTCCACGTGGGTCGTGCTGCTGGTCGGTATCGCCGCCATGGGGGTCTTGACGATGTTCTACATCGACAGCATGACGCGTGACTACGAAGCCGTCGATAACGACGGCGACAGTTACGACTGGGACGGCGACGGGTATCCTAACGGTCAGGAACGGCTGTACGGAACCGACATTCTGGACGTGGACTCCCATCCGGGTCTGCTCGACCCCCCCGTCCTTCCCGATGACGCAAGCGTTTGGATCAACGAAGACGATTTTGACTGGGCTGCGCTGGAAGAAGGGAGCGTTGGCTACGACGACAACGGAGATTGTGACGTTGAGGAGCGAACCGATTCGCAAAAAGATGCCAACGGAAACGGTATCCCGTGCGACATCCAATTGACGCTCAACCGGTATTCGGACTCGTACTCTGTTCGCTCAGACGGCAACGTTGACGAAGACCCCGACGACGAAGCGTATGCCCTTGAAGCGATTCACCGCAGTTTCGTCCTGGCCATCGGCAAACTTGGTGTCGTGTTCTTGATTGGAATTTTCGTTCCCCTCTTCATGGCGACCGGACTGATTCGGCAGGAGATGACCTCCGGGACGATGCATTTCATGCTCGCCAAACCCATTGCTCGCAGCGAGGTCTTCCTCTATCGCATTCTTGGTTTCCTGGCCATCGCTTGGACGTACGTCACCCTGCTCATCGTCCTGCTCGCCATCGTCACCGGCTTTGCCGGACCGAGCGACGGCATCTTCAGGTTCGCCGACCTTGGCGTTTGGCTCTCTGTTTGGCTGGCTGCCCTGCTCGCCATCATGGTCTACAGCATGTTATTCTGCATGCTGGGTGTGCTCTGGAAACACGGCATGGTCTTGGCGCTGCCCATTGCAGCGTGGGAACTCGGCATGATCCTCACCACCCTCGGCGCTCCGGATGCGGCCATCCTTCGATTCTCCGTGATCGGTTGGGCGATGAACATCGTGGATGCGGGCGCAGCCTTGGCCTGGGCCGACCTGCCGCTGCTCATCCAAATGGGCATGTGGGGAGGTGGCTACGGACCGCTTGAAGGGGCTGAAGCGCTCAACACCTTCGCCTCAACACCGGGGCTCAACCTGAGTGCCTTAGCGACGATGACGGTTTCCGGACTCGTCCTCGTCGGTCAAGCCGCGATTTGTTGGTTCCTCGGAAGCACGCTGTTCAAGAGCAAAGAAATCGAGTGAGTTGAGCGCATGAACAACGTCCCTCCCGCCAAGTTCGAAGGGGATTTTTCCACCATGTGGCAACTCGGGTTGCGCGAACCGCTCTGGCACCTGACCTGGGATTGGTGGTGGTGGCTGGTCATGCTCGACGATGATGAGCATCCGTGCGGTAAGCAACTCATGGTGCTCTGGTCGACCAAGGACAACGACCGCGTGGAGGTCAACGGTTTCCCTTGGATGCCGAAGGGACGACCCGGGAAGGACGACCAAGGCGGCATGGCGATTGACGGCATGGTCTGCGCTTGGTGGTTCGATGGCGAGCGAATGCACGAACCCTACATCAAACGGACCTGCACCATGGTGGCGATGGACGACCAACATCCACGCTGGCCCGCCAAAGGGAAAGGCGACGGGGGAGGCGCCGTCGTGCCGCTTTTACCCGACGACCTTTCCATGGGATTGAACAGCGACAAGAGCGCTTTTTGGATCAACTTGTCCGGGGATAAAACCGCCGTTCAGGACGGAGCACCTGAACAGATGAACCTAACACTCACGCCGTGGAACCCACCCATGTCCGTTGCTCGACCTTCCACAGCCACCTACGCTGCCGGCATGGGGTACGACATTCTTCGCGTCCACGGAACTCGGGTCGCCGGGGAAATTGACGGCGAGAGCGTCACCGGGACGGCGTACTTTCAGAAGGTGTGCGTGCAAGCTCCGTCCCCTCCGTGGTATTGGGGCGTGCTCCACTTCGAGGACGGCTCCTACATGGATTGGTTCTTGCCCCACCTTGCACCGACCGTCTTCTCTCGAGATGCGCGTCCTTGGAAGAAGCGAGACCTGAACCACATTGCGCTCTCGCAAGGCGGGCTCTTTCACGACGCAAAGCGCCAGCGCACCGAACGTTTTGCGCGGGTCGAAGTGGTGAAGCAAGCGTCGGAACGAAGCGAAGGAGCCCACGGCCAAAGCCCCGAAGCCCCACTGCCACGGTTCCTCGTGAAGATGCACAACGGGCGAACGAGCGTCAAACTTGAGGTGCAGGCGGTGGAGCGCGCCCACTGGCACTTTGACCAGCCAACCCGAGGAGGCGTCTGGTCTCATTTGACCTACAACGAGTACCCGCTCGAAGTCACGAGGCTCGAGATCGTGGATGAATTCGGCACCCGGAAACGGTCGGACTACGGATGGGTCCGAGGCAACGCTGAGCACGCTTGGGGCATGCTCCACTGAGCAAATCACGCCGCTTCAAGGGGGAAGTTATTTGATTCAGCGGGGCACAACGCGTTTTGAGGGGTCCACATGACGGAAGAAGTATCCGACGAGATTGCCGCTGAAAACACCGAGGGCGAACAAGGCGGTAACGCCCACAACAAATACCGCTTGATTCCGGGCGAGTCCGTGCTTGAAAACGGTGAGGCACGGCCGAGCACACTCGCCTTCCTGGGCATGTACACCCTCGGCGCTTTGGCGTTTGGCGTTCACATGCTCTTCTACTCGGCCCGAAACGGCTTGAACGTGGCGGACGACGCCAACCTTCTCGTGAAGGTGACGGCCAAACTCATCGAGTTGACCGACAGCGAAACCGTGCCAATCGGATTTGTCTTCGTCATGCTCTTCCTGGCATGGTCCAACCGCATGCTCAACGTTTCAACGTCGGGAAAATGGGTGACCACGGCCCTTCTCTTCACCACCTTCCTTCCCGTGCTCATCACCGTGGACGACCTCGTCAGCATGATCGCCTCGTTGTTTGGCGCCGAAGACGGCGCTTACGATATCATTCCCATCGGCTACAACTACCTCTGGGCAGGCCTGGCATTCCTCGTCCTCTTTTGGGGGTTGACCTACAAGTACCAACGAAGTTTTTCGTACGCTGTAACGACCAACGCCGTGATTTTCCAGCACGAGTTCTTGCTTTCACGCTCCCACCGCCGCATCCTCTTTGACCGAATTTCCGAAGTGATGGTCGAGCGCACACCCACCGGCACCCTGCTCGGGTTCGCCACCGTGACCATCATGACCGATTCAGGGGTCGGTCTTGTTGAGGAATCCGTTGGAACGTCGGCGGGAATTGCACCCGGACTCAGCGGCGGGAAAGGCAACAGTGACGACAGCGCTACCGAAATGGTTCGCAAGGGTATTTTCCGTTCGCTCTTTGCTGTTCTCAGCTACCAACGCACCAGCCGTCGTGTGGACCCGGACCCAAAGCATTGCTTTTACAAAATCCGAAAGTGGGAGAACATCAAGATGATGCTCAACGAAATGCATCGAAAGCATTCCCAATCCCACATGCTCGAAGACATCAAGAGCGCACTCAGCCAAGGCAACAACGACGAAGCCTGAGTCTTGGGCTCTCGGGCGAGGCTTGAAAAGCCGATGGAACTACGGCGAGGTGGAGATGACCACCATGGTTGAAGAACTGCTTGAGAAACCCATTGACCTTTTTCGAAACGGCGACATTGACGGTGCCCTTGCCGACCTTGAGGGGAAACTGGGAAGCCACGCCGATGTGGCAGAACTCCACCACATGTGGGCTGAGTTTGCCAACTTGAAGAACATGGAAGCCCAAGACGACGTCATTCCCGGACGCAAGATCATGAACGCGTACAAGAAGGCCATGGAACTCGATGAGGAGAACATGGAATACATCGCCGACTTCGCCTCTTTCGCTTTGGAGTGCCGTCGCATTCCCGTTGCCGTGAAAGAATTCCAGCGCTACGCTCGCCGTCTCGAACTCGAAGACATCCCCGTTGACGAAGTGCTGTACACGGCAAGTCGCAACCTTGTCGATGCCATCGAAGTGATGGACCCAAGCCGCAAAGAAGCAATGGTTCAACCTTGGCTCAAGCAAGCCCTTGTTTGGGCGGTTGGCGCCCTCGGCTACTCAACCGAAGACGCCATCGCCACGCTCAGTTCCGAGGATTGAGGGATGGAGGTGGCCGAACCGAAGGTTCGCCTGTTTTTCCGCATCGGCTACCTTGGCGACGCCTTCCATGGAAGCCAAGTTCAACCCGATGTCAAAACCGTTCAGGGCGAACTCATCCGGGTGTTTCGGGCCCTCAAATGGTTGCGAGGACCGGAAGAAGACCAGGTGTTGGTCCTTTCCAGCAGAACCGATGCAGGCGTGCATGTTCGCATCAACGGGGGCATCGTGGACCTTGACGCGTCCCTCTGGCAGGCCCTAACGCCGCGCAAGATGATCCGCGCCATCGATGACCGGTTGGACGACAACATCGCCTTCCTCACCGTGGAGGAAGTCGAAAGCGACCACAACCCGAGAATGGCGCTTCATCGCGTTTACCGATACCGATTGGAATGCATGGAATTCTGGCAGGCTCCCGCTCTTGAGGAGTTCAAAACCTGGTTGAATCTTTTTGTGGGCACCTACGATGCCCGGAATTTTGCACGACTTGAGGAGGGGAAAAACCCCATTCGAACCGTCCTGGACGTCCAACCGTGGATGGATGGAGACCGAATCATGGGGTTTGAAATCAAAGGCGAGGCCTTCCTTTGGAACCAAGTCCGGAGAACGGCGAACGCCCTGTTTCGCTTAGCGGTGGGTGAACTCCAACCTGACGACGTCAAGACGGCCATTGACCATCCCCTGCAACCGGTCGATTTTGGGGTCGCTCCCCCCGAATGGTTGGTGCTTTGGGGTGTCGCATGGGAAGGCGCACCGTTGCCCCCGAGCACCCACTCCACCTCCTTTTCTCCACCGCCCGTGGGGCGAACCGCTGAGCGGACGCGAAAAGCACGTTGGCAGCGAGCAGCGCAGCATGAGTTGAAGAGCATGCTTCACAACGAATGGGCCACCATCGGCATCTTGCCCATCACTCGCCATCGCACCTCATAGGGCGATGGTGATTCGGTCGCCGTCGTGCAGATCGAAGGTTTCCCGCAAGAAAACGGTGGAAATCACTTCGATGACATCGACGTGCCGAGTCAAGTCGGGGATCAACACCGCACACGGCACGGAATCACCGTTTACCGTCACCGTGCCGTGGAAGGCGGATGCTCCTCCGAACGAAACGCCGTCGCGGAGAAAGCCTCGCACCCGAATCAAACCGTGTTCGCTCACGTCGATGGAGGCCGCAGCGGCCCGCGCTTCGTCGGGAGCGTCCAACGTGTCAATGCCGGCCTTTTGGCGCAGCGCGATGTAGTGGCTTAAGAGCGCCTCATCAACACGGACGTTCAAGGTCCCCGGCCATGCTTGGCCGCCGAGGATATCCTTGAATTGGTCTTGGTAATGCGGTTGAGCCATGAAGACGTGGGCTCGGCCAAGGCCACTGCTGACCGCTCCATGCAATTCCATGGCCAACGGCTTGGGTTCTGCTTTATGAGGATGCGTTCATCCCCGAATGAACGGTTCATATACGGTGAAACGACAAGACGGTCATGACCGATGACGAACAGGAAAAGGAACCCAAGGCAGAGGATGAATCGGAGTCGCAGACCGATGATGTTTTTGATGAGATTGAAGCCTATGCCAAGGCTTTGCATCGTTTTTCAAACTTGGTGGCCGAGCTGGATTGGCCGGACAACATGAAGATGGACGAGGACACCGAATTGTGTGTCCGAATGTTCCGTGATTTTTGGCGACAACACCAACGTTTGGTTCTTGAACGGGAACGCCGGAAATCGAACGAAACGGGTGAAACCTATGTTTCTGTGACGGAAAAGAACGTTCGTGAGTTCTTCCAACGACGGTTCCACAAACGCTGGGGAATCGACCTTGACGATGAACCGCTCAACATCGACCCGAAAAACCACAACCCCAACGAGGAGCACGAGGATGAGGCATCGAAAGAACGTCAACGGCGCTTCCAAGACGAGTGGGAATGATCACTGAATGAGACCGGTTGCAAAGGCCAGGAACTCCACGGACGCACGCTTGCTGTCTTGATTTCGAGCCGAGGAAATCACCGAAGTCTCAAGGCGAACGTTGTGAATTGAGGTGCAGCCGAGCGACTTGGCCTGCTCTCTCAGTCTCAACAGCACTTCTCGGCGTCCGTACTCGAGGACGAAGTCGTAGGATTGCAAGCGACCTCCAAAGAGGCTCTTGAACCACATGAAGAAAATCTGACCGATGGACGGCCCCACGCAAATGCTCACGTGAAGCAGGGCCGATGCTTGAGCCGACATGAGGGCTGTGGTCGATGCCGTGGAGAGGTGGTTCTCGTTTTGCAGGGAGGCACCCTCGAGTTTTTCCTTTTCCAGCAAGACGTTCATGATGCGGTTCTGGTACCAGCGACCCAACGCCCAGGACGTGAACGGGAAGAGCAACGTGACCGCAAGGGGCCCGATGATCCACGCCATGGCAATCAGGGTCTCGCTCATGCAAGCACCTCATTCAACAAAGACAGCGGTGCCGTAGCAGAACAGTTCCGATGCACCCGCGGCCACGCTTGAGGTTGCAAACCGAATGTTCACAATACCGTTGGCGCCCATGCTTTGAGCTTGGGTCATCATGCGTTGGAGGGCTTCGTTTCGTGACTCGTTGAGCAGTTCCGTATACTGTCGAAGTTCTCCACCGACGATGTTCTTCAGACCGGCGAAAAGATCCTTTCCAAAATGCTTGCTGCGAACAGTGGACCCGGTAACGAGGCCGAACGACCGCGTGATGGTTTTTCCTGGTATGGTTTCAACGTTGGACATGAAGAGAGAAACGGACCCCGGTTGCATGGGTCGGATTCCCTTGGCCTCCCTTATCAATCACTCGCCTGCAATTGAACCAAACCTCAGAGGATGGGTTGCTGGCGCAACCAATCAAGGTCGGAGATGTAGAGTTGGCGAATATCGTCCAAGCCGAGCACGAGCATGGCCAGTCGCTCAAGGCCCATCCCCCACGCCAACACCGGTGTCGTGATGCCGAGAGGTTCGGTTACCTCGGGGCGGAAGATGCCCGCACCCCCGAGTTCAAGCCATTTTCCTCGCCATTTCACTTCAATTTCCAAACTGGGTTCGGTGTACGGGAAGTAGGCCGGACGAACCCGAACTTCGGGATAGCCCATTTTGGCATAGAAGGTTTTCAGGGTCGTGACCAACATTTGCAAATTGGCTCCCTCTTCGACGATGATGCCCTCGATTTGGTGAAATTCTGGGAGATGCGTTCGGTCAATGGCCTCTTTTCGGAAGACGCGGTCCACGGAAAAGACACGGCATGCTTCGTTGGGATGTTTTGCGAGATACTGCACCGTATTCACCGTGGTGTGGGTCCGAAGGAGAGGGCGTTGTGAAACGTCGGTGGAATACGCCCCACCCCAACCGGTTGAACCTGTTTCGCCGCCGTGTTCATGAACGGCTTTCCAAGACGCCATCAGGGTTTCATCAAGCGGAATTTCTGCCGGCTCTTCGAGATAAAACGTGTCCTGCATCTCACGAGCGGGATGATCTTGTGGAATGAACAAAGCGTCCATGTTCCAACCCGCAGATTGGACGTAATCGTCAACGAGTTCCGAGAACCCCATCTCGAGGAAGATGGTCCGAATCCGTTCGATGAGGGCTTGCATGGGGTGGCTCCGGCCGGTTCGTGGTGATGCGGCCTCAAGCGTCACGTCAAAACGACGGAACTCGGCCTCTTTCCAAGCGTCGGTTTGCAACAATTCTGGCGTGATGTCGGTGATGACGAGCTGTTCGACCAAAGCCTCGGCGGGGATGCCTTTTCCGGCCTCGGTAATGGCCCACGAGCGTTCGGTGTGTTCGACCGTTGCGATGAGTCCTCGGCGACCGGAGAAATGTGCAAGGAGGTCATCGTCAAGTTCGCCCGATAAGCGGGGTAGCGAATGGAGAAAGGCCGTTCGCTGGTCGATCGTTGAATTCACGGCCTCTGCATCGGCTGCTTGCAACACACCGCCCTCAATGCTAACGCCAAGTTGCTTCAGCAACCCGACCCCCGGGCCGGCTTCGTGGCGTTCAAACGCCGTTTGCAAGTCCCCCATGGTGGGCTTCGCTTGAGCGGACATCCACGCCCAAAGACGAGCCTCAAGAAGGCCGTTGGCCAACGCACGTTCACCTTCGCCGTCGAGGCGAACCTCCCGCAAAACGGTCTCTTCAAGGGTCACCAATCCGTGGTTTTGCAATCCATGCCCCGCACCCACGGCAACCGCTTGATCGTTCCATTCACAAACATCGAGGACCTCGTCAAGGGACCACGACGATTTCGTTGGCTGACCCTGCATCGCAAGCAACATGCGTCGCTCGGGATTCAGCAGGTTCGGACCATCCATGGTGTTCCCAACCTCGCTTCCGCTTTGAAATCACCGTCGGAGGCGAGGTGCACATGCAGATAGTGAGCCCCGTTTTCCTTCCGGTCGTTACGCCATGGAACCTTCTATGCTCGCGCCTATTCCTCTTCATCCCAGAGGAGCCGGTTGCATTGAGGGCAGGAGAACACGGTCGGCTTGGGACCGTCTTGAACGGTGAGATGACCGCAAGGTCCGCACAGAATGGAGGACGTCACCGGCTCATCGAGGGTCACGTCAACCCTGAACATGAATCGCCCGGCATCGGGGAGCATCTCGGCGTCGGGCGTCCAACGAGCGACGGCTTCGTCCGAAAGGCCGTTTTGACGACCCATCGTCATCCCGACCACGAAGAAAACAATGCCAAACATGCCGACGGTCAGCGCCATCGGAGCCAACCCTGCAACGCTCATCGAGGCCCCGAAAACGATGCACACCATGCCCGAAAGGAGGAAATTTTCTCGGTTAAGGCGAGTCACGAGGTCGCCTCCATGGCTTCGAAGAGGGCTTGGGCGACGCGCTCAACGCTCGCTTCTGGAACGGCGCAGAGCCCAATACGAACGCCGCCCGAAAGCGGTACGAGATAGACATGGTTGTTGGCGCAGGATTCGGCGACGGCGACCGGATCGTCGCATTCGTACCACGCAAAGAAACCGTCGTGGCTTGGGTTGACCGGGACGTTTCGTGCCTCGCAAGCCCGAAGGAAAGCTGACCGCCTGCGATGGAGGAGCTGGCCAAGTCGGTCCCGTTCGTCGGACCAAGCCGACCCGCCCGAGGGAGAAGCGTGCAATTCGCTCAACACATGTTGGGCAATCCGTGGAGCTGCCGACCACGTCTGTCTTCCCGTCACACCCATCACGTCGTTGAGCCGCTCCACGCTCTCGACCTCTGGATGCAAGTACACCAACGCGCCCGTTCGCAAACCGTAGATGGTGTGGGACTTTGAGAGGGACAAAGCAAAACAAATCACCATGTTTTCGGGCCATGGCACACCGCTTGCAAGCACCTCGGCGAGGGTTTCTGCCCAACCGTGAGGCTCATCCGCATACAGATGGTAGGCGGCATCGATGAGCAAGGTGTGTCCGGTGTGCTCGTGGCGCATGGCGGACTCCATGAACGCCGTCAACAGGGCTGCGCGGCTTTCCCCGGGCAAACTCAACCCCGTGGGATTGTGAGCGGGGTCGTTCAGCCAGGTCATGACCGTCTTTTGGGTCGTTGCAAGCGATTCAAGTTGCGTTTTGAAGCCCTGCAAATCAAGGAAGGGAGAAGCCTCGCTCGGGGTTTGAGGCAACAGCGGATAGGTTGCGGTCTTGAGTTGACAGCCTCGCAAAAACCCGGCATATGGACCCCAATGACGGTCGCGAAGCAACACCGCATCGCCGCGTTCTGCGAAGTTGTTGGCTGCCAAGAAAAGGGCACCCGAGCCGCCGGGGGTGGCCGTTGCGCCGGTGAAGAGGCCGCCTGCTTCCAGCACCTCACGTTGATCGCCCAGGGCGAGGGTTACGGCGAGGTCGAGGAAAGCTGGAAGTCCTTTGAGCGGAGCGTAAGCCGAGAACTCGGTGGCTGGAGCGACTCGGAGGGCCGCATCAACAACGCCGTTGACCGCCAGCGAACCGTCGTCCTCAAGCAGGGCTCCGACGGTCCCGTTCACGGCATCCGCACCCGCTGCAGCAGCGTTTTGGTAGCGTGCAAGCCAACTGAAGATGACATCGTTGCCGGTCTTCTCGTGGCCGTGACTGGACAAATATTGCATGCCCTCGTCCACCACCATGACCCCGCCAACCCTTCGTCTCTTTTTGCTTTCACCGTTGGGTTTCACGAGCGTGGGCTTCCGCTTTGTTCATCAAGGAGTTGCTCAACCGTTGCCTTGACGCCAACGTAGCACAGTCTGGTAGTGCGTCTGATTTGTAATCAGACGGTCGGGGGTTCGAGTCCCTCCGTTGGCTCTTCGTTCGCAAAAAAAACAGCGGTTCATATACTCGGTCGGATGATTTCCTTGCCATGCTCGAATGCAACATAGATGCCAAAGGAAAAGCCGCTCGTTTCGTTGGTGGACTTGCTGGGGTAGCCTTCTCTCTCCTGCTCGCCGTCCTCCTCATCACCGATGTTGTGGCTCATGACTTCGGATGGTACGCCGTCGCCGGCGCCTTCTTCGGCGGAGCATTCGCCATCTTCGAAGCACGAGCAGGTTGGTGCGTGATCCGCGCCATGGGCATAAAAACACCGTTGTGACGAAAGCAAGCCTCAAGAGGCGGCCCTCCTTCACCGAATTGTGCCTGCACAACGATTGGACGGAAAGGCCTGTGCAGCCGAAGTTGAAGCGGCACTGCTGGAGCGCGTGAAGACGCTCACGGCGAACGGAACGATACCTCATTTGGCGGTTCTCATCGTCGGCGACGACCCGGCATCGCACGTTTACGTGAACTCCAAAGTCAAGATGTGCGAGCGACTCGGCATTCGCTCCACCCACATCGCACTCCCGGCCACCACAACCGAGGAAACGGTTCGTCAACACGTCGCGGCTTTGAATCAACAGGAGGACCTGGACGGGATTTTGATTCAATCCCCTCTTCCCGACCACATGGACGAGGAGGCGTTGACCGACTTGATTCTCCCTTCCAAAGACGTCGACGGCTTCCACCCCCAAAACCTCGGCCGTTTGGTGCAGGGGCGGCGGGACGGATTGCTTCCCTGCACCCCCAGCGGCGTCATGCGCATGTTGGATTGGGCCGGAATCGACCTGAAGGGGAAACGAGCCGTCGTTCTTGGTCGCTCTCGGATCGTGGGCATGCCTGCCGCTCTGCTCCTCGCCGCTCGTGGGGCGGATGCAACGGTCACCGTAGCCCATTCCAAAACCGAAGACCTTCCTTCGGTCTGCGCCGAAGCCGATGTCTTGGTAGCAGCGGTTGGAAGAGCCGAAATGGTTCAGGCCAGTTGGGTCAAACCCGGCGCTATCGTGGTGGACGTGGGCATCAACCGAGTGGACGATGCCTCCCGCGAGCGGGGGTGGCGGCTTGCCGGCGATGTGTCTCCAGAGGTTGAACACGTTGCATCGTGGCTCTCGCCCGTTCCGGGTGGCGTCGGGCCGATGACCATCGCCATGTTGATGGAAAACACCGTGCGTTCGGCAGAGTCGCGCCATGTCGGCGGAACCGAATGAATAAAACTCAACACGCCCACAACCAACCGTGGCCCACGACCCTCGAGCACCTCGTCTCGCTGCAGTGGCCACGCTGACGGCAGCGGCTTTGTTTGTGGCAGGTGCGGCGAATCTCCAATTCAACCTCGTCGGCACCAAGGGTATCGGCATCGAAGAAGGCGTCACCGTAGCGCTTGCCGCAGTGGCCATCTTCATCGGAAACATCGCCAACAAAGAGCGTGAGGTTCCCGACCTTGGGCAACAACGGGAGCGAAGTGATATCGAGGATTTCGGCCAAACCCTCACGCGGACGAGCGGGTCTAGTTCCACGGAGTCGGTCAACCCGACCACGGCCTCCATCATATCGGGCATCCTCGGTGAGACGACCACCACAGAAAGCGAAGCGGTGCATTCCGCCATCTCCACGTTGTCCACGGGCGACTTCGCCGCCAATGTGGAGGCCGTGCTTCAAGCCCCTGAGAAGGCCAACCAAAACCTTGCAGCCTTGGAACCGGAGCGTTCGGAAGAGACCAGCCTCAACCGAGCCAACGTCCGCGAAGCGAACCCCACCGATGAGACAACCGGCGAAACCCTGCAACGGGTCCTTGTCAAACCCGTACCCCTCCCTGGGCGAGAAGATGAACCACCGGTTGACCCAGCCAGCATACCCGGTCTCGAACCCAACCGGGTCTTTGTCCGGGAGGGCGTTGCAGCCGTTCCCCTGCCTGCAGCAGCGCTGGGCGAGGAGATTCCAGACGCCCACGATGAAACCCGAGGCGGTACACCCCACGTCGCCGAACCCAACCGCTCGGAGCCTGTGAACACCGAGACAGGAACACCCACCCCCGCCCTCGAGTTTGAACTGCCGGACCTTTCCGGACTTTGGGAGGACGAGGGAACGGCACCGTCCTCCGTTCATGAAGAGCCGTTGACCGCACGAGAAGAACCGCCGTTGGCCGTTCCTCCTTCCGTGCCTTCGCTGCCCGAACTCGAAGACCTCTTTGATGCACCCCAGCCACCAGGCGAACCGGTGATAGCAACGCCGAATCTGCCGGATCTTGACGAATTGTTTTGAGAAGAACCCTTGAAAGGGAGCGGACATCACGGTAAATCGTGTGGACACAATCGGTGGATTTGCACTCGCATTCAACGCACAGCGACGGTCAACACGATGTTGCCACCGTTGCTCGCCTGATGCATGAAGCCGGCGTCAAAACATGGGCACTGACCGATCACGACACCACCGATGGCTGGATTGAGGCAAGGCACGAAGCCGGCAAAAACGGCCTCCGGTTTGTACCGGGTGTTGAAATCACCTGCGAGCCATCCTTGGAACCCAACGCCGCTCACATGGCCCAACAAGGACGGGAACGGGCCTCCTCCTCCTGGCACCTGCTGGCTCTGTTTCCCGACCACGACCCAAACGAACGTGATTTGCGCATGGAGGTATTCAAAGCATGGCTCGCTCCGAAACAGGACGGGAGAGGACCGAGAATGCGGGCCATGTGTGAGCGTCTCACTGAACTGGGCATGCCCGTTGATGTGGATGCCGTCATGAAACGAGCCACCGGTTCGGTTGGCCGGCCCCACCTCGCCGAAGAGATGGTGCACCTCGGCTATGTCGCCTCCAAATCCGAAGCCTTCGAGACGTGGATTGGTGATGGTTTGCCGGGCTTTGTGGCCCACAAAAAGCCGAGCATACCCGAAGCGGTGCAAGCCGTGCATGACGCGGGGGGTTTGACCTCGCTTGCCCATCCGTTGTACTACGGCGTTCCCACCGACGTTCTCCTTGATACCCTTGTCGAGCAACACGTGGACGGTGTGGAAGCGGTCCACCGAAGCCACGACGATGCCTATCGCCACGCTCTGATGGAGGGAGCAAAACAACGGGGCTTGGGCGTGACCGTCGGTTCCGATTTCCACGGCCTGGATTACCAGCCGAGACCGGGACACATGCCGGTACCGAAGAACCGTCTTCTCAAACCGCTTCAGGCCGAGTGAATCGGTCGGCGACCATCGCCGCTTCAAACAGCACGATGACGGGGACCGCCACCAAAAACAACGAGAGCGGGTCGGGCGGGGACATCAACGCACCGAGAACGAAGGCGCCAAACCAGATCCCTCGACGGGATTGGGCGAGTTGCCCTCGGGTGACAAGGCCCGCACGAAGCACGACCGTGGTGACAAGGGGTGCTTGAAACCCGACGGCCGAGGCCGCAAGCAGATTGACGATGAAGCCTGCGTAACTCGACAGCCTCCATTCGGTCGAGAGGCCGGCTTGTTGCGCATCGTTGGTCAAGTAGTCGAGCAACATCGGAATGAGGGCGTACCATGCGTACAGCAGTCCCATGACCATCAGGGAACCGGCCGCCACCGTGGCCAAAACAACCGCGGGTCCCGGACGAGGCAACCGAACATCCAATTCTTGAAGGCGGGTTTGGATGGCCTGATGACGTAGACCGTGCCTCGCGACTTGCACCACCATGAACAACACCACCAGCATCAGACCGAACGAGCCTGCAATTCGAAGCTGCAGAAACAAGAACTCCACCGGGGAGACCACGATGATGTCAACGCCGGAGGGCAGACGGTCTGCATCGATCAACCAAGCGATGAGACGACTTGTCGCAGGAAAGGCACCCACAAATCCAAGCACGAAGATGCCCAGATACGCAGGGAGCGAGCGTTGAAGGCCGTCCCTTAGCGCCAGCAGAATCTGGCCTCCGGGTGAATCAGCCAATCGCTGGACGGTGCCCTCAATGGCGTCGTAGGTCATGCGCTTACGCCTCTTCTCCCAACGACGGGGAAGATGCCCACACATATGAAGGCGTAGAATCAACGAAACTTCGCCCCTCTTTCTTCAAGCGGTACAGGCGATACACCACAAAGCCGGTCATCCAGAGAGAAGGAAGGCTCAGCAACATCGCCTGCCACATCCGGTCATCGCCGTAATCGTTCATGACTCGGACTTCCATCACCGCATCCTGGTCTTCGCTCGCCTCGTAATGCATCACGATGAAGTGGTAGATTTTCGGCGAGGTGATGTTCAAACTCAAGGTGGTTTGCGGTGCGACGGTATGGTGTTCGCCCAAGGATTGCATCACCGCCCAATCGATGCTACCGGTTTCCATGGCTGGCACGCTGGTTTCCACCATCACGACGACCACCTCAAGCAACCCGTCCTCGTTGAGGTTGGTGATGTTGGAGAGCACAAACTCACCAGGCTCAAACTTTTGGATGATTTCGAACGTGCTGTCCCCCGAGCCAAGGCGGAACGAAACACGTTCGTCAACGGTTTCCTCTTGGTAGTTGACCGCCATGAGCATCGTGGTCAACAACAACAACATGACCACGCCTTCGACGAAGATATGGCGGCGAATCTTTTCCTTGGTGAAGCCCTTGATGAAGGAGCCGTAGTCGTTTCGAAGCCGCGGTTGGAGGTGGTGAATGAACAGGGCGCCGATGGCGCCGATGAGAATGCCGAGAGGGATATCGACGACCCAATGAATGCCCAAGTAGAGAATGGTGAACATGAACAAGATCGTGTTGAGCAGGACGAAGAGGTGGTAGGGCCAATGGCGCCAGGTTCGCAACGTCCCTCCGGATTCTTTGACGTGGAGGTAATTCAACATGAGAATCCCGAAGGGGATGGCGACGTGCAAACTTGGAACGGCGTTGTCCAACGGGTCATGCAAGGCGTAGAAGACGGTGTACCAGCCCTCGTGGTAGAGCAGGGCGTCCATGCCCGGAATCCACGACGACGTCACCTCGACGTTGAAGAACAGGTAATAGGGGACGGCGAGCGCATAGATGAGCAAATAGTTCAACGTGACTTTGTCGGTCATGTCCCGGTCGCCAGAGAAAGCGAAATAGACCGTGGTAACGTAAATCAAGAAGAGATAGACGAAGAGGTAGTGGAAATTCAGAAACTCCGTGAGCGTGGCGTTGGCGAACACATCTTGGACCCATTTCGTGAATTCACCCTCGATTCCGTACACCCACGAGGTCCAATGACCCGTTCGTGCTTTCATGGGTTCGTTCAGTTTGTCGGTGATGGATTTCCACCGAATGATGACGATGTAACCCATGGCGTGGAGGTAGTAGCGCTTCTCATGAAACTCCTGTGCCCAAGCGCGCCAAGGAATGCGCTCGCCCGGTTGATGGCGGGTAAAAAACCAACAAATGACCGGTGTCAGGACCAAAATCATCCCCATCATGATTTCATAGGGGTCCATGGCCGTGAGGCGGGACATATCGGTTTTATGCGTTCGGGCACGATGGTTTCGCCTCGTGCCGATTCCGCAACCCTTGGTCACTGGCAAACCTTGAGAAGGCAGGTATCCATGGAAACCCATGGAGGACGTTGAAGCGTGGGCCCAAGCCCCAGAAAACACGCTTGAGAGCCTCCGCCACGGCATCGTCCATTTTGACGGCATCGAGTTTGACATCAGGGTGACGGCGGACCGCCAACTCGTCGTCCATCACGATCGAGACGTTTCGGTTCCAAAGGGCCATCTGAGCAACAAACCGCTATGGGTTGAGGAATGGACATTGGACGACCTCGTTGGCCTCGGCTTCCTTGCCTTTGAGGACCTGCTTGACGATGCTAAAGTTCAACGCCAATGGGTGGAAAACGGGAAGATGGGGTGCATCGAAATCAAGCGACCGCATCCCAAAGCCGCCTCGGGAGGCGGTTATCTGGGCCGTCAACGCCACAACGAGCACATTGCTCTGGCCATGCGACTCGCTGAAGACGCGATGGAACAACGGGCCATACCCGTTGAAAACACGGTGTTCTATTCTTTTCACAAAGGCATGCCCGAATCCGCTGCACTGGCCGGAACCTCACGCCCGTGGGCGGCGTTGATCCCGTACATCCCTCCCTACGGAAATCGCACGACGCAACGATTGCAGGCCTTCCCGCAATACCTCACCACGCCGTTTCGGCGACTCGTTCGACGTCATGAACAACAGGGAAGTTCAATGCTCCCGTGTGCCGTGGAGTATTTCCATTCGCGGACCCGCCATCTATCGGTTGGACGGGCGGTTGGCCTCCAGGGCGGTGGACGGCAACGTTTGGACCGTCACCGCAACGGCATGGCGACCTATGTTTGGCCGACGCGACCTCAGATTGAACACGACCTGCTTCGAGCGGGTTTGACGGGATTGACGGACCATGCGGATCCAGCGTTAACATGGCTTCCATCAGGTCATCCAAGATGGAACCAACCGGGAACACGTCCCCTGGACGATGAGCAATGGAGGCGGCTCGCTTCGGTCGAACATGACGACCATCAAACCGTTCTTGCAGAGCTGCAAAACGAGACCCCGACATGGGCCGAGGCCGACGTGGCACGGCGAAGGCAACTTGTTGAAGAATGGCGGTCGGCCTGGTCATGGTCGGGCAGCGTTGAATCGATTCTAACCTCCGCCAACGGAACAACGCCGCCGTGGTCTGCACCCCGGCTCATTGGTCACCGTGGAAGCGGTAAGACATCGCGGCCGGTCCTGCACCCTCAGTCAAGGTGACGCAGCGACTGTTCTTCGGCGATGTATTTTGGCCGGTAAATGGGCGTCCCTTTTCCACCACGCATCACGGTGCGCTCGTCAAGGATTTGTGCACCGATACCGGCGACGCGAGCCCAACCAAAGAAGGTCGTGTAGTAGGTAGGGTCGGTGAATCCGATGTGGTGGAGCAGCGCCCCGCTGGCGATGTCAACGTTGGCGTTGGGGTTCGAGATTTTTGGATTCTCGGACAGCACTCGCGGGGCGACTTCGCGAAGCGTGCGAATGATTTTGAAATTCTCATCGTCCGGGCAAAGTTGCTCTCCAAGGGCAAACTGAACGGTTGCCCTCGGGTCTTCCGCTCGAAGAACAGCGTGACCGAAGCCAAACACGGGGCGTTTTGCTGCGAGTTCACCACGAACAAAGGCTTCCACTTCGTCGGGATCGCTCGTACCGATGCGAAGGACGAACTCAAGGCACGACTGGTTCGCTCGCCCGTGAAGTGGACCCGAAAGGGCGTTCATCGCTCCTGCGATGGAGGCGTAAACCGTTGCGTGGCCGGAGGCAACGGCTTTCCCGGTGAAGGTGGAGAGGTTACCGCCCCCGTGGTCCATGTGAAGAACGAGGTAGGTGGCGAGAATGCGTTCCATCAAGTCCTGGTCAACCCCGTCGAGGTCGAGGGTACGCACGAAGCGATGAACCATGGAAGCTGAAAGGTCGTCTTCTGGGATGTTCTCGCCGCGCCCGTCACGAATACGAAAGAGAAGCCCCATCATCCGTGGCATGCGAGCGATGAGATTGAGAGCGTCCTCCTGCCAGTCCCCGGTGGTGTCCAACATACCGAGGGTGTGAATGCCGACGCTCAGCCAGTCCATCGGGTGACCGTCTCGAGGAAGGGTGTGAAAGACGGCTGCAACGCTGTTTGGAACTGCCCCTCGAGACACCAAATCGGCACGGAAGGCCTCGGCTTGGGCGGGGGTTGGAAGTTCCTTGTTGAACAGGAGGTAGACGATGTCTTCGGGAGCAAAATGGGCGAGTTCGGCAATGGGGTAGCCGCAGTAGTGAACGCCTTCGGTGGGGGTCACAAAGGAAGTGCGGCAGGTGCCGACAGGAATCCCACGAAGTCCGGTGTTGAGGTGCGAGCGGTTGACGGTGAACATCGGTTCATCTCCAGTCATTCCTCGCCCTCCAAAAGAGCCGACAGCCATGTTTCGTATAAAGGCGGCTCATCCGAAAAACGCCCGATTCAAACGGTGTGCCTAACAACACCGTCGCAGGCTATCGGTTCAACCGCCGTTTTTCAACAGGCCACGTTCTGAAGCCTTTCGTTGAGGTTCGGTCGGCGAACACGTGGAGGCGAATGGTTTGCCCGTCCACCACGATGGCGTCTTCGGCATCGATGCCCGGACAGGCGGTTTTCGTCGTGCCCCATGCTGCGGGTGTTGCAAGGTTCTCCCCCCACCACGGAAAGGCCTTGCATTGTTGGGGCCGAACCTCGTAGATCGAACATTGCTTCTGCTCGTTCAAATGAATGCAAACCCCGTCTTCTTCACGGCTTTTCAGCACATAACGACCGTCAAAGGTTTTCCGAGTATCGCGTTCCAACCACGCTTCGACATCGAGGCCAGCATGCTCGGAGAGCCGCTCTGCATCATCGGGTGAGAGGTAAACGATACCGCCGGGTTGGTCACAGCAACGTCCGCAGTTAGGCTGGCATCGGAAAGCGACGCCCTCCATCCACCACGGCGCCCTCATTCCTCTTCACCAACCAACACGGTTCGTGGGTGGATTCTGGAGAGACGTACAGGGACGCGAGGCATTGCCTCTTCGTTGAGAAGGTCGTCCGCAGAGATTCCAACGTCGTCAACGTTCCATTCCCCCTCGGGTTCGTAGGAATCAAGCGAAGAAGCGGCAACAGGTTCAGGTTCCTGTTCGTGGTTCTTTTTCCGTTTTGGAGAAGAACGACGCCCCACCTTTCGCCGGGTTTTGGCCGGTGCGTTCGCTTCAAACGGCGGCAACGGTCCTCGTTCAGGGTCGAGTTCAACCAGACGCTCTTCGATGCTTCGCAATTCATCGGCGATGGTGATGAGTTCATCGATCTCCGCTTCGAGGGCCCGCTGTCCCAACATCACCATCTTCTCCTCCAGCCGGTTCAATTCGATGGACGCCTCAACGCCGGTTTGCTCCGTCCGCAGAAGTCGGGATTCGATGTTCTCGTCAAGGTCAACCAGAACATCGACCGCCCGCTCAACATCCTTGATGTTCAAGGGTTCCCGGTTGGAAATCAAGTACTTCTCTCGCTCGTGAACATCCAAGACCGTTGGTCGACCGGGCGTGATGTGGTCAATGCTCTCGCGCACGTTTTGTTCAAACGTCGTCGTGTGAGTTGCTGCCGTAAGGTCCTCATCGAGCGAAGGGGGAAGGTAATCGTCCTCGCCCCAGGGCTCAACGTTCGTGCGAAGATCGATTCCGCCGGGCTCAACGCTCGAATAAACGCTGTCAAGCACTTCACCGACCATGGAGGCGGCGACGTCTTCAATCCGCTTGCTTTCGAGGGCGTCCGAGGCCGCTGATGGACCGCCTTCGAGGAAGACCGTCAAATCGTCTTGGTCCAGAAGAACACCGCCGCTCTCAAGAGCGAGCGCAACCCGCTCGAGGCGACCGTCGACCGTTGCCCACCCCGCCGGGTGTTCCCTTGCGATTTGGGCGAGATGCGGGTCTGCCAAGAGCAGATTCTTTTGGGCACTGCGCCACCGGGCGTACGCCATCATCGTTCCAACCGAAGGGGACTGAAGTGAGGCGACGGTGGCTTGGAGCAAGACCTCCTTGAGACGAGAGGGTGGAAGCGCATCAAGGGGTAGACGAGAGCCCACCAACACGTGAACGCCGAGGTTCAGTGCTCGGTCAAGCATCACGCCCATGTGACGGTTCCAATGTTCCTCGGTTGCAAACAAATGGAGGTCGTCAACGAACAGGGCTGTTGCTCCCGCCAACGCTTCCTGCCAGTCTCCAACCGTTGGGTCCACCCCGTGAAGGTCGGCTGCCGAGACAACGAGAACGTGGCCTTCGTTTCGCCGCAACAGGGCTTGTCCGGTGGCGTGGAGCAAGAGCGAGATTCCAGACGCAGCATCGCCTTGAAGAAAGAGAGGATTGAACCGTTGACCCGGTGCATCAACAACCGCCTCGCACAAGCGGGTGGCATCAAAATTCTCTTCGGCGACGAACCACTGCTTGAAGGTCCGTTCGTTCGACCACGTTAACCGAGCGGGCCAGTCGGGAATCGAGGCACGCTTAACGGCCGAAGACGAGGCCGGTTGAGACGGCGGTTCGTTTTCGCTAAGCCCCTGAAAACCGTACGACGCCCGACCGCGTTGCTGTTCCAAAACTTGGCTCCAAACAGGCCGACCATCGTCCTCTACCCCCACATACGCTGATGGTGCACCGTTTTCGCTCTCATCAACGGCTGGCGAGTTCAGTCGCTCCTGCAGTTGACGCAAACGCAGTGCTACGTGATCGGCATAGGTGGAACCCTCCTCGAGAAAATTCCGATGTTGCGGAACATCGGGGCCAAGCACACGTTCTGCAATGAGGTCGTACGTTGGTCGTTGAGGAACGCCGACGCGCTGGAACACCGAGAGCGGTCGCTGTTCCACCGAGGTCACGCCACGAAGGGTGTTCAACTTCGACCGAGCCGGTTCGTGATTTGGCCGCTCTGCGTCGTGAGAAGAAGCCTCTGAGGAGGAAGGTGACGCCGCTCGCTCACCGAGATGTCGCTTGGCGTCGTCGAGGACCGAGCGCAGCTTTGTCGGCGTGCTCAAGACGCATCACCTTGGTAGCGCTTGAGGGCCTCGCCCTTCTCGTTGTAGAGAACGCTTGACTCCATGTCCTTCTCGTCGAACATGGTCCATGCACGATATACGGCGTCCATGTCAAGCGTTTTTTGTTCGTAACTTGCTGCTTCGCGTGCAGGTTTTTCCTCATCACGGTCAACCGGCACCAGGCTGCTCGACAACGGTTGACCGGTGGTGTTCGCCGGCAAGGTCACGGTTTGGAACGAAGTGGGTTCTGAGAATCCATCTGAATCAACATCGGGCGACGCCGCAACGACATCGCGAAGTTCGGGCGACGGTCCTGCCAAATGACGGGAACCTTGGCGGTCAACCGCGTCGGCTTGGCGAAGCGAAAAGGCGTCCATGTTTTCCTTTCGGAAGGCGTCTTTTTTGCGTGGATGTTCCGGCCATGGAGGAAGCGTTGCGCTCGTTTTGGCGAGCGCATCGGTTTGTCGGTGATGGTTTTTGACCTCGGGTTGAGGCAAAACCGGTGGCTTTTTTCGAGTGGGAAGGCGTTGCGCCGTGCGCATTTTTGGAGGACCTGCGGGGAGGTCCGGCGTCGCTGATGGCGTGGGGCGTCGGCGGGCCGGTTGAATCAATTCGTCCTCGGCGGCTTTGAACCGAGGTGACTCGCTGATGTAACGACCTTCGTTGAACGAGGCATCGGTTTGGGGGCGCCATGTCGTGCCGCCAATGGTCGTTGGAGACTGGAGGTCGTCGCTCACGGGGCTCGCTGACGCCGGAGAGATGCCGGGGGTCTGCCAGCCTTCAACGACGTCGCTGAGGGCTGCGGCGGCTTCGGCACGAAGGTCGTCATCAACCTCAGAACTGCCGCCTTCAATGACGGGCTCAACCGACGATGAGGCGGCTCCCAATTTTGCACCTTGATGTTGAATTTGAGCGGCCAACCACTGCTCTTCTTCCTCATCGGGTGCGAGCAGAAACGGTTCATCCCAAAGCAAATCGGGCTCGTCTAGCCAGGCATCCAAGGTTCTACGGGGCAGTTCAGTTGCCTCGCTCAAAAGACCGTGGCGAATGGAGGTGTCGAACATTTCCAGATCGGTCGAGCACAACACGGCGTGGTCGTTGAAGCGCGCCCCGTCGCACAAAGAGCGAAAGACGTTGAGCATCACGTCGTCACCAAAGGCGTTCCCGAGCCGGTCAAGTCCGTCGATGACGAGGACGCTGCGTTCGTTGCCCCATTGGAACCCGTTCACGGTGGCGAGCAGGGAGGCCCGATCCTCCAACACCTCGTAGCCGCCGTGGGGAGAGAGAAGAGCGTAGCACTGGGGACGGGGCAGACGTTGGGTGACTTCGGTGGAAGCATGCGGGAGTCCGAACAGCCCCAACACCGGAATCCCTCGTTCCGCCAGCTCCACGGCGAGGTGAATCATCGGATGCGGGTCTGGTGTGTCGAGGAGATACACGCCTCCGGGGGAAAGCGCCTGTTTGTTGGCGATCACCGAAGACCGACGGCGATGTTCGGAGGAGAGCGCGATTTCTTCGATGTCCTCCAAACGGGCCGCTCTGCGCCAAGAGGTGGCGGGCAAGCGCACCGAAGACCACCAAGATTCGCCGTCCCCTTCGGTGGGTTGATGCTCAAGGTGCAGGACGCTTTCGGGGTGGTTTGCCATCGTGGCGCGAAGGGCGTTCATGGTGAGTTCAAACAACCGAACCTCGTTCTCGACGTTCAGGGCATCGTCTTCAATGGCCATGAGCGCATCGAGACCCACCGAGGTCACGTCACCGTCGTGAAACGCCATGACCGGATGCCCAAGCCGAAACAGGAGCCAACCTCGGCGCCCCTCCTCGTCTCCGGATGCCCGGATTTCAACGGCACCCGATTGCTCGTGAACCGCTAGGTTGCGAACCAAAACCCGCAGGACATCAACGCCACCTCGGCGCTCTTCCAGCAAATCTCCGTGCTCAAAGTCAACCACGCGTCCGCACCCTACACGCTCCCTTTGCCGAACCCCCTCTTGAAGAGTGCGGCGTCGGGGTTCCGTTGGTCTTCGGTTTGGCGTGCACTTGAGGCGTGCCGACTTCGCCGCTTCTGCTTGAAAACGCAGCGTTGATGCGGGTGGCGCTCAGACGAAGGCTTTCAAACCTCATCGTCCTCAAAAAGCCATGGAACCGTACAGCGCCGCACCGCTGAACGGTGAAGAGGGGCGGGAACTGCACGAAGGTTTAGCGCTGTTTGACGAAGGCAAATTCTGGCACGCCCACGAGGCGTGGGAAGCGTTGTGGAACCGACTGAAACAACGGCAGGCTCCTTCCGAGGAGATTCTGCTCGTTCAAGGCTTCATTCAAACGGCGGCCTTGTTGCTCCATCATCAACGACGGAACGAAGCCGGTGTCGAGAAACAGTGGACAAAGGTCCAATCCAAACTCGAGGGGTGGTCCACCGCTTGGGGTCTTGATGTTGCCTTGCATCTCGAAACCATCGCGAACTACGCCGCCGATAACGGGCGTTGGACACTGGTTGCAGCCGATCACCAATTCCCCCGAACGAGGGTTTGAAGTGGACGCCTCGCCTCTTCGGAACATGGGTGGAGCTTCGTCGACGCTGCCACCGGACATGCTCCCGTTCATCCAAACCACGGTGGCTCAACCCTTCATCAACGGACGAAACGCAGGACTAGGGGCGAGTGCCGGACTTGCCGTCGTGCTTTTTGCGCTCCTTTCCTTGGTTGCCTTCACGGCCCCGGTTGCAGGCCTCGTCGCCATAGCGGTGGCCTCCATGAACATGGTCGTGGTGTTGCTTCGCTATCGGGGACATGCGACCACGCCGCTGGCCGTGAACATGAATCACCCGTTCATGGACGGTGAGCCCCTTGGTGAGGCCGCTTTGCTCGTCCGCTTTTCCGACGGGACGTGGCGGGACCCTGGCGAACACCGGGTCCGTCTTGTCCCCGACGGACTTCTCGGAGGGTTCAACCTCGCCCACGATACGCTTGATTTTCCGGTTCTTGGCCACTTCACCGAAGCCAAGGAACGAACGCCAACCCTCAGCCGCCACCTGACGCTGATCAACCAAGCCATCGCTCTGCGCGACGCCGTGAACGACGTCCCCGACCCCATCGAGACCGCCCGTGAGCGGGAAGCCATGGACACCGGTTTGCTCGAGCGCTCTTGGCTGGAAGAGGAGGAGAGCGTTGAGGTTGAGAGCCCGCTGGTGTCGTTTTTCAGGAAGAAAGAATGATGGTTTTGGCCTGATTTCAGCCCTTACCTTGAAAACCCGTTCGCCCGACGAGTGTTCGTGCCAACCAACGAAACTTGGATGTCCAAGGTGGAGCAATTGGCTGCCAGCGAGCAGGAAACCTTGCTTGGCACGTCGCTCTCTAGGCGCTTTGCACGCCTCCCGCTTTGGTTGAACCACCCCGCCAACATCGGTGCGTTCTACGGTTTGCTCGTGGCGTTGGCGCTCATCCTCCCCTATGCGTTTGGCGATGAGGGCAACGAAGTATGGGCCGTTCAGTGGCTCTACCACACCTCGCTCTTGCTTGTCGCTTGTGCCTTTTTGGGATTCATTTCGTTGCTCCTCGTCGCCTTTTCCAAGCGGCATCCCGTTACCCCGCCGCGTGCGTTCCTCTACCCGATGCCCTTCCTCGGCTTGGCGTTGCTCACCGTCGACCGAACCGGTCTGCTCGGTATGCCGGCGCTCTTGGTGTGGACCCTTCTCTTGCTCCCCGGGCCGGTCTACGTCCACCTCTCGTGGGCGCCCCGGTGGCGGTTGCTTTGCATGGTTGAGGACGGAAACGATCCCTTTGTTGGTTTGGAGCCGAAAAACGAAGGCACCGGAGACGCCGAAGAAATGGTCGGCGAGGACGCTGAGATGCTCGAAGTTGTTGACGCCTTTGAATCGGAATGAAGGTCAGAGAACGCCGACCTGAGGCCCAACTTTCTCGAACACGGCCAAGACATCGTCAAGGTCTTGACGTGACAAGCCCGCCGACATTTGGGTTCGGATTCGGGCTTTGTCTCGAGCCACCATCGGGAAGACAATGGCGCCGGCCATCACCCCTTCGCTGCCCAGCGCTTGCGTCATGGCCTTCGCCGTGCTGGATTCGCCGCACATCACAGGAATGATGGGCGTGACCGAATCGCCCGTATCGAAACCCATCGATTGCAGTTCTTTGCGGAAATAATTCGTGTTTTCCCACAGCCTTGCGTGATGCTCGGGCTCTTCCATCAACACCTCAATCGCTGCTTTTTGGGCGGCGGCAACGCCGGGGGGTTGAGAGCCGGAGAGCAACCATGAACGGGAATGATTGAGAGCGTGGGTTCGGGTCATTTCCGTTCCGGCAAGAATGCCTCCTTGCACCCCGAGCGCCTTGGAAAACGAACCGGTCTCGAAATCCACCTTGCCTTGGAGCTTGAAGTGGTCGACGATACCGGCACCTCCGTCACCCAAGACACCTTCACCGTGACAGTCGTCAACGTACACCATCGCACCGTGCTCTTCAGCCAGGGCGGTCACCTCGTCGAGCGGTGCGATGTCGCCGTCCATGGAGAAGACGCCGTCGGTGATGATGAGTTTCCGATCCGATCCTTCGTGGGCTTTGAGCACCGCTTCCAGTTCGCCCATGTCGTTGTGAGCGTACACGGCTCGGGAGGCTTTGGTCAGGCGAACGCCGTCGATGATCGAACCGTGGTTGAGTTCGTCGGAGATGATCACGTCTTGAGGACCGGCAACCAGCGTCGGAATGAGACCGACATTGACCGTGTAACCTGCCGAATAGATGAGCGAGGCTTCAACGCCTTTGAATTCGGCGACTTTTTTCTCGGCTTCCAAGTGAATGTCCATCGTTCCTGCGATGGCTCGCACCGACCCGCTGCCGGCTCCGTAGGTGGTGGTGGCGTGTTGCATAGCGGCGACCACTTTGGGATGGGTGGTGAGGTTGAGGTAGTTGTTCGCCGAGAGCATGATCGTGGGTTTACCGTCCATCTGACACCGTGGTTGATTCGGTCCTTCAAGCGTGGGCGGCTCCCACAACAAGGACTTCTCGTTGAGTTCGTCGTAACGCGCTTTCATCCACGACATGTCACCGGGCATGGGGCATCCTCATGTGTCCTTGGTGAAGGGTGTTCAAGGTCTTTTGTCTGCCGAAGCATGGCTCACCAACGCCTCAACGTCCGTTTCGCTCAAGTCAACGAACGCCCCTTCCTCGAGGTTGAACGCCGACATCTTCAAACCACCGATCGCCAGTCGTTCAAGGGCAAGAACCTCGTGGCCGAGCGATGCAAACATCCGACGCACCTGCCTTTTTTTGCCCTCCGTCACGGTGACCAGAGCGACGTTCGTGGCCTCGACGGCCCATTCAGCCGGAAGGGTCCGGTACACCTCGACTTGCCCGTTGACCTCCAACTCAATATCGATGCCCTCTGCCATCCGTGCACCGTCCTCCGGATTGAGCGGAGCGTCCGTTGTCACGCGGTACTGTTTCGACACCTTTTGGTCAGGAGAAGCGATGCGGTGAACCAGGTCGCCGTTTGTCGTCACCAACAAGAGGCCTGTCGTGTCCTCATCGAGGCGACCGACCGAAACGAGGCGTTCAAATTCCGTGGCGGTGAGGTGGGGGCGAAAGACCTCGAACACCGAGCGTTTTCCCAACGCCGCCTCTTGTGAATTGAGGCGGGAGCAGACGACACCTCGGGGTTTGTTGAGCAAAAACGTGCGCTCCACAGAGGGCAAACGAAGCGGCGCACCCCGGTAGGTAACGCCCTTTTTCCTGGCATTGAACTGAAAGGCGATGTCTTTCACCACCGAGCCGTTGACCGTGACTTCGCCCGACCAAATCGCTTCTTTGACTTCCCGCTTGGAGGTGAAATGCCCCGTCTTGGAGAGGAATTGGTGCAATCGCAGTTTCATTGCTTCCGCTCTCGATGCCACCTTGGCGCCACGCACTTAGCCGTTTCTCCGAAAACGCGCCGTGCTGGTGCGCTTTTCAGAAGCGTCCGAATCAGGCATCTGGTTCGTCTTCATCCTTTTCACGGGTGAGGAACACCAGCAAGAAGAGCACGCCAACGATGGTCGTGAAGTATTGAGCAAAGGAGATCGAGAAGCCCGGTTCATCCCAAACGAGGGGATTCAAGCTGTCGTAATCGTCAACATCGCTCACACCGTCGCCGTCATCGTCTTCATCGGCGTTGTCACCCAAGCCGTCACCGTCGGTGTCGACGGTTTCGTTGGCGTCGTACGGGAAGGCGTCGACGGTGTCTCGAACGCCGTCGTTGTCGTCGTCGTCATCGGCCCTGTCGCCAATGCCGTCACCGTCGATGTCCGTGCAGTCGTAGGCATCGTTGGGGAACAAATCGCCGTTCGTGCCCTCAGCGTTATCCCCGCATCCGTCGCCATCGCTGTCCAGCCATTGAGAGGCATCGTTGGGCAAGAAGTCGCCGTTGTCGCCGTAACCATCGCCGTCAGTGTCCACGGATTCATCAGCGTCGTTGGGGAACAGGTCCGTATTGTCTCCCACACCGTCGCCGTCAGCATCGCCGCATTCGCTTGCATCGCTGGGGAAACGGTCGCCGTTGGTGCCCTCGGGGTTATCACCGCAGCCATCGCCGTCGGCGTCAACGGTCTGCGTGGCATCGTTGGGCAGGAAGTCGGAGTTGTCGCCAACCCCATCGCCGTCTGCATCGTCCGATTCAGACGCATCGTTGGGGAACGCGTCGGCGTTGTCGCCAACCCCGTCACCGTCGCTGTCTGCTGATTCGTTGGCATCGTTCGGATAGAGGTCCCCGTTGTCGCCAACGCCGTCACCGTCGCTGTCAGGGCACTCCGTGGAATCGTTGGGGAATTGGTCACCGTTGGTTCCCGTAGCGTTGTCACCGCAACCGTCGCCATCGCTATCAGCGGATTGCGAGGGGTCAAGGGGCAGGAAGTCGCCGTTGTCACCAACACCGTCACCGTCCGTGTCCACCGCCTCGTTGCCGTCGTCGGGGAAGAGGTCGCTGTTGTCACCCACGCCGTCGCCGTCCCGGTCAGAAGATTCGTTAGCGTCGGAGGGGAAAGCATCGCCGTTGTCGCCAACGCCGTCACCGTCCGAATCGACGGTCTCGTTCGCATCGTCGGGGAAGGCATCGCTGTTGTCACCCACGCCGTCGCCGTCTCGGTCCCCGGATTCATTGGGGTCGTTGGGGAAGCGGTCAGCGTTGTCCCCAACACCGTCGCCGTCGGTATCGTCCGTTTCGTTGGAGTCGTAGGGGAAATCATCGTCCACATCGTCCACGCCGTCGTTATCATCGTCGTCGTCCATGATGTCACAAACGTTGTCACCGTCGAAGTCAACGGGCACGGAAAGGTTCCACAAGGGGTTGGAGCCACAGGTTGTTTCGTCACTGTCCGACCAACCATCGTCGTCGTCGTCCGTATCAACAGCGTCGCAGTCGCCGTCGCCGTCGGTGTCGAAGTCCGTCGGAATGGACGTGTTGTCGGTTGAACTGGACCCGCAGGTTTCCTCCAACGTGTCGAGGTAGCCGTCGTTGTCGTCGTCGGTGTCAGCGTTATCACCGGTTCCATCGCCGTCGTTGTCTGACCATTCCGTACCGTCGTAAGGCCAAAGGTCGTTGCTGTCGTCAACGCCGTCGTTGTCGTCGTCCGTATCGGCGTTGTCGCCCGTACCGTCAGCATCCGTGTCTTCCCATTCGTTCGGGTCAAGCGGGAACGGATCCATCGTATCGTTGTACCCGTCGTTGTCGTCGTCAGGGTCCCGGTCGTCGGGCAATCCGTCGTTGTCCGAATCAATGGGCGTGAAGGTGGACATCACTTGCATCGAGAACGACATGGTCGACGTCATGCCGGCCGCCGTCGTGGCGGTCACGGTGTAGTTCCTCGGGAAGAATTCAACGAACGCAGGGGTGCCCCACATGGAGCCGTTCAGCGTCTCAAAGTAGACGCCCGTGGGCGGACTGGGAGAGATGGACCACGAGGATGTCTTGCCCGTGGTGTCGTTGAAATCAATCTCCGTCATGGACTGGTTCACAAGAACTTCAATGTGCGAGTACGGGTTGGACTTCACGATGATCGGGACGGTGAGGTCCTTGACCACGGCAATTTCGATTTGAACTTCGTCCGAACCGTTGGCTGCCGAGGCGTTCAGCGTGTAGGTCGTTGCAGCGAACTCCTGACTGGCATAGCCCGTGATGTCGCCCGTAACGGAATTGAACTGCCAGTTTTGGGGCAGCGGTGGCGTGAAGGTGAAGTTCGTACACCACGTGCAGTACGTCGTTCCGGGAATGGTGAAGGAGGTCGTGTTCACAATTTCAACCGTTGACGATTCAAACTCAACCGCATGGACGTAATCCAACTTGAACGGATAATTCACCGAGTAGTCGCCGTCCCAGCTGATGGGCGGCGAGTCGGAGATGTCCTTTTGCCCGTAGGTGGTGTTCACGTAGAGATCGAGCGTTTGGCTCATGCCGTAATTTGCAGGTGTGGCCGGCGTGTACACCATCAAGCCCACGGGCGTGTCCAAGATCTTGCTAAAGTTCACGAAGGCGGGCGTCCATCCCTGGTTCACACCGAAGTAGATTTCCTTCTCACCGATGCCCATGATGGTCTTGTCCACCCCTGCGCACGAAACGGTCCCGTTCGCATAAAGCACACAGACGGTGCGGTCGGTAATTTCGACGTCCACCACTGCGCCGCCGGTGTCAACCTGCTGATAGGTGCTGGTCCACGAATCCAACCGCTGGCTGGTGTCGAGCATGTGGTAGGTTGGGTAGTAGTTGCTGTAGATGTAGCCCGAGCACCAGAGGCTGTGATTGTCGTCCACGAGACAGGACTGCTCATTGCTGTACGTGCTCATGTTGATGGCGGCACCCATGTTACCAAACGTCCGATGGGGTGCGTAGGAGGGGTTTTGGTCGTCCAAATCGCCGAGGTTTCGCCCGAAACAATACACCGAATCGTCGTCGAGCTGGACACAGCTGGACCGACCCTCCATACCGAGGAACGTGACCGCCGTACGACCCGTTGGCATCTCCAGCAGTTCAACATCGCCGTTTTGGAGAATGCGACTGCCGTTGTCAAATTTGGAAAGTTTCACATGATCGTAGCCAGTTTGACCGGGACCGGGCACCCAAACCGTACACGCAATGCTACCGTTTGACAAAATGGCGCAGAGGTTACGGTAGGACATGGACTCCACCTCCACCGCCGAGGCCCCGCTCGGGAGGGGCATCCACGATATGCCGTTGATGGAAGGGGGCAAACCCCAGTCGGAATTCACCGAACGGCAGGCCACAGAGCCGTTGCTAAGCACGGCGCACTGGCCGGCATTGGATTTGTCCGAGGCCGTAGCGCCGTTGTAAGGGTCCTCCCACGTGATGGTGTAGGGGCTGTTGTACTGAACGGAGGTTGGGCACCGGACCACGGAGGTGGCGTTCATCACGCACCCCAGGGTACCGTAACCGACGGTAGAGATGTCGAAATCACCGGAAACGCGGGATGGAATGGGCGTGCTGAACGTGTCGTCAATGGTGGTGGTGTTTGGCAGGAAATAGCGCTGATTGCTGATGCCGTTGTAGGGGTTTGTCGAGCCGTAGGTGTAGTACCTTCCCCAACAGGACATCCCGTCGTTGCCGTCAGCGCAAACCATACCGTTGTTCGTACCAAGGGTATCAAATCGACGGTCTTCAACCTGAAGCGTGAAGTTGAAGTTGGGCACCGTGCCCTCAAAGGAGAAGGATTCCGAAGCCGTCATCAACGGCATCAAGCGGTTGAGGTTCGCATCGAAGGGGAATCCGTTCGCCACCACCGGGAAGGTGCCGAAGGAACGAAGGCTGGGGCGGACCGTGACGACTTCCTCAAAGATGTTGACCAGGTCACCGCTGTTGTAGTCGGACGGATGATACACTTCCCACGTGTCCACCCACTGTTGCACGACGATGGAGAACGTGGTGTTGATGACGTTGGCTTGAGCCGTACCGGTGAACTGGAAATTGGAGCCCGTCCAGCCATAGTAGTCGTTCAAACTGATGCCTCTCGGGGCTTCGGGTGCAAAGAACGCGTCGCATCGTTGCCCGAGGTCACCTTGAACACAGGTGTCCCTGACGTCAATTGGTTGGTTGACATAGGTGTCGATTTCGTACTCGTAAATCGGGGCGGTGAAGCGGAACGGCGCCGTTGCGTTCAGTTCAATGTCGTAGGATTGCGAAGTGGTGCTCGAATTGTACCAGACCGTGAATCGGTGGAGACCGAGACCGGTGAGCGTGCCGTTGATGTAGTGAGCCGGGAGGTCGTAGCCGTGCCATTCGGCACTGTAGTTGATGGACGAACCGGTGTATTGGGAATACGAGGCGGATTTATTGACCAGGTATCCAGAGCCGTTCGTGGCGCGGTAATTGTACAACAGGTTGTCAGAGGTGATGATTTGGCTGGGACCGTATTCACCCGAACGGGTGGTGGTGAACAGGTCGAGCGTGTTGGCCGGCACATTCACGGCTGCAGGAGTGGGGCCTGGGGCGGTGTAGGGCCACGTGTTGGTTCGGTTTAGGCCCCAACAGGCGATCTCATCCGTGTCCAACAGCGCACAGAGTTGACGAGCGTAGTTGTTCCAAACCGATTTCGCAGCAATCGCCGTGGCGTTCGTGTTGTTGGGCAACGAGGCAAAGGTGACCTCGTGGTACGACGCTGGCGTCGCCGCACCTTGGCCCATTCCACGCATGTAGGCGTAGTTGATATCGCCGTAACAGGCCACGGAGCCGTTGGTGAGAACGGCGCAGACCGTGTTCTGTTCTTGAGCCATGTCAACCACGGACGAGCCTGAGTTGATGGTCGAGAGCAGACTCGTGGTTGAGGGCGTATCGGCCGATGCGTATTCGGTGGCGCCGGTGGTCGGATTGATGGTCGTCCCGAGACAGTACTCCAAGCCCGAAGATGACAAGGCGCAGATGGACTGGTCGAGGTGGACCAGTTCCGTGATGGTCGAACCGGACCACGTTACGGCGACGGAGGCCGTGGTAAAGGCATAATTTGAGTTGCTCGTAAGGATACGAGCGGGGTCTTTGCCCCAGCAGTTGACCTGCCCGGTTTCAAACAAGCCGCAGAAGGTGTCCGTCGTCCCTACGATTTGGGTCACGTTGTCCGAAGGGAGGTTGGAGATGTTGACAAAGGTGCGCGCCGAGACGCCGTTGTCGCCCCAGCAACGGATGTCATTGGCTCCGTTAGCAGCGCAGAAGGCGGAGAAGGTGGACCCTACGGCCGTCCAGTCCAAGCCTGCAGGCTCGTGAACTTCGACCGGAGCTCGGGAGGCGTATACCGAGGAGTAATGCCCATTCAAATGATAATCGGGGCCAAGCGCCTTGTTGTTATCGTAGCCCTGACAAAACACCCGGCCGTCTTCCGTGAGCGAACATTGAGCATAATAGCCGCTCTCGGTGACCTGGGTGATGTTGGTTCGTGGAGGCACATAGGTGACACCGGTGGGCAGGCCTTCCACTTCGACGGTCACATCAGGGTTGATCCATGCATCACCGACCGGCAACACATGCACAAACTCAGCGCCTTCGGCCACGTCGACCACATGGTCGGCTGGAGCGAGGTAATCGGTCACCGTCACGAGGAAGGTGGAATTGACGGAAACGGTCGAGGTCCCGAAGGTGGTGTTGGCGAACACCTTGACCCAATCCGAACCGACCCCATCGCCCGTGATGGTCACGGCGCCGTTGGTGGCCACAGAGGCGTTGATGGAGCCGTTGGGGCCAAATTCCAACCCATACGTCGCCGATGGTGGGTTCGAGATCGCGTTGATGTTGAGGCTTGACCCGTTGACGACCGTGACGTCGACGTACTTGGCTCCGCCAGCGGTGTAGGCGTTGGGGTAGGAGAGACGAGTGGAAGGGTCAAGGGAATCGGTATCACTGGCCAAGGCTTGAAGCGTAACAGGGTCGTTGGAAAGCCCGTCGTGACATACAAAGTCGCCGTTGATGTTGGAGGGTTGGGTCGAGGTCCCAAACCAGTAGGCCGTCGTGGTGTCCCGTGTGATGTCATGGTCGGCGAGGGTGGACCACGGGAGAATGAAGGTGAGCCAATAATCGGTGGAACCGGCGAAGGCGGAATTGGCCGCCGTGACGTTCCACCAGGAAGCCGTGTTCGAGAAGGTCACGGACGTTGATTCGGTGGAGTCGGTCGGGTCGTCCGGACTGGTCGTCACGGTGTTGTTTTTGATGTAGAGAGTGTCTTGGCCCGCCCCGTTCATGATGACCAGGTGCTCGTAGGTCGACAAGTTTCCGTCCGTGTCAAATTCCAGCCCCCATGCGAAGGATTTCAGGTTGGTTGAGGTTTGGAGAGGGCTCTCGTCAAGGAGCATTCGGATGTAAAGATTGGTGGCGTTGGAGGCCGTTGAAATGGCGGGGTACGTTTCGTTGCCCACGATATCGAGCACGGCGTTGTTCACATCGGCTACGGTGTCCCACATCGTTTGTCCGCCGCAGGTCATGGGCGAGAAGGACAGGGCGGGCGAGGACGGCAGCGTTGCGTTGCTTTGAGCGAGGGGAACCAGACTCGTGAGAAAAATCGTCACCAGAAACATGGCTTTGGCTTTCATACTCTGTGCCAGGGGCACGCACCATAAAACGGTTGTTGGGTTCATGAATCACGGACCAATCATGAACGGTGCGGCGACGAGCCTTAACCACTTATCAAATACGATTGGGAACACGGTAAGCCATGGCCACCCACCAATCAGGCGCCTGGACGAAGGCTTTCAAGGAGGGCTCGTTTGTCAGAAAGCAGAGTGAATTTCGCGACTTCATCGTGGCCGACGGTCTGTTCCCGACGGAGGCCGAACGCTACCACCTCTACGTCTCCCACGCTTGCCCATGGGCCCATCGGACCCTTCTCACACGACTCCTCTTGGGATTGGAAGACTGCATCACGTACGATGTCGTGGATTGGCGAATGGAATCGGACGGTTCGTGGACGTTCAATCCCGCTGAGCCAGGAGCGACCAAGGACTCCCTTCACGACGAGCAAAGTCTGGAAGGCATTTACAACCGGGCCTTTGAGGGTTGGACCCGGAGTGGAAAGGTAGGAACCGTTCCCGTTCTTTGGGACAAAAAGTTGCACACCATCGTCAACAACGAGAGCCGAGAAATCATCCGAATGTTCGCTACGCTGACGGACGCGGGTCTCGGAAACGGGACAACCCTGTGTCCCGAACACCTGAAGGGCGACATCGACGAAATGATCGACGCCAATTACGAATCGGTCAACAACGGCGTTTACAAGTCCGGGTTTGCACGAACCCAGTCGGCCTACGACGCCGCCGTCAACGCTCTTTTCCAACGATTGGACGAACTTGAGGCCCACCTCGAGGGAAGAGACTGGTTGGTCGGAGAGGGCGCCGGTGTGCTCACGGAAGCCGATATCTGCTTGTTTCCAACGCTCGTTCGGTTTGATTTGGTGTATGTTGTCCACTTCAAATGCAATTTGCGACGCATTCTCGACTACCCGAACCTCACCGCTTACATCGACCGAATGCTCGCTCTTCCCGGTGTTCGCGAGACGTGCAACTGGGACCACATCAAAGCGCATTACTTCTGGTCACACGAGAGCCTCAACCCGTACCGCATCGTGCCTGCAGGACCCGCAGAGGGACCTCATGTTGGTTGAAGTTCTCAACGTTCGCCCTCGACGTCCACCACTTGGCCCAAACGTTGTTGTTTGTTGGCTTGAACCGACGCAAACATGCCCATGATGCTCGCCATGCGTTCTTCTCGGTCTTCAGCATGGAGGCGATTGAGGGCCCGCTGATGTTCGAGATGGATGCGAAGCCTCTCCCGCTCGGCGTCGAGGTCAACTCCCTGGTTCATTCGGCCCTGTTCTTCCCTTGAAGGACGGCGAAGCCATTTCCACAATGCACGAGCGCCATTCATAGCGGAGAGGGTCGTTGATGGATTCAATCGCATGTTCAAAGCACCATTGTTATCTTTGTTGAGGACCTCTTTACAAGTTTGGTTCAGAGAACCATCATTCTTATAGCGGTCCGACCGGCGAAATTGGGTCATGGTAACCCATCGTCGTGCGCTCCTGCTCACCGCCGTCGTGCTTCAACTCCTCATGGTCGGCGCAACCGCCTCGCCGCTGGCAGAGGGCGTCAACCCGCTTGGTGACGAACGCCGAATGAACGCCGACTTGGTGGAACGTTTGGCCGCTTCCAGCGACAGCGACGTTCATCCGGTGATCTATCAACTCGCCTCCCCTGTGACGGCCCACGACCGCTCCTACATGGAAAGCCTCGGCCTTCAACACCTCGGAGATGCCCCGCTCGTCGACGGTGGATTGGTCGAAGGGACATCGCAAGCCGTTCGCTACCTCTCGTCGTGGGACAGGGTGGCGTACCTTGAGCTCGACAAGCCGCTCGATTTCTTCTACCTCCCCTCTGAATGGGGAGGTGACCCCTTCGATGCAGGCATCATGATGCACGAAACCACCCACATCGTCGGTGCCACCGATGCTTGGACCCGAGTCATTGTCCAGCCCAACGGAGAAGTCCAACGCGAAACCGACCTCTCCTTCACCGAATGGGACGGGGACGGCACCGCCATCGTCGACTTGGATACCGGCGTGGACGCCGGCCATCCCGACTACGATTACCTCGAACCTTGGGCCGGAGAGAAGACCCTGTACTCGGCGAAATTCGGGCCAACCGGCTGGGTCGAGACCCGCAATTCCGACACCTCGTCCGGTCACGGGACCCACGTTGGCGGCACCATTGCCGGCAACGGGGACGCTTCTTCAGGCCGCCGTGCGGGCGTTGCTAAGGGCGGCCAATTGGTTGCCTTGGGAACCGGCGACGGCGCCTCCATCTTTGCTGCGGAACAGGGTCTTGAATGGACCTATGCCCACTCGGTCCCGGGCCAGAACCCCTACCACATTCGCGTGGTCTCCAACTCGTGGGGCACCGACGGGGATTACGACCCCAACGGCGTGATCGCCCAACTCACCGACCGCCTGACGTACGAGAACGGCGTGGCCGTGATTTTTGCAGCCTCCAACAGCGGCGGCTCGGGCGCTGAATGCTCGGGCGGATTGCGAACCAACGTATACGCCAACACCCCATCGGCGATCTCCGTCGCCGCCCTCACCCACGACGGAACGGCCGTCACCTCCTTCTCCTCCCGAGGCTGCATGAACCAGCAGCACACGTGGCCGGACGTTGGAGCACCCGGGCGAGACATCTGGGCCACCGCTCCCCGGGGCACGGCCATTGATGCATCCACACGGGCTCAGGGCGACCTGTACTACATGGCCATTTCAGGCACGTCCATGGCCACGCCTCACGTTGGCGGCATGGCCGGTCTCCTGCTCGATGCCGCTCCCTCGCTGGGCGTGGCGGATTACCACCGAGACGACCACGATTTCGGCGACAGCCTTGTGGGCGGCGAGGGAACCGCTGCCTACGGCCAGTTCGAAGATTGGGGCACCGCCAATTTCAGCCGGATTCATGAAGTGGAGCTCATTTTGGAACTCACCGCTCGTTACGAGGCCATGGACAACTCGTGCGAAGCGGGCAACGACGAAGATTCTTGCAACGACATTCCCGCCGAATGCTATCGAAGCGCAACCGGTGGCTGTCACGATTGGCGAGTGGGTCACGGGCTCACGGACGTTGACGCCGCTGTAGCGCTTGCTCGTACGCTTCAATTGATGCGAGACCAAGACAACGACGGCATCGTCGACCATCCGGAGTACAACGTGTGGGATGCGTACGAAATCTACGAGAGCATGATGACAACC
>JAURDA010000108.1 GCA_030828165.1 Candidatus Poseidonia sp.
GCCCGAATCCTCGAGGAGCGCACCGATGGTCCCGTTCACTGCACGAGCACCAGCCGCTGCTGCTGATTGATAACGTGCCAACCAACTAAAGATGGTGTCATTGCCCGTTTTTTGTTGCCCGTGCGAGGCGAGGTAGTGCATTGCCTCCTCGGTGCGCATGAACCCTCCAACGGCCCAGTGTTCTTTGTTTTGCCCATCTTCATTTTTCCTCCTTATCATCCGCTTCATTCATCAAGGGGTGGCGCTACGCCACAACCGAGGCCAACGTAGCACAGTCTGGTAGTGCGTCTGATTTGTAATCAGACGGTCGGGGGTTCGAGTCCCTCCGTTGGCTCCATCAAAAACACCGATTCATATACTCTTGCGACTGAATCTTGTTCATGCTCGAATGCAACATTGATGCGAAAGGAAAGGCAGCCCGCTTCGTCGGGGGACTCGGTGGCGTAGCCTTTTCCCTCGTTCTCGCCGTTCTTCTTCTCACCGACGTCCTTTCCAACGATTTGGGGTGGTACGCTGCGGCGGCCTCCTTCCTCGGGGGCGCCTTCGCCATCTTTGAAGCGCGAG
>JAURDA010000109.1 GCA_030828165.1 Candidatus Poseidonia sp.
GTTTGAGGAACAAGACTTCTTGTGCTCCTTGGCAGGGTGAAACCGTATGGGGGGCCTACGGGACGTTGAGTATCTTCCCGAACCGTCCGACCGGAGCATCGTCTCGGCCGTTGACCCCACCGTCATTGGATTCCAAAACGAGTGGCGCTCGGAAATTATGGGGTGGGCTCCCCTCCCAGTGGAACCCGTGGCACGAACCCGTCGTCGGCCTCGGTCCCTCGGTGGCCTGGTTTTCTTTGCTCTGCTCATCTCAGCGAGTTTGGTGATGTGGCAGAACCAATGGGTGATCGTTGAGTTGCCTCCGCCGCAGTCTGAATGGGCGTTTGCCGATTCAGGCATTCGCTCCCTCCAAGAGGACGGTCTCTCCGGTGCGGGCGTTCGCGTTTGCATGGTGGACACCGGGATTGACCTCTCACACGATGCGTTTTCTGGGAAAGACATTGCGTTCAAGGATTTCGTTGGGACCTCCACCACGCCCGTTGATTACGGTGCGGTTGCCCACGGAACGCTCATGGCGGGGTTGCTTATCGCATCGGGACATCAAACCGGTTCAGCG
>JAURDA010000110.1 GCA_030828165.1 Candidatus Poseidonia sp.
GCCGAGGAGCCGACGATGACCCGCGCCGGCCTGGCCCTCCTCGCGGTCGCCGCGCTAGCGCTCCTCGGCGCCGGCTGCGATCTGAACGGCTACTGCATCGACTGCAACCCGGCCGCGACCACTGACGGCGGCGGCGACGGCGGCGGCGGGAGCGGCGACGCGGCGGCTCCTGCGGACGCGGGACCCGACTTCGACGGCTGCACGCCGATGGGCGAAGAGGTCTGCAACGGCATCGACGACGACTGCGACGCCTTGGTGGACGACGCCGACGGCGACGTAGACCCGAGCGCGGGGGGCACCTGGTACGCCGACAGCGACGGCGACGGCTACGGCGACGCGGGGTCGAGCAGCGCGGCCTGCGCGCAGCCGTCTGGCGCGGTCTCCGACGCCACCGACTGCGACGACAGCGCGGCTGCGGTGAACCCGGCGGCGAGCGAGGTGTGCAACAGCGTCGATGACGACTGCGACGGCGACATCGACGACGCTGACAGCAGCGTCGACCTCAGCACGGGCTCCACCTGGTACGCCGACAGCGACGGCGACGGCT
>JAURDA010000111.1 GCA_030828165.1 Candidatus Poseidonia sp.
CTTGGTTTTGAATTGGCCACGAGGAACCGAAGGATTTCAGGTGGAACCAACCGCAAGGCTTCCATCGGGCCAACGGTGTTCCCTGAAGAAGATGACATGGCTCCCTTGCCCTTCAGGCTAATCCATTCATACGTGAGGGGGGCAGGTGGTTCATGGCCAAACAGGAGGGCGATTTCCTTCCCGGTATCGTATGAGCCACCGGCTGCTCCGTGGTCTTTTCCAAAGGGTTCACATGTGATTTGATTGAACCCCCATTTCGCAGGCCAGTCAAGGCGCCAGGGAAGTTTACCTTCGCCTTTTTCGATGTCGGATGAACCACTTTGGCCGTGGCTGTCTGTCCAGTGAACCAGCGGGTATTCATAGCCGGTGATGACGGTTCCGTCCAACGAACCCTTGGAATCAAGCGGTTGCCAAGGAAACCAATCATCGGGAAGTTCTCTCCCGGAAACTCGTTCAATGATCTCACGAATGGCGTGGGGGTTGTCGCAGGCAACCTTTGCCGCTTTGCTGAATTTGCCTGCTCTGTAGGCTTCTAAATTGGG
>JAURDA010000112.1 GCA_030828165.1 Candidatus Poseidonia sp.
GGAGACTTACGACATGCGGAGGTTGGAGCCGACCTCATGGGATTCGAGGCGAGCATCACGCCCGTGATTGACCAGAGCATCCATTCGGGCAGCGAGGTCCTCTCGTCGGGTCGTCATCATACCCCCCTCGCCACCAACGGCGAGGTTCTTTGACGGGAAGAAAGAGAAACACGCCACGTCGCCGACCCCGCCTGCCTTGACGCCTGCTGCGGAGACCGCCCCGTGGGCTTGTGCAGCGTCCTCGATGTAGGCGATGTTGTGCTCCTTGCACCAATCGACCAGGCGGTCATCGCACATTTGGCCGTACAGGTGGACAGCGATGACCGCCTTGGTGTTGGGTGTTCGGGCCGCTTCAAGACCGTCGAGGTCGATGCACCAGTGGTCAGGTTCAACGTCAATGAAGACGGGTGTCGCTCCCGCGAGCGATACGCAGGTTGCCGTCGCAATGTAGGTCATTGAAGGAACGAGGACCTCGTCGCCCGGTCCAATGTTGAGCAGGCGAAGAGCTGCCCAGAGCGCGACCGAA
>JAURDA010000113.1 GCA_030828165.1 Candidatus Poseidonia sp.
TTGTTCAATGTGTTCTTGCACCAAGTGGCAATTGCTACAATCACGTGCCATGAGATCCAGAATGATGACACTCCCTCGATGGTCGCTGAGATTAAACCAACCGGTCTCGTTAACAACGCCTGCCTCAACATCTCGATTCAGGGATTCAAAGACAATGTCGGGGATGGGGGCAGGTTCAGCGTCGGATTGGAACAACTCGTCCATGCTGTCAAACATGGAAAGGGCAGCGAAGGAGATGGTGGTGAACATCACCACGGCGACGGCGAAGGCCTGCCACGTGGCCTTTTGCTTGAACACACCCCAATCGGCTTGTTCAATCAGGCCCATGCTCATCACTGGGGGCCGGTCGTAGAAGAATGTAGCCATTGAAGGCCTTGGATGGAGCGGTCAAGGTTGACTGACCGAACAGTGCAATGGGCTCGGCCGGAATTGAACCGGCGCCAACGAACTCGGCAATTCCAAACGGGTTGTTCGTGGCTGGCTCAATCCGGCCTTGTCGAATTGTGAAGTGGGCTC
>JAURDA010000114.1 GCA_030828165.1 Candidatus Poseidonia sp.
TAGATAGATCATTAGATGACGACCCGCGTTCGAGGGCGGCGACGAAGCGTTTGACAACCTTTGTCCGACGTCTGTTGGCGTATCCGTTCATCCAAGTGTCCACAAACGTCCCGGGCACGGCGCTTCGTCTCGTCGCCCTCTTCGGCGGCTCAAAAAACCCATCCCTCGGGTTAACCGCCGCACACGTCGCGTGTAAAACCTCCCAGGGTTTCTTACACGCCGTCGTCTTCCTCTACGCCCACCCGGCAAAGAGAGAACTCGTCGCCGCCGTCTCTCGCGCGCTCGGTTTGGAATCCGTAGCGCTCAGAGTTTCTTCCCACGCGACGGCTCCGGGACATCCGCAAGACGGCGGGACGTACCCGAACCTCTCCGAAGACGTAGATTTCATCTCCGACGACGACGACGATATCGACGCCGCCGCCGCCGCTGCGCGCGCGGCTCGGACGCGCGACGACGACGACGACGATGGCGACGACGCCCGTAGAGGTGTCCGTGGTGTCGTCGAGCGAAGACG
>JAURDA010000115.1:0-264 GCA_030828165.1 Candidatus Poseidonia sp.
TGGCGTATTGCTGAATGGCGTAAAAATCGCCGTCCTAATTGGTTTCCTGCAAACCATTACGCAAAGAAATATAATGTAGGTGTTCGTGCCTACAATGCCCGCAAACCACGATACCCTCAAAAACTAATGGAGGAAGAAGAATGAGTGAAAATATTAACTGGAAAGAATGCGCCCAAGACTATTACAACAAAAACGGAAATGACCTTACTTGGGCTTTTGAGGTTGTTGATTCCTATATTCCCATCTATTATAATGATATTGCAC
>JAURDA010000115.1:274-506 GCA_030828165.1 Candidatus Poseidonia sp.
ATTTGTATGGTGAAGAAATTGAAGAAACAATGTCTGGTTGGCCGATTTATAAAGTGCTTCAGATGTTGATTTTTAATGAATATTATGGCCTTTTCATTGAAGAATATACTGAACTTTTGGAGGAAGAAGAATGAAAATTAGAACACCACGACGATGTATTGCTTGTAATGTAGTAGTGAATAGAAAATACCCCTACTGCTTTACTTGTTTAAATGAATTAGAAGATAAAAAA
>JAURDA010000011.1 GCA_030828165.1 Candidatus Poseidonia sp.
TCCCCCGTTTCCCGTCGTGTGGCGAGAGCGGATGAGTGAGCCGAACGAACTTGAACGCGAGGTGGCCCGCCGCCTTGACGCCCTCGAGCGTTTTGGATTTCCACGAGGGCCGATGCACCAGTTCGTGAACGAACACCCCGAAGGCGGGATGGCTCGTTTGGATTGGCTTGAAGACCGGCGGGAAACGGCTTCCGAAATCGAGGAGCGAATCGTCGCCTTATCCGAAGCAAGTTCTCACGATCTTGAACCGCTTGAGGCGTTTCGTGAGGCGCTGTTCGACCCGTTTGAAATCGAAGACGTCCACCGAACCTTTGAGCGAACAATGCGAACCCTTGCCTCGTGGGAGCCGCCCCTCAATCGAGTCCGTTCGTTCTGGTACGAGGAGGGGCTTGGAGAAACATGGAACCTCCTGTTTGACCGTCTTGCTGCGCTCGATGCCTCAAGCGGCCCCGCGGTTGAACCGTTTCACCGCCTTTTTTCCGAGCCTCATCGCTACGACGAGACGTTTCGCCACCTCGAAACCGTGGAGGAGGACGAACGAAGGCAACGAGCCGTCATTGAGGAAGGCGTGACCCAATTGCGGCAGCGTGGAATGGACGTCGGCGACCTTTCCTCGCTCGCTTTGCTCGATGCCTTGGGGGCGTTGGAGGAATGGCAAGCCTTCCACGATGAACGCGAGCGACTTCGACTCTCCATCGCTCAACTGATCGAGCCGTTCGATGCAGACCTTGCCCTCGAGTTCACCAAACGGTGCACGGGTGTCTTGCGCCCGGCCCGCCGACAAGACCTCGAAGAGTTGAGGGATGAAATCGGGGGACTCGCCCAAACCTTCGAAGAGCGACGAAAGACGCTCTCGCAGCGCATTTCATCTTGGCGAAGCGAAGGCATTGTTTTCCCGCACGAGGGCGAATTACGGCCGGGCGATTTGTTGGAATGGGAAACCAACCACGACATGGTGGAAGCCTCCGTCAAGCAGCATTTGGAGACGGTTGAACGATGGCAGCGGTTTGCCAAGTTCTGGCCGTCTCGTACGGCCGCATCGGCGCATCTCGTCGGCCACCTGGACAAGACCGAGGCGCTGGAGGAAGCCGTGGAGAGTTTGGACAACCTCTGGAAAAAAGTTGAACTCGACGCCCTTGATGTGCTCCAAGGTTACGAAAACGCCGGCCTTGATGTTGAAGGGTGGCGGCGTTTGGTGTTCGAAGACCCGCTCAACGCCCTCGAACGGTTGACGGCGACTCGCAACACGTGGGAACGAAGGGCCACCCTCCTTCGTCGAATGGGTAACATCGATGTTTCCTTTTCCGGCCGAGAAGACGTTGATGTCCGGTCTCAACTTCTTGCAAGTGAAGAACTCCCCGCCGAGGTGCTTGAGGAAATCGAGGGATTTGCGGACCAACTTGAACGCCGGCACAAGCGACATCGCAGCATGCTCGAAGAAGAATTGGCCGCTGTCCGCAGAACGGGAGGCATCGGTGAAGAACGAAACACCGAGCGCATGAATTTGTTGGAGTTCGAGCGATACGTTTCCGCACTACAACGCCATCATCCCCGCAGCGCCCAAGGTACGGACTCCGGGCCAACGCCGTCCATGATCAACGCCCTCAAGGAAGAGCTCGATCGTCTGAATCACCAAGGTTGGCTGGTCGGACGTTGGTTCGAACTCGTATCGGAATCCCCGATGGAGGTCGCACGGTCCTTGAGTCAAGCGCGTCCGTACATCGCTCACCATGACGTGCTCCGACGGCGAATCCTGCGTCTTCCATGGGCCAACGATGTCGGCTTGGCTGCCGAGGCAGAACTAATGCTAAAACAACCGGACCAACTCCAAGAAATGAGCAAATGCATCCCCGCTTGGGCAGCCCATCTCGCTCAACGGACGGTGGAGGACGAGACGTTTACGTTCACGGCCTGGCAACCGAATCAACCCCACCCAACGCTCCTCCCCGTGACCGATGGTCAACACCCGGTTCTCCGGCCGATGTCCTCGCTTGATGATGCGCACGAAGCCATGCTTGAAGCAATGGAGCCAGAAGAACAGAGGCTTGACGATGGTTTGACGGAGGTTGAGGAAGTTGTTGACGTTGCCTTCGCGAAGGAAGAAACGGTCAAACCTGAAGTTGAACCGGTTCGCTCGGTTGAACCAACAACGGTTCCTCAACCGGAAGAAGCGGTTTTGGTTTCTGCGCCGCCGAGTAGTTCCTCGGAGGACGATGTGGTTTCCCTTGCCGAGACGGAAGACGACGAAACTTCCCCCGAGGCAGAGATTTCGGTTGAGGCCACACAAGCGCTGAATACGGTGGAAAGCGAAGCCACCAAAGCCGAATCTGAAGGGACGAAAGAAGCGCTCCAGCACCTCGCTCAATTTCTCGCCACGCTGAACTTGAACGGCTTGGCCGACGAAGTGACCACGGCGGGGATGGGCGCCCTCCCGGCCGTCAGAAGAGGGTTGGCTCAACACGTGAACGTCGAGCCTCGAGACGTGCGCATCGCCCGTTTGCTTCGGCTCGCCCTCCGGCTTCTTCCCGAGAACGACGATGGAGACGGCCAGCGGGCCGAGTTGTTGAGCCGCCTCACCGAGATGGTCGCACCGCTCAAGCGCTGGATACGGCGGCGGCTTGAGGCTCGGCATTCTGGAGCGAAGGGCGATTTCCTCGCAGACGCTGCCGAACTTGGACGGGCTCTTGAACGGATACCCGGACTCGGTAAACACGTTCCTTTGGAGCACGACGCGTGGCCGCTTTCAAACGATTTGCGGGAATTAAGCCATGAAGTCCAGCGCTTGAGGGACGTGGTTTTCCTCCCATCAGCAGGCGGCGTTCAAGCCTGATCACGAGAGTTCGTCCCACAACGCGTCCTCATCGACCAGTCGGCCGGCAGGTGGCGGGGGGAGCGGAGCCGGCGGAAGGGCGGGCGGCGGTGGCAGGGACGCCACCGGGGGTGGGGGCGTAGGAGATGGTTGAGGTGGGGGCGGCAGCGAAGCCACCGGAGGCGGGGGGGCGTTGGTGGGATGTGGGATTGTAGGCTCCGTAACGGGAGCGGGTGGTCCGATCGGCGGCCCCACAGGGCTTGATGACGATGGCAACGCAACGGGGGCGGGCGGTTCGGGAAGGTCCGAAACCGGCGCTTTGGGAGGAGGAAGCGCGGGCCTGGCGGCGGGTTCTGGCAGCGTCGCTTCCTGCTCCGGCGCAGGAGCCGTCTTGAGCAACGGTGCAGGTTCTTGAGGGCGCCCCATGCTTTCAATGACGTTGTCGATATGGACGGTTTCCAGTTCGCCGGTTCGCAAGAACTCAACAAATGCTGGACCCAACAACGCCGTGCTGTTGTGAAGAAGGTAAGGCTCCTGGCGCCATCCTGAGAGGTAGAAGTCGTGCCGCCCACCGTGGTCCGAAAACGAGATGCGATGAAGGTCCAATCGCATGAGTAAGAGGCCGGCAACACCGGCGAGGACAAACATCCCTCCGCCGAGAATGAGCAGCCCCTGGAACCAGGACGTTGCGAACAACAGGCCCAGGGCAATTGAAGTCCACCAAGCTGGTTGCAACTTTGCAAAAACGTCGAGGTGGGTATGAGAATATCCCGATATGTGTTCCTTGACGAGTGCCATGCGGACGTTGAGGCGGCGGACGCCGTCCGGGTCGTATCGCGCTTCAACGATGCGCATCAATTCCTCATCGACCACAACGGAGGTTGAAGAGAGCCCGTTGACGTGCTGGCTCAATGGATATTCAACGACGCTTTCGCCTTGAAGCGAGAGGATCGGAGCGGCTCGGATGGGCAACGTCCAGGGGCCCGGTTCTGCTTTGACATCAACGGGCCCGTCCTCTTCTATCGAGGAAGTCGGGGTTGCCTTCTCATCGTGCGATTCGCTCGATTCGTCTGCTGCCGGTTCTTTTTGCTCTGCCGAAGAAGACGGTTCGGCTTCCTCCGGCTCGGTCAAGGGAGGTTCGTTGGTGGAATCTTCCTCGGGCCAGTCGTTGGAATCGCTGGTGTCCATGGGAGATGGACGGCCGGTTGAGGCCATTAACGCACCGATGGCCTTCAACGGTGAATTTCAGCGAGCCAAACGTCAATGCCATCGGGGGAGGCAAAGCCCTTGCCTTCCTTGGTTCCAACGACCACGCTGGCGGTGGACTTGGTCACGTAATCAAGCACTTTGTCGGTAACGGCGCCGTTCAGAATCACCACTTCGACGTTGTCGGATTCGCTCATGGCTTGCTCCAACTTGGACGGTCCGATTTCTTCAGAGAAACTTCCGTCGGCAAACCGAATCAAAGCCTTGTTCTTGCCCATGTCGTCAACCTTGTCAAACAGTTCCTGGATGTCGGCTGGTGCAGGTTCATCGGATGCAAATTCTTCATCCATGCCTTTGTCCCAGTCTTTGTCGCCGCCGTACTTTTGGTCGTCCTCGGCAATCTTCTTGTCCATTTGGTGCTTGAATTTGGCCGCTTCAACCTTCTTTTGGAGACACATGGTCACGGTCTTTTGTGGAAGCAGTTCCCATTCTTGGCCCACCGGTGCTTGAGCGACATGGTCAACCTTCATCATGTCGTAGAGTTGCATGAAAAGCATCTCGCCGCCACGGTCGCCGTCAATGGCCACCGTAACGCTTTCCTTTCCGTTGGCAAGGTCGATGAGTTCCTGCTTGATGTTGCCTGAACCGTCCGCACTGATGGCGTTCTTGACGCCGCAGTTGAGAAGGTTGCGAACATCGTTTCGCCCCTCGACGATGATCAAGGAGGACGAGGATTCAACGTTCGGGCCACAGGTCAGTCCGTGGAAGGACGTGGCCGTGCCAACCGTGAGGACGGAGCGGACTTCTTCGATGACCGTCTTGGAGGCTGCTTCGCCGGAGTTCACCATCGTCAGCAAGAGTTCCTTGGCGCGGTCGACGACGGCGGTGCGCTTGGTTGCCCGAATGTCGCTGATTTGCATGACCTTGATGATGGCGTCGCAGGGGCCAATGCGGTCAATGGTTTCAAGAGAACTCGCGATGATCGCGGTCTCCACGTTGTCCATGCTGCTTGGAATGGTAATGGTGCCGTGCACCTTGCCGTTCTTGGTTTCCATTTCGACATCGACATGGCCGACGCGAGCGGTTCGCTGCAGTTGGCGCAGTTCGAGGTCGTCGCCAAGAAGACCCTCGGTTTGCCCCATAATGGCCCCGATGATGTCCTTTCGCTGGACCGTTCCGTTTACTTTGATATCAGCCCGAATTTCGTATTTCATGGCCTTGCCTTTGTTTCCGCCTCCGCGGTTTGAGGGGTTGTTTTTTCGTCCCATTGGATTCTCTCCTTGCGTTGCACACAACCGTATTGCTGGGTCGTGGCCCCCTCATGGAGGTCACCATCCTCTGCAACCACCCGACAAGCGGGTGAGGTGAATGTGAACAACCCTCCCACCCATCGTTGCCTTTTGAACCCTGTGCAGAAATTTCGCCTTTCCCCCGGTTTTCGACGAAACGGTTTCTTCAAGAAGTCGGAGTTTGTGGGTGGTTCGTGTCATCGGCAACACTTGGGAGGTTGGATGTCTTTCGTTCAACGGTTGAAGTGATGCTGGCCGACGGCGTCTTGACCCGAGAGGAAAAGCGTCTGATCATCAAACTTGCAAGCAGCCTTGGTCTTTCGTCTGAAGAGCCCGCTTATGTCTACGAGGCCATTCAAAGCGGAGCGGAAACCAAAGCGGGCGAGCCAATATCGGCCGAGAACATGCGTTCGATCTACACCAACGTCTTCGAAGTGGCCATCGTCAATGCCTCTCTGTCCAAGGACGAGTTTCGGGTTCTGGCCCATCTGCGGTCGCAATTTGACATCGACGACACCATGCACGCTGAAATTGAACACGAGTTGCGTGAAATGGTGAGGGAAAAGTACGAGGACAAGGCGGTCATCGATACGCTGATGGGCACCCTGAGAGACTCCGTTGGATTGGTTGGTGATCTGTTTGATAATTTCCGGAAGAAATCCAACGAGGGTGAATCACGGTGAACCCGTTTCTGGACGACTGGCTGGAGGAACAATCGCCTCGGCAATTAACCTCAAAACGTCGGGCGCTGAAGTTCCTCAGCCGTGCATACGCCGCCTGTGTAAGCGATTTGCTGAACAAACCTCGCACGGATTTGACCGCAGAACACAACGTGTTTTCCTTTCACCACGGGACGCCTTTGCCCGACCTTCGTCTCATCACCTCCTGGATGTTGACCCATGCGCCAAACCAACGAGCGCTCGCCCGATTGATTCCTGCGTTGTGGAAACGCCACGGCAAAGAGGACCTTACCGTCGCAGGGATGTTGCTCGCTAACCTCGAGGACGAGGTGCTCGGGCAAGAAGGTTGGATGGCGTTTATTCACCTTCTTCAGCGGCGCGAGCCGTTGATGGTGGTTCTCGAAGTGGCTGAGGAATTGGTGAGAGGTGGCCGCCCGGTTCCGGACAACGCTTGGTTGGAAGCTGCCGCCCAACAAAGCCCCAACTGGCACCAGTACTGCGTGTTGTTCCTGTCCCTTCGCAAAGACGGTGAAACCGCGAAATGTTTGGTTGCGCAGGCCCCCAAAGGCGGGGAAATGTTCGAACGCATCCGGGCTCACCTGCTCGGGTCGGAGCATTGATGGAGGGTGGCCCGGACTCAAGGCCATGACTGAACGCCTGTTGCCGGCTGAAGACCCCGTCTTGGAAAATGTTCTGCGATGGACCGTTGACCGTGATGCGAAGGACGTTCGACGCTTGCTCGAATGGTTGCCTGAAGCACGGTCGAGTCGGGAGCGAAAGGCCCTTCTGCACCGTGTCCGGGGTTTGCTCCACGAGCTTGAAGCCGCTCTGGACGAGCTCGACAACATGCACTGAGGGCCTTGTATGACGGTCACGGCGCTTGTTTTTGCTGGTGGAAAAAGCCGGCGGATGGGAGAGGATAAGGCCGCCATGTTTGGTGGTGTTGACCGTCTTTGCGAGGTGCTTGAACAAGCCGGCGTTGAACGGGTTGTTGTGCTTGCGGGGAGTGAAGAACGGATCTCCTTATTCTCGCAGGAAGCCGTCGCAGACCCCGAAGGTGCAGAAGGGCTTCACCAGGTGGTGCATTGGGCTTGGGAACGGTTTGAGGGGCCGTTGCTTCTGGTTCCGTGCGATGCTTTTTTGCTTGACATTGCGGCGGTGGAATTTCTGCTCCAGCATGTTACTGAAGGGGCCGTTCCCCTCGACAAAAACGGGCAGCGCCAGCCCTTGTTTGCCGTGATACCGGCGGACGCTCTTTTGCCCGAGAACGCATCATCGGTTGGTGAGCTCCTCGCTGCAATTCCGAGCGTGAAGCCCGGCCTTCATGGGGAGGCTTTCACGAATTTTAACACACCCGCGGAGGTGTTGCACCATCGAGAAGAACGCCGTTTGGTGTGAGCGTCACGCGACCTGTTGCAATCCATGACAGGACTTGAGGATAGAGACGATGTTCCTCGATTTTGACACGGGCGCTCAACGATGCTTCGGTGTCGTCGTGAAAAACCGGGACGGTGGCTTGTGCAAGAACAGCGCCCGTGTCCATGCCCTCATCGACCATGTGGACGGTGCATCCGCTGAGTTGCGTTTTCGATGCAAGGACGTCTCGGTGGGCATGGGCGCCGGGAAAATTCGGAAGCAACGAAGGGTGAATGTTCACGATGCGCCCGCTCCACCGCCCCAACATCACGGGAGAAAGCAGGCGCATGTAACCTGCAAGCACGATGAGTTCAATGTCATGAGCTTCGAGTTCGGCCAGCAGACGATGCTCGTGCTCTTCACGTGAAAGCCGTTGACCACCATCGTCAAGATGCCCAACGACGACGTGATGAACGTTCAGTTGTCGGGCTCGTTCCAGTCCGTAAGCATCGGATTGGTTTGAAATCACCAACGTCGTAACATGAGAAAGTCGGTCGGTTCGTTGGGCTCGAACCAGCGCTTCCATTCCACTGCCCGAGCCGGAAAGCAGAACAGCGCAACGGAGCGGAGCCTCCGGTGAAGCAATACGGCCACAGAGAAGGGTTTGAGGGGCCATGGTCCTCCCAAGATTCCGTGCGATTCAACCCTTTCCCAACGAAACCAAGGATTTTAGCCGCCGCCTCAACCCCCAACGCCGAAGGACATGTCCGAAACACCCGTGTCCTCTTCTCTTCAGCGAAAAGCCGAGGCTCAACGCCTCGCAGAATCCTACGCCATGCTTTCGGACTCCGAGGTCATCCATGCGGTCCTTGCCGAACACAAACCAAGTGCAAACCCCGTTGTTCGAAGCCTATGGGTTGGCTTTGGGAGCGTTTTCGTCGTCCTTGCAGCCATCGGGGTTTTTGTTCCCGGCCTGCCCACGACGTCCTGGCTTGTGCTCGCTGCGTATTGTTACGGCCGCTCATCCCAACGCTTGTTTTTGTGGCTGTTGACCAATCGGATGTTTGGCTCTTCCCTGCTCACATACTACCGGTCGGGCAGAGCAATCCCGATGCACTCGAAAATCATCATTTGCGGATTGATCTCGTTTGTTTCACTCGCATCCATCTGGTACATCACGAAACTTGGCGACCCAGGGTTCGGTCAAACGCTGATCGCCATCGTCGCCATCACGGGTGTTTGGTGGGTGGGGTGGCGCGTCCCCACGACGGCTTAGGACGGATCCTCCTCAGTCAATCGATTGTAGACGTCGACAGCATCGCTTGCGGCAGTCATGAAGACGTTTGGATAGACCGCGTGGATGAGCAATAAGGGGACGGCGACGGTGAAGCGAAACGCCATGTACAATGCTCTCCGAAAATGCCCCCAATATGTCTGATTGACGTCGTCCAAATGTCCCACTTTTTCACCTCAATGGCGAAACAAACGATGGCCGGTAAAGACCATTGAAACGCCCCGCGCGTTTGCTTCATCGATGACTTCCTGATCTCGAACCGAGCCACCGGGTTGAACGATGGCGATGGCTCCGGCCTCGGCGGCTTGCTCCAAACCGTCTTTGAATGGGAAGAATGCGTCCGAAGCAAGAACGCAATCCTTGGCTCGCTCACCCGCACGCCGAGCGGCGATTCGAACGGCTTCGACCCTGCTGGTTTGGCCCGGTCCGATGCCAACGGTTGCCGTCCCTTGAACCATCACGATGGCGTTGGACTTGACCTGCTCACAGACGCGAACGGCGAATTTCATGCTGTCCAACTGCGCTGAAGTGGGTTCTGCATCCGTGACGGTTTTCGCTTTGGTCCAATCGATGATCGGAGGCTCTTCGGTTTGAACGAGCAGCCCGCCCTCAACCGGTTTTCGAACCACGGTTCGCTGGAGAGGGGCAAGTCGTCCGTCCGGGGAGCGGAGGGTCAAGAGTCGGCGGTTCTTTTTGGCCATCAACCGGTCTTTGGCCTCCGCCGTATAGCCGGGCGCCATCATCACTTCAACAAACAAGTCGCCAACGGCTTCCGCCGTCTCCAATTCCACCGTTTCGTTGAAGCAGATGATGGAGCCAAATGCAGATTCGGGGTCGCTAGCAAGCGCCATTTGGAACGCCTCTCGTTGGGTGGCTCCCAAGGCCGCCCCACAGGGGTTGTTGTGCTTCACAATCACGCAGGCATGCGGGGTGTTGGGCCATTCATCGGTGGACAAGGAGCGGCAGAGGCGCAGCGTCGCGTCAGCATCGCTGTAGTTGTTGTAGGACATGGCTTTCCCGCCTTCAACATGAGCTGTCACCAACGTTGAGCCGTCGTTGGGCGTGTCTTGGTCGATGTACAACGCTGCGGCCTGATGCGCGTTTTCTCCGTAGCGAAGCGTGGTGAGTTGATGGCTGACCGAAAACACGGAGGTTGGGAATCGCAAACGTTGCTCGTCCACGACATCGGAGGCGGCTGGGTCGCCTCGGTAGCGGCGATGAAGCTCTTGGGCGATGGCGGCGTCGTAAGCAGCGGTGTGTTCGAAGGCTTCCAGTGCAAGGGTTTGACGCAAATCCATGCTCACCTCAGCGACGCTTCCAGCCTCTCGAATGGCGCCGAGAATGCTGTCGTAACGACCGGGGTTGGTGGCGATCAACACGTGCTGGTGATTTTTCGCCGAGGCGCGAACCATGGTTGGCCCCCCAATATCGACCATCTCAAGGAGAGCCGGGTCGTCGAGGGGTGGCTGAGTCGCTGCGGCCTCATCAAACGGGTAAAGGTTGCATGCAACCACCCGTAGAGGAACATACCCAAGGCGCTCAAGTTCCCTAGCATCGTCGTCTTGGTGAAGGCGAGCGAGCAGAGGTCCGTGAATGGCAGGATGAAGCGATTTCACCCGGCCGTCAAAAATTTCCGGGTGTTGGGTGAGGTCCGATACGGACATCACCGGGAGACCGGCTTGCGAAAGCGTTTGTGCTGTGCCTCCCGTGGACACCAATTCAAAGCCCAGTTCCACCAAGCCTCTGGCAAACGAGACGATGTCGGTCTTGTCATAGACACTGAGCAGGGCCCGTGGTGGCGGCGAGGAAACGTCACTCATAGCGGGAGACCCGTTATCGCAGTTGCCCCGTCCGATGCACTTGAACATAACGACACGTGCTTTTCTGCAAAGGTTCAGTCCCCACGAGCAGAAATCACTTGGTCAACCCGCAACAAACCGCAGGCGGTTTCGGTGGCGGCCTCCAGTGCATGCCGCAAGGTTTCGGAAGGAAGCCACGTGCTGTGAATTTCTTCCACCCGGCCTTGCTCGTCAATACCCGAAACCCATGCACCTGCACGGTGAGCAGCCCGCAGGGCGAGAAGCGTGTCAAGCCGCTCGACACCGGCGTTTTGAGCGAGCGTTGAGGGGACGGTTTCAAGCGCCCGCGCAAACGCTTCCATGGCCAATCGCTCCCGACCGGCGTGTTGCTCTGCAGCCTCTTTGATGCGAAGGGATGCGCCCATGTGCAGAGAACCCCCGCCACGAACAACGGCGTTGCTCGACATCGCCAACGACGTGGAGCGAAGGGCATCGTACAAGCCCCGAATGACTTCCTCGACGGCGGTTCCGTCTCCGCCGCCAACGTCCAAGGTCACGAGCCCCGCATCAGGCCCAACGTGGAGACAAAGGCGCTCTTGGCGTCCGTCCAGCCCTTCGCTGGTTTCGATTTCCAACCGTTCAAAAACCCCAAGACGCGCTTCATGGGCGTCATCAAGGTGGTCGCACATGGCCGCACCGGTCGCTTTGGCGATGTCCTCGACGCCTGAGCGCTCCAAACCTCCCAAAACAAAACAGCCAGCATCGGTAAGGTCGTGGAAAATACTCGGTTCAATGGTACCGGCACAGAACACCGCTTTCGCTCCCGTGCGAAGCACCGCCGATGTTTTGGCTTTGAGCAGACCCTCCTTCGCCTCCATGAAGGAAAGCCACTGCTTTGCATCTTCCACTTCAATCTCAGCATCACGAGCGGTTGCTTCCTCGTCGAGAGGGCAGGTCAACACCAAAACGCGTCCGTTCTCAAGAGAGCGAGGAAGGCGATCCAGGTGAAGGGCGGTGTCAAGCATCAACCCGGGGATGAGGCGAGTATCGGAGAGATTGCCCTGACCGCGCTTGGTCATACGGACGTCTTCATGGTCAACACCTTCCCCCGACTGAACAAGGCGAAGACTCTCGACCACCAAATTGGCGAGAGCGTCGCTCCCAGCATCGGCCGAGGTCCCGTTCATCGCTGTCCGTGCAACGGCCAGAAGGCGAGAGGGGTCTTCTTCGCATGATTCAGAGCGCTCATCAATGCACGTCAGCGTGATCGAAAGGGCCTCTTGGAAGCCGTTCACCACCACAAGGGGATGAAGCCCACGCTCAAGCAAACGTCCGGCTTCACGCATGGCTTCACTGGCGAAGAGCAAGCATCCGGTGACGCCGTCGCCACAGGCTTGTTCCTGAGATTCAGCCAGTTGGACGAAGGCCTTCGCAGCCGGATGTTTCACCAAGAGTTCGGCGACGATTTTTGCTCCGTCGTTCGTGACGGCGGTTTCCCCGTTGGTTTTGTAGAGCATTTTGTCAAGGCCCTGGGGGCCAAACGTCCCCTGCATGAGGTCGCCAAAAGCAACGGCCGCCGTCACCAATTTTTGCGTAACTTCAACACCACTGGTCACGCTGGTGGTTGGCCGAACGATGGCGACAGGCGCACGACCGCTACCATCGTTTTGACCAGCCATGGTTCAACCCGGGGGTTGCCTGTTTTTGAACCCTCTAGCGAGAGGTGGTTGAGGTCACTTCTTGGTGCTCTTCTTCGCAGGGGCCTTGGCATGCTTGCCCAACTTGTGGGCTTTCTGAGCTTCGTTGTTGGACCAATGGTAAGCCAGTTTCAAGAGGTTGAGGTAATGCTCGTTCCCGTCTTTCTTCATCTTGTCGTGAAGAACATCGTTGGTCATGAACACGTCGCCCCAGAGTTGGGCTGCCGTCCCTTTGTCGCCCTTGGGCATGTCGAAGACTTCTCTGGTGGTGGGTTCGAGCAACGACTTCCAAACCCGAGCCGGGTTCACGGCCATGGTGACTTCAACGACGATTTCGTTTTCGTTGATGCCCGTGCCGGTCTGCCAGGTGTCCTCACCAAGGTCAGCAAGGAACGGTAGGCAGAGGTCTTGGATGGAAAGACTGGTCATGGGGTCGGCGTTGGTCAAGGCTGCGTAGGCTTCTCGCATTCGACCGCGATCTGCACCGCGGGAAGCGGTTTGGAAGCGCAGCTTGTCAATGGATGTTGGCACGAGGAAGCGAACATCGGTGTAGTAGACCAGCGGGTTGTCGTCGCTGGAGTTGAAGATGTGTTCGAAAGGAGCCGCACCGGCCGACTCGCCAAGCAAATCGGTCGGGTAAACCGTCTTGAGGGCGTTGGTGGCCACGGATTGAACGATTCGTCGCATCAAACGCTCGGGGGCTGCTGATACATCGTTGAAGGTGTCAAGGTACTCCTGCATGTTGAGAATATCGTACCCACGGACGGAAAGAATGGAGTGGACGTTGGGTCCAATCATCTTCTCGCCGTCAACCTCTGCTTGGCTGATCCATCGGCTGCCACGGGCGACATCGGAAGCGGCCACAAGGTCGGCATACGCCTTGAAGCGGCGGGTCACTCGGTTCATGAAATCGGCCTGATCCAGTTTGGTGAAGACCGTCGAATCGTAGTTCGACTTCAAGGCATGGTCGGCGACTTGACTGGCGTTGGCGCAGGTCAGGAGGTTGCCTTGGTCCGAGGGGTACATGATGAGGCGGCGCCGCTTTGCTGCACCACCAAGCGTCCCGATGAGCGGGTCCGTGAGGATGTAGCCCATGGTTGCACACACTTCGAAGAGGCGGCTGTACTTGTCTTCGTCGCTGGAATTACCAATCCACTCGTCGAGACCGGGTTCAATGCAGTGGAATTCGAGCGGGACCATTTCAGATCCTGCACCAAAGGCTTGGCGAACCGTGGAGGATTGCATCATGCCCATCATCGTGTACAACGAGGTTTTTCCGGTGGTGAGGAAGACATCGGAAATGCCCTCTTCGCCAAAGGAAGACCGGCGGTCGGGGAGGTTCACGAGGAGATTGAAGGCCGTCGCCGTGTCTCGATTGCCGTTCACTGCAGGCCAAATCCAGGTGTTTGGTCGCGTCATCAAGTAACCGGAGGCGTCCTTTCCAAAGCCGGCTGGCGAGTAGCGAATCCAGCCAAGTCGGTTGTTGAAGGAAACGTTTCGGTGCATCAACGACGGGTAGTATACACGGTCGAGCGGGTCGGAATCCGGGACAACGCCTCGGTGGCCGAGACCCCACATGATGACCTCCCACTCGGGGAATTCCTTGTCGTTCGTTCCGAGGAAAAGATGGTCGTCACGGCATGTGTCGCCTTCCAAAATCGCTCCACCCATTCGCTCTTCGTCGCCGGTTGAACAGAAGAAGAACGTCTGCGTCGTGAACAGTTGCTTCGGCGTCCACATGTTGGCGTTGATGATGGTTTTCTGCTTCAAGAAATCAGCGATGTTTTCGATGCGTCGCTCGAACTTGAAACGGTCGGAATCAATCCAAGAGGAACCGAGAATTAGGTTGGTGTTCAGCAGCTTGGCATCGGCGGGACCAATGTACCGTGTCCGTGCATCGGCTCGGGAGTGGTCGGATTCCGGGATTTCTTCCCAAGGGCCCTGCCGAGGGATGTACGTCATGAAGGTCTCGGCGTCAAATTTGTCGCCTTGAGCTCGTGTCACCACGGCTTCAACCTCATCCATCAACTTGACATAGGTCTCGTTGGGCAAAATCCGGCCGGTTTCCTTGAATGTTTTATCTGATACGCTGCGATGTTCCCACATTTTCTCACCTCAAAATTTCTTCTTTTCTTCGGGAGGGTTTTCGTCCTCCGCTTCTTCAGGGGCTTCTTCTTCAGCCCCGTCCTCTGATTCGTCTTCAGCCTCTTCTTCAGGGGCTTCTTCTTCAGCCTCGTCTTGTGATTCGTCTTCAGCCTCTTCTTCAGCGGCTTCTTCTTCGGCCTCGGCCTCGGACGTGTCTTCGTCCGAAGACGCCTCTTCCTCAGCGGCTTCCTCAGCGGCTTCGTCGCCCTCAGCGGAGTCGGTTTCGTCATCCTCGACATCTTCGACATCGGCTTCGGGATCAAGCATCTCAATGACCGTGTCTTCAGCGGTTTCCTTCGCAACTTCGGCGGCGGCTGCAACGGCGGCTTCCTCAGCCTTGGCGAGAATGTCGTCCTCGTCCATGCGCTCTCCGGAGGCTTTCTCAAGAATCATGGCGGCCGTGGCGGCCATTGAGGCGTTGACGTACGGTGCGGCGCGATAGACGTATTGGGCGTAAAGGCCCAGGGCACCGAGAACGGCGCCGGAAGCGATGACGAGGCCGCTGTTGTTGCGTTGCAAGTCATCGGGGTCCACGTTGGTCGCCTCTCCAGTTTCGAAGATGGTCAGCCCTTGGAGGCCGTGGAACCAGGTGTTCGAGAAGACCTCAATGACGGCCCAAACGGCGTAGATGATCATCAACATGGAGCCTGCGGTCATCCATGAGCGATTCTCGAGAATGAAGTTCATCAACGGATTGGCCCCCCCTGCGGGAGGGTTTTGATCTTCGGACATGGGGTGGCCTCAAACTTATTTGCCTACTCTTCCGCTCTTAAAGGATATACCTATATTTCTACGCGGGTGTGGCTTTCAAACCGTCTCAGCGCCTTGATTTGTTACGCCCAGATGTACCCCGCTTCTGTGAACGCTCCCGGCCCTTGTTTTGTCGTTTGTTCTCGTACCAGTGGCGGTTTGGTTGATCCATGCCCTCGGGCATGTCCTCGAAGGATTCGATGCTGAGACGAATGCCCCCCAGTTCGTTTTGGAGTTGTTTCACGTTTTCGCCGCCCTTGCCGACCAAGGTCGAGATCATGTTCGAAGGTGCATAGACGACGGCGGATGATTCGCCGGTGAATTTCACCTGGCATTCAACGCCAACCCACTGGCGAACGGTTTCGATGATGCGTTGCTTCGCCATCGCCTTGACCGGCGAGTCGCCTTGTTGTCGCCCTTCGATGGGGACTACCGCGATTTCAGAACCAAACGCGAACATTTCGTGCGTGAGTTTCCCGCTCGGAAACTCCACGACTTCAATGACCGGCCGGGCGAGTTCCTCTTGCATGCCCGTCGGAGGTTTCACCGTCATACGAAGTTCGAGGACCTGTTGAATGCGTCCGGATTCAACGTGGAGGATGGTGTCGAGGACTTGACTAACCAAACCGAGTTCAACTTTTCCAATCAAGCGTTGAATGGCCTCGAGCGCAGAGTTGGCGTGGGTCACGCCCAACAGCCCAACCCCCGCAAGACGGACATCAGCAAAGATTTCGAAATCGCGAGCCCGGCGCACCTCGTCAAAAATCACGAAGTCGGGGCGGACAAGGAAGATGATTTCGGCGGTTTTCTCAAGGTCTCCCTCAAGCGGAGCGTATTGCGTGATTCGGTCGGCCAACTGCAAATCGCGCGGGGCTTCCATCGTTTTGACCAGCGCGCCCACCTCGGTGTCCAAGTATTCTGCAATGGCTTGCGCGAGGGTGGTTTTCCCGGAACCCGGTCTGCCGCAGATAAACACCCCACGGTGATGGTTTCGTAGTCGTTCCACCAAGCGTTCATCGAGATCGTAATCGCCCAAGCTCAATTTCGCCACCGGACGGACAACCGTGATTTCACGGGCATCGGAAAACGGTGGCCAAGCGGACGTGATGCGAAGGTCACCGAGTTGAATGACGCGACATCCTTTCCGGTCAATTTCCAGGAAACAGTCGCTGCGATGTCGATGGGCTTCGACCAAGTCAACCAGGTCTTCTTCCAAGCGTTCCAAACGAAGGGTGTCCCACTCCGCATCATCGGTATCGACCTCAACCAGTTTGAGAGCCCCGATATCGCCCCGCTTCACCCTCGGCGGACAATCCGCTTTGAGAAACACCGTATGAACGTCGTCGCCGAGCAACGCCTCCAGATGCGAGGGCAGTTCTGGGTGGTCACCGTGCGTAGCCATTGTATCCCTCGTCATGCCCGCAGGCCTTTGACACTTCGCCACGAAGCGATGGAGTTCAAGCGCCGTTGGGTTGCATCATGTAGCCCGTCACCCAGAACGAACCGATGAAGCTCAGGGAAAGAATGTAGGCGCCAACGGTTGGAAACGCCCAGATGGCGACCGAAACTTGAGCGAAGGCGACGATGCTCCCCAAAACGGCCAACATGGACCAAGGCCCGTTGCCTTTCAAGTTGAGGTGTTGAAAGGTCGTCTCTCGCTCGGAAAGACCCCAAACGAGGCCGGTGAGGGCGCACAGTGCGATGAATGTCAGCATCCCGTCCATCACGGTGCCTTGAAGATACCAAACGCCAAGACCAGCGATGAGGCTGGCAAGAAACATTCGCTGGACGGTCGTGATGTCAAGGCCCATAGGTCAACCGAAGTGAAAGGGATTCTTGAAATCTCGCAACGCGAAGCCTGCTCTTTGCATCTTCATGTGGATTGATGTCGATTCATCCAACGGCCTTGATCCAGCAAGGCGTTGGCATCGGGAAACACAACACCTCGACCTTCATCCACCTTGGAGAGGAAAAACCGCCATTCCTCTTCCAACGGTTCTCGGTCATACGTTTCTACGGAAGGCGTTGACGAGCCGCCAAGGGTGGAAAAAGTTGACAGCGTGTTCGCCCCAAAATCAAGAACTGCAGAACCCAACGAGCCCACAACGGTCACGGTTCGAACCTCGCTTTTACGCCCCCAGGCCACCTCCACTCGTCCACGCTTGCCCTCGTTTGGCGATTCAAATTCAATCCGGGCAGCGGTTTCTTCCACTTCGCAAGCAAGGGTCTGCAAGGAATTCAGCGGCTCGTCGAGCAACCAAGGAACGAGGTCAAGCCCGTGAACGGCAAGCGTGTCCAGCGGCGTGGCTTGAACGGGTTTTCCCCTGACGGTTTCCCGAGCATAACAGAGGGATTGAATCGCCCCAAAGTGACCGTCGTGCATCAATCGTTTGAGCCGTTGAATCCCGGGATGATGGCGAAGCAAATAGCCAACGACAACAACGGCATGTTCCGGCAACGAAGTCAGCACTTCAGCGGAAGCATCGTGGCGGTCGCTAAACGGTTTCTCCATCAACACCGGCAAGCCGGCGAAAAGAGCGAGGTCCAACAGGGCAAGGTGGGTGTCGGGTGGCGTCACCAAAGCGACGGCGTCGAGTTGTTCCTGGGCCAACATTTCTCCCATCTCGTGATGCACGGCATCGGCGTCAAGTTCGGCCGTTGCGGCCTTGTCGATATCGCAAACCGCAAGGAACGATACCAACCCTTCCTCTCGCAGTGAACGAAGCGTTCGGAAATGATTTGCCCCCCAACGACCGCAGCCCACCAATCCAATTCGTTTTCCAACGACGGTGCGCATGATACGCTCACGGGGCCCCCTTTCATGAGCGTGATGCTCTTGCGGACACCCCTCGTCACGTCGCATCAGAGGTGCGGAACAGCCACGGCTGCTGCGAGGAGCAGCATCGTCACGCCGATGAACAGGTCGATGCGCTGCCACGATTGGGGATTGGTCAGCCACACAGAACACCGTTTTGCACCGTAGCCAAGGGAAAAGAAAAACACGAACGAGGCCGCGATGGCGCCGATGGTAAACGCCACCAGTGATGCGTCGTTGAAGGTCGTCGATGCCCCCCCCAACAACAGAAGCGTGTCGAGGTAAACATGCGGGTTGAGAAAAGTGAACCCAAGAGCCGCAAGAATGGTTGCTCCGAGGTCGGGGCTTGCCTCGTTGTCGAGAACCATGGCCGAGGGGTTGCGAGCCGAGAAGAGACGAAGCACGCCGTAACCGGCGATAAACGCAGCCGCGCCCAAGGCTAAGGGGCGTTCAATCCATGCAGCTTGCTGGAGCGCGGCTCCCACCCCGGCCACACCTGCGAGGATGAACAGCCCATCGCAGATGGAACAGGTGAGGCATACCGCAAAAACATGGGATTTTTGCAAGCCTTGTCGCAAGACAAAGACGTTCTGAGGGCCGATCGCAAGAATGAGGCCAAGACTAAGGCCAAATCCGGTCAGCACCGGCGAGAGGAGGTTCACGAGGACACCTCAAGCATCGGTCTCTGACCTGTCCTCGCCGTCCGAGGACGAGCTTTCCTCTTCTCTTTCCGACTCACTCGAATCCGAAACAGCAACGTCTTCTTCGTAGAAATAATCGTTGTACGGCGAAGAATACTCGATGGTGAGGCGTGCGGTTTCGGTCATCGTTGTGAGGTTGGTCGCCGTGATGCCAGCAGCGGAAATCGCATAGACGAAGTCGCCCATGAAGATGGAACGGCGTATGTTTCGGTCGTCCCACCATCGGTTTTCACCGTCTTGGCTGTCGTACAGGGAGGAATGATTGACCTCGCCGTAAACGTCCAAGGTTCCAGCGGTTTCGTTGACTTCAACCAGCACAAGTTTCGAGATGTACTGGTAGGACCAGTAATACCGTCCGTTCTCGTACCAATCGACGCTTCGATAGGTCGAGAGGGGAACCGCGAGCATGTTTTTTGGCCCCCAATATTGGAAGGCTTTGGACTCGTAGGTGGCTTCGGACCAAGACCAGGACCATTCGTGTGCTCGGTCCCGACTGACGGGCGAGATGCGCAACGCAGCATCCTGTCCGGGCTGGGTTGGGTCGGACACGTCAAACAGAGAAATTTGGGTTCCCGACCAATCAAGGCCGGTACCGTCTTCGTTCGCGGGCGCAAGGCCGATGGTCAACAGATGGTCGCGAGAGAGCGGATGAATGTAGGTTGACACGCCCGGGACCTTGAGCTCACCGAGAATCACGGGTTGAGTCGGGTCGGCCACGTCGATAACCCAGAGTGGGTCAATTTGCTCGAAGGTCACGATGTAGGCCCGATCGCCGTCGAAGCGTGCGCTCCAAATGCGCTCGCCGGGAGCGATGCCGTCAACACGCCCGGCCTCGACCAAGATTTGCTCGTCGGTCTCCACGTCCACGGAGCGGACCATCGTCACCAGTTGGGATGACATCGGTTCTGGGTCGGCCATCCACCATCGGCCCCACTGGCCTGTGGTCGTCGCCACGCGCAGGACGCCTTCGTGTTCAGAGAGGGCAAATTGGTTCACAACGGTCCCGTTCACTCGCCCTGAACCCGTGTACAGGGTCGCATCCGGAGCGCTGATGTCGAAGGTGTGGAGGTTGGTCATTTCGTCCATGCCGTCGTTGTTCCAGAACCACCACCAATCGAAGGCGGACTCGGCCAACACCAAAACATCGGTTGAGGCGTAGACTTGCGGGTAGTTGCCAACGATGTGGTCGACTTCGTAATCAAACGAAGACGAGGTCAGGTCGAGCGAGAAGATGCTGGAAATGCCGCGATTAAAGCCGTCTTGTGGTGCAACAAACTCCCGGCATGCGTTTTCACTCATCCCGTGGGTGGTGACCGTTCCGTAACTGTATTCGTAGACCTGGGGGATCAACTCCTCAAGCGTCAATTCAGCCAGCACCTCAGCGTTGGACTGCATGGTCTGCCAGGCCACTTTTTCTCGGATTTCCAAACGGAGCGGATCGTCGTAGTCGAGGTTCCAGTAACCGTTGGGCAAATCCAACCAGGATTGGAGGCCTTCGACGTTCATCCATGCGTGCGTGACGGTCCTCACCGTTCCGCTGACCTCTCGGGCCGTGATGTATTGGCCTTCGATGTACAACTCCCGGTCAACCTCGGGTTGGCTGCGATTGGTGATGTCGAGGACCGTGAATTTCGTCAGACTGTTGGTTCGCCAGTTGCCGTAGGTCTCGTCCCAACCCATGGCGTCCACCACGGGGTGCGAACGGGAAATGCTCCACGGGTTCACGTTTGAAATCACCACCAACCGGTCACCGTCAAGCATCATAGCAACGGGCGTTCCCGAAAGTGATAGCGATGATTTCGCTTCGAGGTCGCCGAATTCGGGCACGCCAAAGATGTGGAGGTTCTTTCCTTGGAGATAGTAAATGTGGAACCCGTCGGTCTTCAGGAAATCAGCTTCATCCACGCCCGCTTCCTGATTGTTGGTCCCCGAGAAATCCTCCCCTTCGACACGGTTGGGCGTGGAGCGAGGTTGGCTGCTTGGAGCACCGGTTGCGGATGCGTCGCCGTCCATGGCAAACTCAACATCGTCTTCCGCCCACATGCCGCCGCCGCCGTAGTAGTACTGTTCAGCCACGGCTTGGAGCAACATCACGCGATACTCCTCCTCGATGGAACGTTTCAATTCCCGCTCAAGATCCTCACAGTCGTCGTAAGCGTACAATTGCGGACTCGTGACGGTGCGGAACGCCGTGGTTGACCAATCCTCCGGAAGTTCGACATCGGGGACTTCTACCTCTCCCTCGTAGGACAAACATCCCGACATCAGCATGGTCAAGATCAAGCCAAGTGCGACGGCCTGTTTTCGGTTCATGAACAAGACTCGACACCTGCTTGATATTAACGAGTTGGTAAATTGATTGGACACTTTACAGTGTTTTTTGCAAGGAACGGCTCGCCTGCAAGCGCTCTGAACCGTTCTTGGAAACACGCCATGCCTTGCGCTCGTTGCCGGTTGCCCGTTCAATCAGTTCGTTGGCTTTGAGATCGTTGAGGTGGTGGCTCAGAAGTTGGCGCGAGATGTCAAGACGCTCCCGCAACTCCTTCGTCGTCGTCCCGGCTTGGCCTTTTTCGGCGAGAACCTCGAGCACCGCAAGCCGGGTTCCCGTAAGCGGGTTTTGAAAGCGCTTCCGCTCGTGCTTGGGTACGGAGGAAGACGCGTACCTTCGGTTTTTTCCGGATTTCCAAGAGAAAATTTTCCCCTCCCGTTCAAGATTGTTGGTGTGGTATGCAGTGACACCGTTCGCAAGGCCGAGGCCGTCTCGCAAAGCCGAAAAATGGATACCAGCATTGGCTTCGATGTAACCGAGGATTCGTCCTTTGGTCAGGTCATCTTCTCGGTGACGGCTCTTTGTCGCCAGCATGGGTGCAACCAGAGCGACCAAAACCACCACCCGGATGAATTCAAACACCAAACCGGAAAGCATCACCAGCCCCATGCCCAGCAGCCCACCCGTGAGGAAGGGGTTGGTCGCCGCTTCCCCTGCGGGCGCATCAAGAACGGGGGCCTCATCGGCAGCAACCGGAGACTCAGCCTTATTGTTGGCGTCTGCCGATTCTTCCTCGGCCGAGGCTGGTTCAAAGGCGGCGTTGTCTTCGGGCTCGGCCTGCTCGGCAAAGGGTGAACCTTCGAAGTTCGGGTTGAGGCTGCCGTACACGGCAGAGAGCAGGCAGGTCAAGAGGAGGATTCGGACCGCCCACACCCCTCGCATGTTGCCAGCACGGCGGTTAGGAATATCAGGGCCTTGGTAAAATGCTTTGACGAATCAAAGCGGGAGCATGCCTTGCGTCGCCGCATAGCCAAGCCCCGAGAGCGCAGCCACCACGAGCAAGAGGAGGAAACGGCGCTTTCCTTTCTTCTTCGGCTCCGCTGGTTCGGGAGCGGCAACGACGAGGGCGGGTAAGGCGTCCAAGGGAGGGAGTTGCCCTGGAAGGGGTAGGGGCAAGGGAAGCGGAGCGCTCATCGGCCCTTCATCAGCCTCAATTTGAACGCGGTCGGGATACAATTCATCCAAGTCTTCGAGGCCGGGCGCGGTGGGGATTGGGCCAAGAATCGTCGCCCACGCCGCTTCAAGCGCTTCGCTCGAAATTGGTTTTTGCAGCCAAGTCACGGCTCCGGCCGAATAGGCAGCATCCCTTGCGACATCGGCCATGCGAGCGGGGGCAACGAACACAATGCGGCTTTCACCGCCGTGTTCTCGCATTTCCAATGCAGCGAGGTGGCCGTCCAAGGAAGGGATGTCGAGGGACAAGACCACGAGTTCGGGGTCCAATCGGATGTATTCATCAACGGCTTTGTCGCCGTCTTCGCATTGTTCAACGACGAAATTTCGTGTCTTGAACAGGTTTGCAAGACGCATGCTCGACATGGGGTTATTGTCGACGATGAGCACGGTAGGTGCTGTTTGGTCGTCCACCTCCGTGACCAATCCCATGCCTATCAACAACCCGCAACGGGTGCTGGCTCATCAATCAACCGCTATTCTTCCTCGCCAGATGCAGGAGTTGAGAGATCTTCCACCGGCCCGTCCCGTGGTTGTGCGAAGGTTTCTCGCACCACATCACTTTGCGCTTGCTCCTCTTGCCGCTTGCGATGGACATCCGGTGCTTTGGTGAACTGCATCTGGAGTTCGCTGATGATCGCCCGGAGCATCTGTGTCTCCCGGTCGCTCAAGTTCCCTTGCGTCTTCTTTTGGAACATTCTCAACACCTCGATGCCCTCTTTGGCCTCGAGAAGATTGTAATGAAACGCGCCCTCGTGGTCGGGCACGTAGCCCATGTGCAACATCGTGGACCTCTGGAGCATTTGAACCACTTGAAAGAAGCGGGCGGCGTCTTCGTCTGCGAACATATCGGCCATGATTTGTGGAGCACGCCGAGGTTCTTTTGCCCTGCGCCTCATTCAAACAACTGGTCGAGCAACCAATTGGGTTGGAACTGAAGCAGGTCCCCGTATTCCTGCCCGATACCGGCAAACACGATCGGGCGACCGGTCGCAAACGCAATCGAGAGTCCCGCGCCCCCTTTGGCATCGGTGTCCATCTTCGTCAAAACGGCGCCGTCAAAGCGCATGATCTCTTGAAACATCCTTGCCTGTTCCACGGCATCGTTGCCCGCCAATGAATCGCCAACGAACAAGGTGAGGTGGGGATTCGTAACCTTGCGAACCTTGTTCAATTCGTTCATGAGGTTGGTCTTGTTTTGCATGCGTCCTGCCGTGTCAACAAGCACCACGTCAATGTTTTTCGCTTTTGCAGATTCAATAGCGTCCCGTGCAATGGCTGCCGAGTCGCCCCCTCGTTGGCTGGAAATGCAGCGAATGCCGAGGCGTTCGCAATGCGATTCAAGTTGTTGAATGGCCCCTGCACGAAACGTGTCTCCGGCGGCAGCGATGACGGAATGACCGTTGTTGAGCAATCGATGGGCAATCTTCGCCGCCGTGGTTGTTTTTCCCGTGCCGTTGACGCCAACGAGCATGATCACAACCGGTACATCGCCGCTGTCGATGAAACCTTGAACGGTGGCGTCAAAATCCCAATAGCCTGCATCAAGTAAACCGTGGAGGGCTCGCTTGAGGGCAGCTTCAAGGACCTTGGAGAGCTCTGCACCTTTCCGGAGTCGGGCGCCCACGAGCGCTGTGCGAAGACTGTCGATAATGGCGCTCGTAGCGTGCTGGGAAATATCGGATTCAAGCAACACCCACTCAAGTTCTTCGAGCAGGTTGTCCAAGGCTTCACCGGCCTTGATGATGCGCCCGCCATCGGCGACGACGCCTCCGCCAAGGTCCACGGCGATGTTTGACCCGACTTCCGTTTCGATGGTCGTGGTTTGGGTAGCGCCCCGAGGCGCTTGTTGCACCTCGACCAACTGCCTGCCGGTGGTGGTCCGCATCATGGCGAGGTCGACCCGCGAGCCTTCGGGCCTGGCCATTTCAACCGCACCGCGCTTCTTCATGGCATTGGCCGCTTTCGCAATTTTCCGTTCACGGTCCCGTTGCTCTCGCTCCAGACGTTTTCGCTCCTTTTTGGACAGATGAAGCGGAACGGTCGGTTCATCGTCGTCCCACGTATCCCAGTCGTCATCTGATTCGATAGGGGTCGGGTCCGCAGGCTCTGGTGATTCCACCTCGGCATCAAGGTCTTCCCAATCCTCTGTTGGCAAGGATACCTGCTCCTCGGAATCAAGGTAGGCTTTGGCCTCCTCAGAATCGGCTTTCACCGAAAGGGCCTCGCCATCGGTTTCGTCTGCAACTTCATGGATGCGTTTTCGAAACCGGTCAAACAATCCCATGAAACTCCCCTCAGTCGTCCAGTGTCAAGTCGTTGCCAAACATCCCGCGTTTGCGGGAACGGCGAGAAGGTGCGGATGACGTTGCCTCGTCCTCCCCCGGCTCAGAAGTTTCGGCCTCCACGGTGGGCGGAGCGGTCGATGGAGCCGGCTGTTTCATCTGCTCGGCCAAAGCGTTGAACGACGTGGCTGCTTTGGCCAGCGAGGCTTCGGTTTGGTCGGCTTGCACTTTGAGTTCGTCCCGAAGGTGTTGGATGTCGCTTTTCCGCTCGGCCGTCAGTGCTCGTGCGTCGCTCCAAGGCCGTTCGCCAAAGATCCCCGACCCAAGGTCAACCAAGGCAACGCCTTCTTCGGCGCCAGCATGACGGTAAGGCAGACTTACTCCCGAACCGATGGGAAGGTGTGTGGAGATGGTTTTGCCGTTTTCGTGGCCGAGCAGGGCGCCGAGGACGGCGTCCGTAACGACGTGTTCAGCGAGCACGGTATCGACCTGTTCGATTCGCAGGTTGATCTCGTCCATCCGCTTGCGCAACGCCTCGACTTCTTGCGCCAAGCGTTGAAGTTGGGCACGGTCAACCATGGGACTCGTCCCTCGGAGTGGCTTGGGGTTGAAGAAGCCCCCGTTAAGAGATGGTGGGGCAACGGTTCTGCGGTTGAAGTGGACTTATTTAGGACCAAATTGTGGTGAGCGTCGGCGATGCCCATGAACGAGAACTGCAACCCGACGTACGGAAAGGTCGATGAGATCCTTGACCTTCTCACCAAATCAAAGTCGCTTCACCTGTTGATGGAATTGGACAGGGCCTAGAAACCGTTGCGTTTCACGCAGATCAAGCGGCGCGTGCAGGCCTCGTCAACAACCGTCTCAAGGCGCCTCAAAGAATTGGAGCATGTCGCCAGCCATGGCGGCCAATTCTTGAGAAGAGAATCACTCTTCTTCGGCGGCGGGCGCAAGGGTGCCGCCCTGAGCAGCAATCTCCTCACGGAAATGGTTGAGAATGGAGGGTTCGGTTGAGGTCCGAGGGTCGATTTCGTCAGCGGTGTCGATGTGGATGCTGCGCCGCTTCATGCGGTGGCGAGAGCCGAGGATGGAGTAGACATGCTCTGTAGCTGCATCGCTGTTTGCGGCGGGGACGTCGTAGGAAAAGGGCTGTCGTTGGCTGCCAAAGGGCGCCGTTCCAGTGACACGGTAGGCCTTCATCGGGTCGCCCGACTCGCCATCCATCCTTAAACGCGCTGGCGCGCAGATGCTTGAGCATCCAACCGATAGATTGAGGCAAAACAACCTGCTGGTGTTTTCATGCGCGTCGGGTTGATGGTGCTCTTGCTCCTTCTTCCTTTGGCCTCGGGATGGCAGACGCCGGCCAACCCAAAAGCCATCCCGATATCAACGCCTAACGGAGAGGAGCGTTTGCTCGTGCTCGAAGAGGGGGTTTGGACATCCGACGACTGGCAGGAGCTCCTTGACCAAGGCGTTCAACCTCTGCGGTCCGTATCTCCACAAAGACTGCTTGTCTGGATGGTTGGACCCGTGGAATTGGCCCGAGGTGTCGAGTCGCTTCCGTTCAACGATGCGGCTTTTTTGGAGCCGTTGATGCCTTTGGACGACGGTGAAATCCCCGTTCGCGTTCTCTTCGAACCTCGCCTCCCCCCAAGCGCAGTGGCCCACCTGAACGACCACCTCGCCACGGTGACAACGTCCGGTTTGCTCGCTCAGCGGGGATGGGCGTCGCTACCGGCTTCCACGGTCATCACCGTGCCCCGGGCGGTTGCAATGAACGAACTCCCCCTTCTCGAAGGCGTGTTGTGGGTGGAGCCCGTGTTGACGACGAACGGTCGAAACGGCCAAGCCGCTGAACTGCTTCAAACAGGGTCGTTTGATGCCATCCCGTTCTGGAACGTTGGTTTGAACGGTCACGGCGTCGTCTTGGGGGTTGCTGATAGCGGCCTTGACGCCGACCACGCTTGTTTTCGAAACGCAACCACGAGCACGAGCATGCATGCAGAACCGAATGCAACCTATCCCGCCGTGGGCGTCTTTGGCGATGACCATCGCAAGATCCTCCACCTCAACACCACGGTCGACGACAACGACACGCCCGGCCACAGCGATTACCGACACGGAACGCACGTCATCGGCTCGTTGGGGTGCTACGAAGTGGGCGCCCAACGCAACGGCACGTTTCCAAGCAACGGGTCCACCTTGGCCTATGAAGCCAAATTAGTGGTTCAAGACATCGTGTCGGGCGACGGTTGGGTGCCGCCTTCTGTGGATGAATTGTTGTGGGAGGCTTCCTCCTACGGGGCCGTGATTCACTCCAATTCATGGGGTGACGACACCACGGCTTACACGGAACGTACCGGTCGGTTTGACGGTTATGCGAAAGCGATGCCGTGGTCCGTCGCCGTCATCGCTCCGGGAAACAGCGGGGAAGGCATTCTTGAGCCGGCCAACGGACGCAACGTGATTTCGGTCGGGGCGAGCACCAAATCAACCACGCCCGAACGCTGGTCGTCTTCATCGTACGGCCCAACCGAAGCGGGGACGGACGGGGTGTTTGTTCTGGCACCTGGCGCCACCATTTCTTCTGCAGCCGGTGATGGATTCTGGTCGTCAAACAACAACAACCTACGGCCATCATCGGGGACCAGCATGGCGACGCCGCTCGCCTCCTCCGCCATGGGCATCCTCCAACAAATGTACGAAGAGGGTTGGCTTCACGGCGCCCGTGAACCTCTTACGCCCGTAGCGATGAATCCCCCCGTATGGTCGTCTGCGGTTCAGGCAGAGACCGTTTTGCTTGGAGAAGGCTTTACTCCATCGGGTTCCTTGCTGCGAGCCACCCTCGCCATGGCGACCCACCCCCTTCAAGCGTCGGAGCGCAACGGCGGCTCGAACACCGACGCCCTTCACAACCCCTACGACGGATGGGGCGTGACAAATTTGTCTCGCCTTCTCGACGTCGGCGCCTTGGAGAACGGGACTTCGCCCTCCTCCTCCCTGTGGGTTCATGACAGCTACCGGATGGACAAAGGGGCGGTCTCAACGTGGTTTGACACCCACGCGAACGGAGCCAACAACCTCTCGGGATTGAGCGAGGTTCCGTGGGACGGTACGGGCGCAGCAGGCCCGTTTTTGCAAACCGGCGATGTGTTTGAAGAACGCTTCACTCCGATGAACAACCGGTCCGTGCGCTTACGGCTGGCTTTCCCAGCCCAACCCGAACCGGCCATGGTGGACGACCTGCAACTGCGTGTCGTGCTGGAGAACGGACGCGTGTTGCTTCCCGACCGTTTGAACGCCGAGGGAGAGCCGATCATGTACAACGCAAGCGTGGCGAATTTGAACGACATCGATGTGTTTCCGAACTCCAACGAGACGGTGGTCGGTCTTGACATCCCCGCACACTACCTCGCCAATGCATCGTGGTTTGACGTCCAAGTCGTGGCCCGCTATGTTCAGCCTGGAGGGTTGGCCGGGACCGTTGGGTTGGACGGTGATGCAGTGGGCTTCAGTTTGGTCATTCAAGGCGTGGAGCGCGATGCAACCGACCACCTTGACGGAGACGGCGATGGGGTAGCCAACATCGACGACCTCTGTCCGTTCGAAGATGCAACGGCCGCCGATGCCGACCGGGACGGATGCTTGGACGACGGAGACGGCGATGGGGTGGCCGACCCCTACGATGCGTGTCCAACGGTGAACGCAGCCGAATACGACGCGGACGCGGACGGGTGTTTTGATGACACCGACGGGGACGGCGTCACCGACAACGATGATGCCTGCATCACCGAGGATCTTGCTTGGCCCGTGACCGCCGCAGGATGCTATCCAGTGGACATGCCGCCCTCGCTATCGGTGTCCCTTTCTCCGGAAAACAACACCACGCTCGACACCACCGTTCTGATCGAATGGGCGCTTGTGGACGCAGACGGAGACGGAGCAAACGTGACCCTCGCCCTCGTGTTTTCCGACCAACCCAACACCACGATGGCGGCATGTAGCGGGTTTGTTGAGGTCGCTGAGGTGCAAACCTGTCAGTGGAAACTTCCCGACGACCTCGTTCCGTTCTACATCGCCGAGGCTCGTTACGACATCGTTGCCGACCTTGAAACCGGTAACCGCTCCCCCGCCGCCGTGGCTGACCGAATTCACGAGGTCGTCGCCGTGAACGTGCTCCTGCCGCAAGAAATCACCGTCGTTTCTGGAGGAGATGTTCGCGAATCGGGGGGTTCGGCCGTCATTCTGGGTGCATTCGGTCTTCTTCTGGGCGCTCTCGTGGCGCGATGGAATCGCTCCCGCCGGCGGGGTGGAGAGCCCCCCGGTGTCGCCGCTCCGTTCCGACGGACGCCGTAGAAAGGGGCTTCCGGTGGCGGAGAGGAAAAGAGGCCCTTGAAGCGCTTTTTTCGAAATGGTGGGTTGAAACGAGCCCAAAATCGCGAGGTGAACCTTGAAGTTCAGTGCCATGCTCGGTCAACCCGCCCAAGCGGCAAGGTGACGAAAAATGAGCGACCGCCTATATGTTGGAATTGACCTAGGAACCTACCAATCAACCATCGCCTCAAGCGCTGGAAAATTGCACACGATCGAGACCGTTGTCGGTCGCCCAAAGGACCCCGTAGCCCGCAATTTCCTCGGACGGGACGTCCTCTTTGGTGATGATGCGTTGAAGAACAAGCTCGCCTGCAACCTGTATCGCCCCATGGCCGCAGGTGTCACGCAAGACGACGAGGCCAACCTCGCCGCTGCCAAGGCGTTCGTTTCCCACCTTCTCGAAACCGTGGACCCTGAGGAGTTCGACGAAGTTCTCGGCGTCATCTGTTCGCCAAGCCACGTTTCGTTCACGGACAAGTCCAACCTCGTCGCCACCCTTCGTGGACAAGTGAACGCCATCATGGTCGTCACGGAACCCTTCGCTACCGGCTACGGTATTGACCAGCACATGGGCTCCATCGTCGTCGACATCGGCGCAGGAACCACCGACATTGCTCGACTCTACGGAACCTTCCCCACCGACGACGACCAAGTGACCATCACCGAAGCCGGTGATTGGCTTGACAACCAACTCATGACGCTCATCCAGAAGAAGTACACCGGCGCCCAGGTCACGAAGGACATGGTTCGCAAGTGGAAGGAGGCCTCCTCCTATGTTGGCGGCGACGTTCGCGAAGTCACGGTCGACCTCTCGGTGGAAGGAAAGCGCCAAGTTGTTGACATCGGTGACTTGATTCTGGAAGCATGCGAATTGATCATCCCGAAGATTGGAAACGCCATCAAGAAAATTGTGGCCGGCGCTGACCCCGAATACCAACAGTTGCTCCGCAACAACATCATCCTTTCCGGCGGCGGCTCCCTGATCGAAGGGGTCTCGGAGCGCATCGCCAAGGAAATCTCCGACATCGGCGACGTCAAGGTTTGGTGCGTTGAAGACCCCATCAACTCCGTGGCCGCAGGCGCTCTCAAACTCGCCAGCGAAATGCCGGACGACATGTACACCGCCATCAACTGAAACGGCGGTTGTTCCGGGGTGTGAAATACCCCCTGTGAACCCAGCGCTGTGCGGTAAGGTTCAAGTGTGGTAAATCTGCGATGCGTTGCCGTATGGCCGTAGAGAGTTCCTCACCGGGTGGTGTCCGAAGAGTCGGAGGCACGACAAACGACGAGCGAGCGGCCCTTGAGGGGATGCTCAAAGGCTACCCTGTCGAACAACTCGTCGACGAAGTGCTGGTGGCATGGGACGAGTTGGGTAAGCGCAACGACGAACTTGTCACCGTCAAACAACGGCTTCGTGTCGTCGAACTCGATTTGGCTGAGCGTCACGACACGGTGGCACCCGAGGTTGCTCGCCTTGCGGAGGCGGAGCAAACCCTGAAGGACAACGATGCCAAAATCATCCACTTGGAACGAATGCTCGAGGACACCAAGGCTGAATTGGCGGCTCAGCAATCCTCCCTCTCCCACGAAGAGCGGACGTCCATGGAGACCGAAGTCGCGCAACTCCGCGATCTCACGGCTCAACAGGACGACGTGATCGGAGAATTGGAAGGGCGCATGGCGCAAATGGTCACCGCCCTCGAGAAGGCCGCCGATGCAGGCTTGACCTCCGTCACCGCTGAAGAAGTCCGTTTGCTCAAACAACAGGTCGACGAACGGCAACGTCAGCTTGACGTGGAACGCGCGGCCGCTGAGGCTCTGGAAGAAGAACGACAACGCCTTCGTGACATCGCTGACCGGCTCCGAGGCTTGTTGGACGCCCGTGACCGTCGCCTCGGCGAATTGGAAGAACAATTGGAACGCGTCATGCAAGGCCCTCGCTCCGTTTCGGCTGAACACGATTACTTGGTCGAACAAATTGAGGAACTCAAGCGGCGCTTGCTTGAGCGAAATCGCGAGTATGAATCCCTACGACGTCGAGAACGACGCCTGCACAACGACGTGTTTGAGCGCGATGAACGGTTGCAACAGATGACCCTCACCATGACCGATTTGGAAGCCGCCCTTCAAGACCGAACGGCAGAACTCCGGGAACTCGAAGAACAACGAAGTTCCATGGAACATGAACTCCACTCGGCTCGCCGCAGCGAGCGAACGCGAGAGGTCGTTGGACGGGTCTTCGCAGACTCCCTTTCGCTGGTGCGCAGTCACGAGAGCCGTGAACTCAAGCGCGAACTCTACGCCAACGCACCCGATGTCGAGCGGACCATCAAGGCCCCTTCTTCCGACGATATGGCGAAACTCGCCGAAGGTGAAGAAATGGCGTTGTCAACCGAGGAAACCGTCATCGAGAAAGGAATTGACGTTGACGATGTCCGTCCTCCATCGCCCGGTGGAACCGGCGACCCGGTGTTGTTTGACGACGAAACCGAATGATTCAGTTCGTGCATGCGCCGACCAACGAGGTCAATCGCTCGCTGAGCTCGTCCATTGACCCTGCATCCTCCGTCACCGTGCCGGTCACGATCCATTTCGCCCCGGCATCAACGGCTGCACGAACGGCCTCCGGCGTTCGCAAGCCGCCTCCAACAAGAAGCGTCAGCCCCTCTACTTCGGCGGCCGCCCGGATCAGATTCGGATGGACGGGTTGTGAAGCACCGCTTCCGGCCTCCAAATAGAGCAAGGAAAACCCGAACATACGGGCGCACAGGGCGTAGGCATGCACGAGTTCGGTGTCGCCTGCTTCAAGCAGTTCGGCTGCCCCAACCTCGCCAACCCGCCCGCCAGGCGCACACACGACGTATCCGGTGGGCAAGGCCTCGACCCCAAAGCGTTCCAGGTGCGGTGCACCTCGGACCTGTTCACCAACGAGGAATTCCCGCTTTGTTGAGTTCATGAGCATCATGAAGGTGATGGCGTCAGCGGCCGGAGAAAGGGCGTGAGCGCCCCCCGGGAACAGAACAACAGGAATGTCCCAACGTCCTTCGTCGCCCTCTGGATCTTGGCTTGCTGCAAAGATTCGCAACTCAAGCGCCTCCTGAATGGCCACACAGGTCGCATGAACCACCGTATCGGGGGTGTCGGTTGACCCTCCAACAAAAATCATCGCCGTCCCGCATTCCACGGCGACCATGGCTCGCTTCGCGGCCACCTCCGGAGATTGTTTAGCCGGGTCGATGAGCGTGATGTGGCGGGCGCCCTCGGTCGGCCTGCAGACTTTGGAAAGCACCGAACCTTCACCGACGTTCATGCGACTCGTTGCGAGGTCGTTGGGGAAAGGGCATAGGGCTTGCGCTGCATGCGTGGGCACGGGAGCCTTCTCAAAGGACCGCTTGCTGGCCAGCACATGAGCGAAGGTGGTCCGTTTCGACGATTGCTGACGTTCATGCGCCCGCATCGAGGCACGGTACGACTGGCCACGTTCTGTTCCATCGTCAACAAGATTTGGGACCTTGCCCCGCCGTTGTTGATCGGGCTCGCCGTCGACGTCGTCGTGCTGAAGGAGAAATCAACCCTCGCCGGCCTCGGTGTCGTTGACCCTTGGCACCAACTGGTGGCCCTTTCGGTGTTGACCTTTCTCATCTGGGGCTTGGAATCGTTGTTCGAATATTTCTACGGCGTTTTGTGGCGTAACTTGGCTCAAACCGTGCAGCACGAGTTGCGGCTCGACACGTTTGACCACGTCCAAAAACAGGGCATGGCGTGGTTTGACGACCGACAGAAAGGGGATATTCTCGCCATCTTGAACGACGATATCAACCAACTTGAGCGGTTTTTGGACAAGGGAGCCAACGACCTGTTGCAGGTCAGCACCACCGTGGTGGTGGTCGGAGCGGTCTTTCTTGCCATCTCGTGGCAGGTTGCGTTGTTTGCCGTTCTGCCCATCCCGCTCATCGTCTGGGGTTCGTTTCGCTATCAACGCAGTCTCGAACCACGGTATGCCAAGGTGCGTTCTGCCGCCGGTCAGATGAACGCCCTGCTCGAAAACGACCTCTCCGGCATGTCGACGGTTCAATCCTTTACGGCTGAACAGCACGAATTGGAACGTGTTCGTTCGCTCAGCAATGCCTATCGTGAGGCAAACCGGGAAGCGATTCGGCTCTCAGCAGCCTTCACGCCTCTCATCCGAATGGCCATCTTGGTCGGGTTCACGGCAACGCTTCTTTTGGGAGGTTGGTTGACGTTGGATGGAGCCCTGGCAGTGGGTGCTTATTCCGTTCTTGTTTTCATGACGCAGCGCCTTCTTTGGCCCCTAACAAGGCTCGGCGAAACGTTCGACTTGTATCAGCGCGCCATGGCGTCGTCGACCCGTGTGCTCGATGTCTTGGATGCACCCATCGCGCTCAAACAAGGAACGTTTGAGCCCGAACGATCCACCGTGGCTTCAAGTCCGCTCGTCCTGGACGACGTCGCCTTTGCATATTCGGACCGTGACGCGCTGTTCGACGGGTTCTCGTTGACGTTCGAAGCGGGGAAAACCACGGGCGTTGTGGGCTCCACGGGAGCGGGAAAAACCACGCTTATCCGCCTCCTCCTTCGTTTTACTGAACCCAACCGGGGTTGCGTCGTGTGGTGCGACGAGCCGCTTGCCGAATGGCGACTTCAAGCGTTGCGCTCATCCATCGCTTTGGTTGACCAGCACATCACGCTGTTTCCGACGAGCATCCTTGAAAATATTCGATACGGGCGCCCTGGAGCCACCGACGAAGAAGTCGTGAAAGCCGCCGAAGTTGCTGAAGCCGCTGCCTTTGTCGAGTCCCTACCGTGCGGTTGGGATACGTTGGTTGGCGAAGGCGGTCATCGCTTGTCAGGAGGACAACGACAACGCGTGGCCATCGCACGAGCGGTTCTCAAAGATGCTCCACTGCTCGTGCTGGACGAAGCGACATCGGCGGTTGACAACGAAACCGAGGCGGCGCTGCAGCGGAGTATTCAACGAATATCGAAGGGTAGAACGACGATTGTGATCGCCCACCGTCTTTCCACCGTGCGCCATGCTGACCGCATCGTGGTTCTCGACCAGGGAGCCATCGCTGAGGACGGTGCTCATGAAACGCTCATCCAACAAGACGGGATCTATGCGAAGCTGTGGGCGGTGCAGACGGGAAGTGCGGGGAACCGTTAAAATCGCCGCGCGAAAGATAGCAAAAATACACCTCTTTATATATTCACTTGGAAGGTGGCAGGGTGAGAACCATGAAAACCGAAACCTTCTCAAAAACAACCAGCCTGCTTTTGATCGCCACCATGACCCTCGCTTTCGCAGGGACCGTGTCCGCTGTTGCCCCCTACGAAAAGGGCAGCAACGGCCTCCCGGACTTCCTTTCCGACGGCGTGGATGACACCCTCCAACTCGTCACCTTCTTCCTCTTTTTCGTGGGTTACATCGCCATGGGTGCAGCCTTCGTCTTCTTCATGTCGGAGCGAAACTCCGTCGCACCGCAATACCGAACCACGATGACCATCTCGGCCCTCATCGTCGGTATCGCAGCCTTCCACTACTACTACATGCGCGGCGTTTACGCCGACTACGGCGAGGTCTCCATCGAATACCGATACATGGACTGGATCATCACCGTCCCCTTGATGGCCCTCAAGTTCCCATCCTTGGTTGGGAAGGACGCCATCACCGACGACAAATTCCTCGGCCTCGGATTCACCGGCATTTGTTTCACCGGTGCCCTCATCATGATTGGATTCGGCTACCTCGGCGAGTCCGGCGCCATTGACGGCATGCTCGGCCTCATCCTCGGTGGTGTTGGCTGGGCCATGATCATCGTGGCCACCGGTACCCCATGGTCCTCCGGAAAGGGTGTTGACAACAGCAAGATCGCACCAGAACTCATGTGGAGCACCAACGCTCTGCGCTGGTTCATCGTCGTCGGCTGGGTCATCTACCCCATCGGCTACTTGTTCAACCCCACCGCTGGCGTTTCCGATGCTGTTTCGGCTGAAGTCATGGCCGTCCTGTACAACATCGCCGACGTGATCAACAAGATCGGCTTCGGTATCGTTGCATGGATGGGCGCCAAGAAGGCTACCGAAGCTCTCGCAGCTGAGTGAAGCCCTTCGACGGTTCTCACACCAGCGAGGTGTGGCGGATTCGTCCGCTGCGCCTCAACGGTTGACGAGCGACGCAGTCAAAGACCGGTGTCGGGGAGCGTCTTCCAATGGAGGTCGGCCTCGTTCTCAGTCTTGCCCTGGCGGGCATACTGCTCGGCGTGGTTGAAGGGTTGAAGCCTGGGCCTCTGCTCACGATGGTGATTCGAGAAACCCTCTCTGGAGGGTTGCGTGCTGGAGTTTGGACAGCGGCCGCCCCGATCTTTTCGGACGGGCCGTTGGTCATTCTGAGCCTCTTCGCTGCGGCGTGGATTGCGACAAACCCGTCGGTGCTGCTGGCCATCACCGTTGCCGGTGCTCTCTTTCTCGCAAAGATGGGCCTGGAATGCTTCCGGCTCGAGCCCCCCGCCCCCGGGACAATCGAGTCGGGCCTGCCCAAAGACTCGTTTCTGCGAGGCGTCGTGACCAACCTGCTTAACCCCAACGTGTACGTCTTCTGGTTCTTGATCGGAGGACCCTTGATGGCCTCCGTGGTCGAAGAGGAACTCCTTGCTCCCGTTGCCTACGCCGTGTCCTTCCTCGTCACGCTCATGTTGACCAAGGTTGGTGTGGCTTATGCGATTCACCGAGCAAGCGACGACCTTTCCGTGGCCGCCTACAAACGCCTGCTTGCAGGATGCGGCACGGTGATGCTTGGGTTCTCAGTGTTCTACGCCTTCGACGCGTACCACCTGCTCATGCAACGGTGAGCTTGGGCGGCGACTCCAACGCCTCCAAGCAGCCTCGAGCGTCCACTGAGGGCGCTGTTTCCACCAGAACGTTCCAACGACCATCCACGTTGCCGTGTAAACCACCGTAACGGCCATGGAAAGATTGAGCGTCCACGAGCCCTGCTCGTCCAAGGTATGCAGCCAAAACAACGGGAGGAAATGAGCGACGTAGAGGGTGAGGCTGCATCGTCCGGCCCCCGCTAACCCGTTCATCCACGTTCTGCCATCAACCAACAACCAAAACAGGCTCACGCCGGTCAAGGCGGCGATCAAAAACGGACCGTTTGCTGGAAAAAACGTCAGGGCGGCCTCGCCGGTCGGCAACGCCCATGGCGTGTTGGTTGAAAGTGCCAGAAACAGCACAACCGCCGAAATTCCCATCCCAACGGCGAACGTGAAAACGAGGGGGCGGCGTCCCCGTTGGAGAGCGATTGTTGCACCAAACGCACCAAAAAGAACCCAAGGGAGCAACGGATACGTGCCCGTCAAAAGCAAATGCGATGCGATATCGAAAGCGGTTGCCGTTTCAACCCGTGCATCCCAGTTGGAAGGCCCCTGCAGAGGATGTGCGAACCAAAGGAAGGCGAGCATGGTCGCCGCAACGATGAGGAAGACGTTGAACGGGGTTCGACCTGTTCGCCATGGTGCCGCCCACAAGGGCTCGGAGAGAATCATCAACCCCATCAGCGAAAGGACGCCTGGTGTGAAAGGTTGGAACAAATGGGGCGCTGAAAGGTTGACTCCTGCCTGGCAGACGAAAAGAAAGGCCGCCTGCCGCCATCGCTCCGACCATGTTCGCGAACGCTGAAGAAGGCCCCAACCAAACAACGTGACAAACAAGGGAGCGGCGAGTCCGCCGAAACCGGAGACGACGGTCGCTAAAACCGTCAACTCCGATGCATTTGCTGGGGTCCATGTTGCTGCGGCGTGCACCATCACCATCAGCAGCACGGCCAAACCGCGCAATGCGTCGATGGAGGTTTGGCGCTCCACCTCGGGCATGCTTCATCCCTGACGTGTGGCTTTAACGTGGTCAACGGCGTTCCGGAAGAGTTGCAGTCCTTCGCCCTCCCAGCCGTCCATCGCGTCGCCAACGGCCTTCGATGAAGGATGGGTGTGGTTGGGATGGAGCCAGCGAGCGTACACGGCCTCGGGATGCGGCATAAGCCCAAACACGAGGCCGGTGCTGTCGCAAATGCCTGCAATGTTTCGCATGCTTCCGTTTGGACTGATCGGGTACGGCAAAACCGAATCGCTTGAGTGGGTGTCGGCGGGGGCTTTGGGGTCCACGTACCGCACCGTTAACTGACGGTTGGCCGCAAGCCGGTCCAAATCCTCGGCCGACGGCATCACGAACTTGCCTTCGCCGTGACGGACGGGGCATTCCATTCGCGTCATGCCCTTCGTCCAGATGCAGGGGCTTTCGGGGTCAAATTCCAAGGTCACCCACCGGTCTTCGTAACGTCCGCTATCGTTCAACGTGAGACTGGCCCGCTGGATGAAATCCGGGGACTGGTTGGCTTCGGGACCCGGCAAAAGGCCGGTTTTCACCAGCACTTGAAACCCGTTGCAAATACCGATGATGGGTTTGCCGGCGTCCACGAACGCTCGCAGAGCGTCGCGCATGGCAAAACGCATCCGGTTGCCCAAGAGTCGCCCGCTTCCCAAATGATCACCGAACGAGAAGCCCCCGGGAACGGCGAGAATGTCGTAGTCCGAGAGCGATGCGGCGCCCGAAACAAAACGGTTGACGTGGATTCGCTCCGCCGTGGCTCCAACAAGTTCGAACACGGCTTTTGTCTCGTGGTCGCAATTGATTCCAAAACCGAACAAAACGGCGACATGAGGAGTCATCAGGCAACACCTCCCGTCAAATCCAACGTCCCTTTCCAAGCCTCAACAAGGGCATCGACCGGTGAGGCGATGAGTTCCTCATCGCCGTCCACGACCACCAGAGCGTCCGTCTCGTTCACGTTCCCGAGGACCGTAAGCGGATGACCTTTCATGGCCGTGCGGAACGTTTCGTCGTTTTCGGGGGCCACGGCAACGACGATGCGTCCCAAGGATTCGCCCCAAAGTCGGCCCCAAAGGTCGCCTTCGCCGGTGCCGTCCACATCAATTTCAGCACCGAGCCGCCCACCAATGCACATCTCAGCCAGCGCAACGGCAAGGCCCCCTTCGCTGCAATCGTGAGCTGTTCGAACCAAACCTTGCCGGATGGTGTTGGCAAGAACCCTGTACGTCGCGAGGTTGTCTTGGGGGTGGTTCAGTTGCGGGACCGTTCCACCAATGCCGGGCGATGCCCCGGATTCGGTCAGCATGAACGCCACTTCCGAAGCGCCCAATTCTTGGCGGGACGACCCCACTAGGTACACCCGATCGCCGGCCTGTTTGAAGTCGCTCGTGGCCGTGAAGCGGACATCGGGGTGGTCGCCAAAGAGCGAAAACAGGAGGGTTGGGGGGATGGAAATCTTGTCCGGGCCCGAGCCGTAGTCGTTTTTCATGGAATCCTTTCCGCTGACGCACGGCAAGCGATAGGCTCGGCAGACGCGTTCCAGTTCCCGGTTGGCTCGCACGAGTTGGGCGAGTTTGAACCGGCCGTCGGGGGTTTTGGTCGACTCAATGGGGTCGGGCCAACAGAAGTTGTCCAAACCCGCCATTTTGTCAACATCAAGCCCCACGCAGACGGCGTTACGAACCGCTTCGTCAATGGCGGCAGCGGCCATGGCCCCAGCATCGATGTCCGAGTATCGCGGCGCAATGCCGCAGGAGATGACCAGTCCGTGGGGGTTGCCGTGGAGCGGTGCGATGAGGCCCGCGTCGCCCGGTCCGTCCCGCTCAACACCGACGAAGGGTTTCACGGCGGTTTGGGCGATGACCTCATGGTCGTACTGACGAACCCATGTTTCCTTGCTGGCGATGTTCGGGCGTTGAAGCATCCCCAACAGCAACCGGTTGTGATCGGCGTCCTTCGGTGGGGCAAATGGAAGGTGTTCAGGAGGCGCCCAAGCCGATTCAAGTTCGAGTTGCGGCACGCCGTCGTGAAGGAATTCAATGGGCAAGTAGGCTACGGTTGTTTCGTTGTAGCGAACATGGAAGACGCCGGTGGACGTGAACGTGGCCACCGGAGTGGCCTCGACCTCGTGGAGATGAGCGAGGCTTTCGAACGCTGCTTGGTCTTCGGGCCGTACGGCGATGGTCATGCGTTCTTGACTCTCCGAAACGAGAATTTCCCATGGGGAAAGCCCCGCTTGCTTGAGCGGAACCTTTGCAAGGTCAATTTCGCATCCGTTCGTGTATTCTGCCATCTCTCCGATGGAGGACGAGAGCCCGCCTGCGCCGTTGTCGGTAATGCATGATATCAGCCCAGCATCACGGGCTTCAAGCACCATGTCAAGCATTTTCTTTTGGGTGATGGGGTCACCGATTTGGACGGCGCTTGAGGGGGATTCCTCCGTCAATTCAAGCGAAGAAAACGTCGCCCCGTGAATGCCGTCGTAACCAACTCGCCCGCCGACCATGTAGACGATGTCCCCCGCAACGGGGGTTTTCACGTGGGAGGGGCGACCGTCCCCAAGGGTTCTGGGCATGATCCCGACGGTCCCGCAGTACACCAGCGGTTTCCCAATGTAGCGGTCATCAAAGACAATTGCCCCGTTCACCGTTGGAATCCCAGATTCGTTTCCGCCCACGCGTACGCCTGCGTGGACGCCCCGCAGCACCCGCGAGGGGTGGAACAGGTTGTCGGGCAAGTCGCCTTCCCAGTCGGGAGGGCCGAAGCAAAACACGTCCGTGTTGGCGATGGGGCGAGCGCCCAGGCCCGTGCCGAGAATGTCACGGTTTACGCCGACAATTCCGGTCATGGCTCCCCCGTAAGGGTCCAGCGCAGAGGGAGAGTTGTGGGTTTCCGCTTTCATGCATACGCTCCATTCATCGTCCCAAGCAATGACGCCAGAGTTGTCGTGAAACACCGAGAGAAGCCAGTCGACCTCGTTTTGCATATCATGTGTTGGCTTCATGATGTGTGTTTTGAAGAGGGAATCGATGACCGTGTCTTCGCCCGTCTCTTCATCAACGTGATGGATTTTTGAGGCGAAAATCTTGTGCTTGCAATGCTCACTCCACGTTTGGGCGAGGCATTCGAGTTCAACGTCCGTTGGTGCATCCGGTGAAACGCCTGCGGCCTTTCGAACTGCACGGGTTTGCGGGTCACGGTAGTGGGCTTGAATTGCCTGCATTTCAGCCAAATTGAGGGCGAGCAGGCCTTGGGTCGAAATGGATTCAAGCTCGTCGTCGCTGACTTCGAGGTTCACGGGTTGGGGTTCGATGAACACCTGTTCGGGCGGCGTCGGGTAGTCAAGTTGTGGCCATGCTCGCGCCGTGCACTGCTCGGCCGTCGCCACCACAGTCCGTTCAATCAGGCCGTTATGCAACGTTCCCGCCAGCCATTGGAGGTCGCACCCTTCGGGCAAACCGTAGAAGGCGTACGTGATATACGTCGCAATGCGTGCGTTGCGGTCGTCGGGAAACAACGTCAGAAAACCGTCGGTCGCTGCCTTTCCCGGGTTGTCGGTGACTCCCGGTTTGAAACCCACCGATACGACACCTTCGGGAACGGTCTCGAAAAACGCGGAAGAGAGCATCAGTTCATTGGTCGCTCCGTGTTCGATGATGGGGTCGGCAAACACATCGTCAACCCTCGCTGCAATGGCCTCGGAGGACGTGTCCCCTTCGATCAAATACCCGCAAACCGTTCGGACATCCTGCACCTCAATGCCATGGTCAGCCATGAGTTGGCGACGGACGACGTCGCCACGAACATCGCGCATTCCTTCCCCTTGCCGAGGCGTCACTTCCACGCGAGTTAGAGGCATACGGTGCACCGCGCCCTTGAGGGCATGTTGCCGTTGTTGAATGCGCTCTTTGTAGTCTGCGCTCTCAATTGTTTAGCATCTTTGCGAGGAAATGTCCGGTGGGACTGTTTTCGTTGGCTGCCACCGCCTCTGGCGTCCCTGTGGCGATGATTTGTCCGCCTCGTTCACCTCCATCGGGGCCCAAGTCAATGACCCAATCGCACGATTTCACGACGTCGAGTTGGTGTTCAATGATGACCAGCGTGTGACCTTTGTCTCGGAGTTGGTGCAGCACCTCGATCAGTTTTGCCACATCGCTCAGGGAAAGTCCCGTGGTGGGCTCGTCCAAGATGTAGACCGTGTGTTTGTTCGGCATACGCCGCAGTTCGCTCGCAAGTTTCACGCGCTGAGCTTCGCCGCCCGAAAGCGTCGTTGCAGGTTGGCCCAAGCGAATGTATCCCAAACCCACCGCATTGAGGGTCTCGAGGGTGCGGTGAATCTTCCGGTGATTCTTGAAGAATTCAACCGCATCGGCCACCGGCATTTCCAGCACATCGTGGATGTTGCGGCCCTTCCACATGACCTCAAGGCACTCTCGAGTGTAGCGCTTGCCCTCGCAGATGTCGCAGGTGATCCACACGTCGGGAAGGAAGTTCATCTCCAATTTGATTGAGCCTCCGCCGGAACACGCTTCGCAACGGCCCCCCTTGACGTTGAAACTGAATTGTCCGGGTTTGTACCCGCGCTCTTTGGCGAGTTTTGTGTCGGCGAACAAACTGCGAATTTCATCAAACACCTTCGTGTAGGTGGCGGGGTTTGACCGAGGCGTCCTGCCGATGGGGGATTGGTCGATGATGATGGTCTTGTCCACGTGCTCAACCCCTTCGATGCTTGAATGGCGCCCGGGGACGGTTTCTGCTCGGTGCACCGCACGTTGTAAGGCGGGGGCGAGGATGCCCGAAACCAAGGACGACTTTCCGGAACCCGAGACGCCGGTGACGGCGGTCATGCATCCGAGAGGGAACGTTGCGCTGATGTTTTGCAAGTTGTTGTGACGAGCCCCTTTGACCACGAGGTGTTTTTTGCCCGGTTTTACGCGGTTTGTGGGCCACGAAATGGACCTTCGTCCGCTAAGGTACGCCCCGGTCACCGAGGCCTCGACCTTCATGACCTCTTCGGGCGGTCCGTTCGCCACGACTTCGCCACCCTCCAATCCAGCTCCCGGGCCAAGGTCGCACAGCCAGTCGGCTTGGCGAAGGGTATCTTCATCATGCTCCACGACAAGAAGAGTGTTGCCCAAATCGCTCAATTCCCGCAGCGTCTTCAACAAACGGTCGTTGTCCCGCTGGTGCAACCCAATGGAAGGTTCATCGA
>JAURDA010000116.1 GCA_030828165.1 Candidatus Poseidonia sp.
TACGTATGTTACAAGTATTGACCAGCTATCACAAAGAACTTGATTCACACCTTACAGATTTTAGCGAGGAAACATTAGAACCTATGCCGTTTGTGGCAATGTTTTAATAAATACGTACATGGCACAAGAAAACACAGCATCACAACAAATTTATGATTTGTTAGTTACTAGAGACTTAGATCCTAAGAGCTTGGATTCAATGGGTAAACCTACAGTAAATCCCAGTGAAGCAGATCTATTCTCATTTAATTTTAGTACAAACGGCAATGAATATGGCACAGTTGTTGTACTCATCAACGGAGACAATGATCTAGAAGTCTACTACGGTGATAACTTAGGCAAAGGTATGGATCCAGGTGACAAAGGCGACTGGTACGATTTTCTTGCCATGCTAAGACAAACTGCAAAACGCAACCTGCTTACATTTAGTTTGAACAACATGAACAAACTCAAGTATCAAATGGCTAGTATGGCTGATATCAGCGAGAGTTTGATAATGGA
>JAURDA010000012.1 GCA_030828165.1 Candidatus Poseidonia sp.
GTTACAACCGTTGTTCGGGCCACAATAGCCACGAATCACTGAAATGACGGCCTCTTTTCAGCCGTGTGAAATGGGGACGTTCCCCCCGAAGTGATTCGACGCGATTGAGCGTTATGTGGGCATCGACCGAGGGATTCAGATCCATAGGCGTCATGTTTCTTAATAAAAAAAAACACCCACACCTGCGAAGCCAAAAAGGGATGGTGGACGCTGGGGGATTTGAACCCCCGGCCTTCTGGTTGCAAACCAGACGCTCTTCCAACTGAGCTAAGCGCCCTTGTAAGCCGAGCGGTGAGCCGCTCCCTTTTGAGCCTTCACCTCTACAGGCCAGCGTTCACCCTCACAACGGGAATGCGCACGCCTCAAAGGCAGTCAATGGTTGCGTCTCGGTCTGGGCCAACGCCAACGCTCGTGCAGGGGACGCCAACGAGGGCTTCGAGTTTCGCAATGTAGTGCTGGGCCGCCGCAGGAAGAACCGAGATGCCCTTCCCCGACTCGTTGGCGTGAACCGCCATGGCCAGCCATTCCGAAAGGGAGAGGGCTGGGAAGCCGGGCATGGAGATGTAAATCGGTTTGCAACGGCCCAATGCAGAAGCCGTTGAAGGCAATTCGGTGATTTCCTTGCCGTCCAACTCGTAGGCGACGCAAATTTTCAACTCGTCAAGGCCTCCCAAGACGTCCAATTTTGTAAGGGCGAGCCCCGTAAAGCCGTTGATGCGCTGAGCGTGACGCATGACCACGGCATCGAACCAACCGCAGCGACGCGGCCGCCCGGTGGTGGTTCCGAATTCGTGTCCAACCTTGCCCATGTGTTGACCCGCTTCGTCGTCAAGTTCGGTCGGCATGGCGCCGTTCCCAACCCGCGTGATGTAGGCCTTGGTGATGCCGATCACGTCCTCGACGTGCCCGGGATGAATGCCTGCACCGTGGGTGGCGTTGCCCCTGGACGTCACCGAAGAGGTGACGAACGGGAACGTGCCCTGGTCGATGTCCAACAAACACCCTTGAGCGCCTTCAAGAATGACGTGTTCGCCAAGTTTCAGGGCGTTGTCCAACATCAGACCGGTGTTGCCGATGGACGTGGCGTAAGTTGCATGGATCCAAGCGATGTCCGCTGCCAGCCCTTCCTCGGTGATGCGCTCGGAGGACCCCGCTGCCTCGAGGGAAGCGTTCATCCGTGCTGCGGTAGAAGCGGTCCACCCAGCATCGCCGAGCACCTCGACAACGTCACCAAACCGAAGGCCCACGCGGTTGATTTTGTCGGCATAGGTTGGGCCAATGCCCCTCCCCGTGGTCCCGATTTTGGTGTCCAAACTGTCCATGAAGCGGTGGTAGGGGAGGATGATGTGGGCGCGCTCGCTGATGAAGAGCCGCTCCCCACGGGGGTCCTCACCCGAGGATTCCATCCAACCGGTGAGTTCGGTATCGAGTACCCACGGGTCGATGACCATGCCATCACCGAGGACAAGGTGGCATTCTTTACGGGTGATTCCGGACGGCAAAAGATGGAATTTGAGCACTTGGTCGCCCAACACAACGGTATGACCGGCGTTGTTGCCGCCTTGGAAGCGAGCAACCCACGTGGCTTGCTCGGCCAAACGGTCAACAAGCTTTCCTTTGCCTTCGTCACCCCATTGAGCACCGAGAATCACGGTCGCTGGCATGGTATCTCTCCAACCTTCGGGCAAAGCAGGCCGTCCTTGAACCCTGTGTTGACGGGCTTTGAAAACTACCGGCGAGAAAACCGAACAAAACCGCATGACGAAGAACGACGCTTTATATTAACTTGAGTGAAGTTACAATCAATTCAGCCGATGGAACCGACCAAAAAAGCGATGACTTGAGAGGAACTTAGTGTTGGAAAAGAAACCTCGGATTTAAATAACACGAGACCCCACTACTAAACAAGGAGTTGAGAAGATGAAGCAAACGAATACATCCGAAACAAACACCGCTCCCGCACCAACCACCGCCCACCGTGGCATCGGTGCAGAACGACCGTCCCGGCGCACGCTTGACGGACACACCCGCCCTTGCGAGGATTGCGGCGCAGTCAACTGGAACCTCGACATCTCCCGTGGCGAAATCACCTGCGGAGATTGCGGATTGGTGGTCGAGGAAAACGTTCCCGACCCCGGAGCAGAATGGACCAACCGCGATAACGGCGAGGACCGATCTCGGGTTGGACGTCCGATGACCTACACCTTGGCCGACAAGGGTCTGAACACCACCATCGACGTGCGCGACCTCAACACGGGCATCGCCTCACGTCACGGCATGAGTTCCCAGGCCCGCCGAGATTGGCGACGCCGCCGGGTCATCGACGAGCGCTCCAAGACCCGAAAGAGTCGAGAGCGGAACCTCGTGAAGGCCAACCAATTCATTCGAGACCGCTCCGGGCTGCCCGCACCACTCCAAGAAGAAGCGGCTCGCCTCTACCGTCGATTGTCCGGCGAAGGCTTCGTCACCGGCCGCTCCATCGCCGGTGTCACGGCAGCTTGCACCTACTTGGTCGCTCGGCAGGAAGAACTGCCTCGTCAAATCCCTGACATCGCTGGGGCGTTCGACATCACCGAAAAAGACCTTTCACGATTGATTCGCCAGGTCTCGCGTCGACTCAACATGCACAAGATCACCGGTCCTGACGAGTACTTTGACAAGTTCATCTCCGACCTCGGTCTTGAGCCCAGCATCCGCACTCCGTTGGACGAATTGTGGAGCACCATCAAGCCTCACGACGACGTCTGGCAAGGCAAGAAACCGATGGGCGTCGCTGCGGCACTGATCTACAAAGCCTCCAACGAAACGGGTTCACCACGAACCCAATCCGAGGTTTGTGCGGTCGCCAACGTCTCCGAGGTCACCCTGCGAGGCTTGCTCCGACTCTTCGACGACCTGCTCGAGAAAATCCGGACCTACCAAAACCTTCAGTGAGCGACCCAACCTTGATGAACAAGCCGAGGAAGGGAGCGGCCATGGGATTCAAGGCGAAGGCCCGCAAGCACCGCAAAGACGCCGGTGAGGAAGACACGACGAAGAAAGCCACGAAGTTTGAGGGCGAACTGCCTTGTGGAATACGTGGATGTGAAAACTTCGCCGACAAAGCCGTAGGTGGACGCTCCTTGTCCATTGACGACGCCATCGACATGTGGGGGTCAAGCGGCTACCAAGCCCGCAAAGGCCGAGTTCGGGTCTGCAAGTCGTGCTACCGCAAGTGGAAGAAGGAAAACAAGAACGACGACATGTACTGAGGTTCACTTTTACCTTCAGTCCAAGGGTGTGCGCAACAACCCTCTACCCCCTGCTCACCTGTTGGTGCATGAACCAACGCAGCATCGTGCGAAGTTTGACGACTTCCGACGGCCTTCTTGTCGCCATGAACGACGGGACCGTCTCCTGGAAACCCGTTGACGGACGACCCCAACGAACCAAATTGGAAGGCTTTCCGACGGTGCTTCTCGCGCTCCGCGGTCCCATGGGGCAGGTGGACACGGCGGTGATCGGGTGCGCTGATGGCGAGCTTCACGTGCTCACCCTCCCCAGGTTGGAAACCGTCGCCAAATACACGTTGGCTTCGGGGTGCATTCGGGCCGTTTGCTTGGTCGCAGAAGGCAGCATGCATTTTCTGGTCGGCACGCAACACGGTGCAGTCTGGTCCCTCGACGAACGTTCAACGGAGCGGACACGGATGGTGTTCAGCATCGACGGACCCGTCTCAAGTTTGCACCTTGAAGGCGACCTGGTGCATGTCCGTAGCGGCTGGGTGCACCATGTCCGCTCATGGGACGGAAGCCACCACAACGTCACCAACACCTCCGAAGCGTTTCATGTCAAGCGTTACAAACGGCTCGACCGGAGTTATGTCCTTCCAAATCCTGCCTAGATCTGTTCGTGTTCTTCAAGAGGCCATGCCGAAATCGGCGTGTGCCACAAAGCCGTCGGTGCGGGCCGGTGCCAGGAGGTCGGGGCTTTTCCAGCGTTGTCAACGGCGGTTTGGAAAAACGACAAATGTCGGTCAAGCACCTCTTTGATGTGGGATTTACCACGGATTGCAGGCCCTTGAAGCGGCACGAGTGAACGAAGATTCAACGACCTCAGCGTTTGGAGACTGGCGACGACATCGACCAAGGAACCGCCCGGCAGATCCCATCGAGTGGGCCGGTCAGCCCGGGGAAGAAGAGCACCCACGACCATCGTTCCAAGATTGGGCAAATAGTAGCCCAAACCCTCTGAAGCATGACCGGGGAGAGGGACCGCTTGGATTTCACCGTCGCCAAGCAGAAACAGTTCATCGGGCAAAACGGGAGAGGTTGGCGTTCGAGGCATGTCGGAGTCGTACCGGTTGGCCCAGGTGGTGAAAAAGTCCCCCGTCTCAAGGCTGGCCTGCCCGTCGGGATGAATGTGAACCGAAGCTCCATCAAAGGCCTCGGCAAGATGGGCAGCACCTCCAGACACTGGAAAACGACGTGAAGTCAGCAAAATACGGTCGAGCGTTGCCCCGTTGAGCAAGCCCTCAATCCGTTCCACTTGGAGCGCTTGGTACCACGAAGTCCCCGCATCGATGAGAACATGGCCGGCTTTCCCAGAGACCAGAACGACGTTTCCGTCATGGTGAATTCCGGGGAGTCGGGTCACCTTCACGGTTTACCGAGGAACTCCTCGTCCTTGAAGATAGCCAAACGGGGCGGTTGCGATTAAATAGGGGGATTTTGTCGCACGCTTCATGGCACGGTTCCCCGAAGCAGAAGCCCGCATGCTTCACCGCAAAATCTGCATGCGCTGCAATGCGCGCAACGCTGTCCGGGCCGTGCGCTGCCGAAAGTGCAGTTACAAGGGCCTTCGTCCAAAGAACATCGAGCGAAAGGGCAACTGATTCGCTTACATCATCCACGCCAAAAACAAGGCTGTTGGATCTCCCAACAGGACGAGCGGAAGCACGGCTGGGAACAAAAACACCAGCAACGGCATCTTGAAACTGACCCAAACACGCTCCACACCAAGTTCCCTCAGACGGTGGACTTGGGCAGCAAGCGCGTCGCTGCTGGGCGTGATGCGGGGTGCTCGTGCGTGATGGACGACCTGCACGCTCCCGTCGGGCATTTCGATCGTGTCGGAGAGGAGCCACACGTGGCGTTGCTCAACCTCGTCCAACGGCAGCATTGAAGCGTGCCAAGCCAGTTTCAAATCGCCAAAACCGCGGATGAATCCGCAGCGGATGTTGCGAGCCATCATGATGAACGGGATGGCCAAGAACGCCAAACCTCCCCAAATCAGCAAGGCGACGCTCACGGGAAGCGAAACAACCGATGCAACATCGCTTGAGGCAAGAGGTAGCGGGACGGTGGCCCACGAAGGGAAGACCAACGTGACCCACATCAACGCCTTGGCATCGGCCCCTCCGTGGAGAAGGCGCAAACGCCAAGCAGCGTCGATGAAAAAGACGATGAAGAACACACCAAAGGTCCGCCACCAAAGCACACCCAAGGGGTCGCCGTCCCCGAGCAAGACATCCATGGGGGAGGTGCTTTGGTAGCGCAAGGCTCCGGCAACGACACCGACCAAGGCTGCCAGGTACCAAAGCAAAAACACCCGGTCAATCCACGAACCTGCGATGGCATCGCGCACCGTGGGTCGGCCAAAAACGGCGACGCTCGCATAAGCAACCGCTCCCGCCGCCGTGAAGTAAATCGTCCAGTCGGCCCCTTGGACCATCAAGTCCAACGCCCAAATGAAAATGGCCGGTTTGGCCCAAACCACCCAATGCTCGTTGGGAACACGACGAGCTTTGTGGTCCATCCATGCGGCCCAACCCATGCCGAGGAGAAGAACGGCAACACGTGTCCATCCCAAGATGGCCTCGTTGGTCGCCTCCATGGACAAACCACCGCGGCCATGAACTTAAAGACGGCCACCCGTTAGCCCAAGATGCGTGCTTGTGGGTGAAGAAGATGGACATCGAAGAACGATTGGAACAAGTTGCTACCGTCATCAACCAGATTGACGACCCCAAAGTCCCCCGAAACATCCGTCGACAAGCGAAGGAAGCCTGCGACCAATGGTTGCTTAACAAAGGCAAAAAATTGGACGTTCGAATCGCCATGGCCCAATCAAAACTCGAAGAACTCTACGAGGACCCCAACATTCCACCCGAATTTGGAACACTGATCTTGACCATCAATACCGAACTCGAGCGCATCTTGACCGAAGTGCTTTGAGCGACGCATCCCGTTGAACGGGAAGTAAACGGCGAATGCTGTCGGGCCTGCAAGGCTTATCCGAAGAAACCTTACTCTTCCTCTTCGGCGAAGTCGAGAGCAAAGACAAGTTTTCCAAGGAACAACCGTTCCTTGACGCTGAGTTTTCCCTCAGTCACGAGGTCTTCGAATTGTTGTCGCCATTTTTCGTGCTTGCCCATGGCGTTGATACCAACCCGAATGAGGGAAATTTGGTCGGTCGTCAATCGGCCGCGACGCAGCGCATATTCAGCTGCTATCCGAGCAGACAGCAACTTGACCTCCTCGTCGCTGTACCCAAGCACCACCTGAAGATCGCTCAACATCCGCTCTTCGTACGCCGTGATGCGACCGTCCTTGATGGCCTCACGCCAGGCTTCTTCGAGGGTGGGCGCCCGCTCGGAGAGCAAAATAGCGAGAGGGCGGGTGGCGTCGATGTTTTCCAAGACGATTTTCAAAATGACCACCAAGGGGATGGAGAGGATCATGCCGATGATGCCCCACACCCAGAACGAGAAGGCCGTCACCACAAGGAGGAGCACAGGGGAGATGTCCAATGCACGACCGGCCCAGCGGGTTTCGATGACGTTGCCCCACATTTGTTGATTGGTCAACAGCAACACCGAGAGGAGGATGAGCAGCGAAGGGTCGAGCAGGATAAAGCCGAGAATGAGCGGCGGGATGGTCGCCAGCAGGGAGCCGATGTAGGGCACGTAATTGAGCAAAAAGGTCAGCAGTGCCCAAGTGAACCACAGGTCAATGCCAAACGCCAGCATGATGATGCCCGCACAAACACCGGTTCCAAAACCGACGCCCGTTTTCACAACCACGTAGGTGTTGACGCTTGCTTCAATTTGGTCACGTATCATGTGGACGCGTTCGCTCGCACCGCCCGGATAGGCTCGTTCAATGCGACCGGGAAGCAAACTGGCTTCGAAGATGATGAAGAGCAAAAAGAACAGCACCGTGACACCGGTCACAAAGAACAACCCCACGCTGGAAAGCAGGCTCCCCATCGCATCGGTGAGGCCCGAACCTTCCGAGAGCACACCCATGCTACCAAGGTCCTCGTCCAACGTTCCGTTTACGGTAGCGCCCGAATCAAGGAGGCTTTTGCCGATGAGCGGGAGTCCCTTGACATCCGCCCATCGCTCGTTGAGTTTGTCCGTGTATTCGTCCATGCGTTCGTCGTCATCCAGGAAGGAGGCGGTTTGTTGGTAAGCGAAAAAGCCGGCGCTGAGCACGATAAGGATGGCGAGCATCAGCATCGTGATGTACGAGAGCATGAGCGGAAAGCCCTTTTTCGAGAGGAAATCGGCACCCGGTTTGAGAACAAAGTACATGCCGAGCGCAATGAACAACGGCTGGAGAACATCGATGAGTTGAATCAGCCAAACCGTCACGAGGGTCATGATGATGGCGGCATGCGAGAGAACCGTCAACCGGTTGCGGAACTGCTGGGTGTTCCAAGCAGAACGGTCCTCCATAGCGTTGACACGCCCGATGGCTTCTTCAAGACTTCTCTGCAGAATTTGGAGCATCTACACCCTCGCCGACCATGGAAAGAGGCGGTAAGCGAAGCGTGAGCACGGCGGAGACAATCATGAGCAGTCCGCACAAATGGAAGGCCGTATGGTAGTCCCACGGATAGGAGCCTCCCGAAGTCAATTCCCATACAAAACCGCCGGAGAGCGGTCCGAGGATACGGGCAAACGCCCCAAGGGATTCCTGCGCACCCATGACCACGCCCAGGTCGTAGCCTTCCTCTCTGGCGATACGGGTGAGGTAGGTGCTCGAGGACGGCTGGAAGAGACCGTTGCCCACAGCGATGCAACTGCAGACAACCAGCAACTGCAACCAAGCCATGGAAGCCTGGGTGTAAGGCAGGAGGGTCAGTCCCGTACCGGTGACGAGGATGGAGATGGGAATGAGGCGGCGGGTTCCGAATTTTCGAGTTAACGGACCGATGAGAGCGCCTTGGGTGAGGATACCGAGCAAGCCGATCATGGCGAAGACGCGGCCGTTGTCCTGCTCTGAAAAGCCAAGACCTCCGAGGTCAACGCTCATTTCGGTGTACAGAATGAACACCGCATGCATGACGGTGAAGCCAAAGATGAACAGCATGGACACCCAAATCATCGCACCGATGCTGGACGTGCGCAACATGGCGACCGAATTCTTCGCCATGCCGCCCATGTGCGACCGCCACGAACGACGTGGGACTGAACCGTCATCCTCCTTGACGAGTACCGACTCGGGGAGTTTGAAGTAGGCCAGCACGAGCGAGCCCGCCGAGAGAACGCTGGCGATCACACAGGGGAGGAGGTACGGGTAGGTGTCAAAAACCGTGCCCACAAAAACGTCCCATCGCTCAGCTGGGCTGGAAAATTCACCCCCAATGAAGGGGCCAATGGTGAATCCAAGGCCAAAGGCAGCGCCGATGAGCCCCATCCGTGTCGCCAGTTGTTTTGGCGTGCTCACGTCCCCGATGTAAGCCCGAGCCACGGCGATGTTGCCGTTGAAAACCCCCGCTAAAAAGCGCATGGCCAGCGCAAAGAGCAGGGTGTTCGAGAAGCCGAACGCCGTGAAAAAGACCGTGTTGCCGACCAAGCCCACCATCAAAACCGGGCGTCGCCCGATACGGTCCGATAGGGCTCCCCAAAACGGAGAAAAGAGGAATTGTGCGACGGAATACGAGGTCATCAACAAGCCCACCCACAACCCGATTTGGACCACGCCTTGAGCGTCCGCCAAATCCTTGACGAGGTAGGTGAGGAAGGGGATGATGATTCCAAATCCAATCATGTCGATCATGGTGACCAAGAAAAGGACCAACAAGGCTCCCTTGCTCGCATCGTTCACCGTTGAGGACATTCGCTCACCGTCTTGGGCAACGCCAAGCCCCTTTTCTAATGCACCACGGCCTCGCATGAAAAGCGTCGTTTTGGTGGACGGCTCATACGAGCGAAATCTTGCTCTGGATGTCCGGCGTCAAGCGATCGATGACCGCCTCCAGCCGTTCGACCAAGCCGGCCTTTTGGTCGTGCTTGATGAGGGCGTACTTCATGACTTCATCGAGCGTATCAACCGCCAACACCTCGACCATGTTCTCAAATCGGTCGTCGAGCAAAACGTCCTGCATGTTGGCCCGGGGAACCACGATGGTCTTGACACCGGAACGTGCGGCGGCTTCGATCTTGGCCGTTACGCCGCCGATGGGGAGCACCTCTCCACGAACCGAGAGCGAACCCGTCATGGCCAAGTCTTGGCGGATGGGGATATTCTCAAGCGCCGAGATGATGGCGGTAGCGATGGTGATGGAGGCAGAGTCACCGTCAACACCGTGCGTGTCAACGAATTGGATGTGAATGTCGTAGTCCGAAATGTCCTTGCCGGTCAATTTCTTGATGACGGCACTGACGTTGGTCACGCTTTCTTTGGCGAGGTCCGAGAGACCACCGGTGGCGTGAATCTTTCCGCCTCCGCCTTGGGAAGGCGTCACCAGGGCTTCGACGGGGAGCATGATGCCGCTGAAATCGGAAAGACCCGAGTTGGCACCGAGAACGGCCAAGCCGTTGACACGCCCAACGCGTTCGCCGCTGTTGACCAGCATGGCGTAGTCCTGGCGGCGTTCGATCATGCGGTCGGCCACCTGTTGCTCAAGCGGCTTGGCGATGTTGCGAGCACCCAAGACGTGTTCTGCAGAAGTGAAGGGCGCACCGGCTTCGACGGCAAGGTCTCCTGCGATGCGAACCAGTCCACCGAGTTCACGAAGGCGCAGAGAGAGTTTTCCTCGGCGACCCGCCCGACGCTGAGCTTCACGGAGAATGATGGCGACGGCACTCTTGTCAAAGTGGGGGATTTCGCGAACCGTATCCTGGTCTCGGAGCACTTCTTGGGCGATGAAGCGAATCAGGCGACGGCGGTTGCGAGAGGTGTCGGGCATCTCCGAGTTGACGTAGACCTCGTAGCCGTAGCCACGAATTCTGCTGCGGAGGGCCGGGTGCATGCCTTGGATGGCGTCGAGGTTTCCTGCAGCGATGAGAATGAAATCGCACGGAACAGGTTCGGTCTTCGTCAGAGCACCGCTGGAGCGCTCTGAGCGGCCGGAGATGGGGAACGCACGGTCCTGCATGGCCGTCAGCAAAGCTTGCTGTTCTTCCAAGCGCAGGAGGTTGATTTCGTCGATGTAAAGCACGCCTTTGTGGGCACGGTGGATGGCGCCGGGCTCTACACGGTCGTGAGCGGGCGTCTCCATACCGCCCGACTGGAACGGGTCGTGACGGACATCACCGAGCAGGGAGCCCGACAGGGTTGCCGTGGCGTCGACGAACGGGGGGAGTTCGTTCAGGTCGTGCTTCACGAGCACTTTGGGAATGCGGCTGTCATCGACGGCACCGAGTCGGCTTCGGATGAACATGTACCCGAAGGCGAGCAGGAAGCCACCGAACAGCAAGGTGAACAAGTCGCCGGACTGGAGAGCGGCGATGAGGAGCAAGAATCCGATGGCGGCAAAAGCGATGAACAGCATGCGTTGGGATTTCTCACGCTGTTGCCGAATCGCTTCTTTCTGAACCTTGACGATGCGTTCTGCACGTCCGGCGGGCACGGTTCGGACCCTCGGGACGTTTTCATCGTCCTCGTTCGGGTAAACCAGGACGTCTTCAAGGGCGTCTTTGGGAAGCAAGTCGGTCATGGACTTCGCAAGCATGGACTTGCCCGTTCCGGGGTCGCCGATCATCAGCATGTGGCGGCGCTGTTCCGCCGCTTTCTTGATGACGACAGAACCGGCTTCTTGACCGATGACTTGGTCGACCAAACGGTCGGGAATGGGGACGTCGGCCGTGGTTTCAAACTCAACCGTGGCGATCCATTCCTCAACCGAGGAGGAAAGGACCTCGTCAGCACCCGACGGTTCAGGTGACCAAACGGTCACCGTCTCGTCGTTACCGGTCGTCAATGAATCAAAATCTGCTTCGTCGAGCGGGGCCTCATCGGGCACCTCGGTCGGCTCCGCGGCTTCATCGGTCACGATTACTCCTCTCCTCACTCCCCTTTAGGGCTATGCTTTGACACAACCCGGGTCAAGGGGTGATAAAGTTTCCAAATCACTGTTGACCCGTTTGGTCCAGGTATTGTTGTCCGTAATGGGCCCACTGTTCCATGCTCCAGCCAGCTGGTAGACCACCGGGCGGGAGTGGAGGCACTGCAGGAGCAGCGGCAGGAGCGGGGGGTGGAGCCACGGCTGCGATGGGCGCAACCGGCTGTTGGAAGATGTCCTGAGCACCGCCGTACATCGAGTTGGCCACGGCATCGTGGACGGGCAGAGAAGCCTCGTTCCACTTCATCTCTTCAGCCTCTGAACCGCCGCCGCCACGCATGAACATCAAGCCGAGCAGGGCAGCGACGATCAGCACGCCGATCACGATGAGAATCACGTTGGTGTCCAAACCGGTCTCTGCATCTCCACCGCTGGACTGCACTTCTTCGGTTGGGCAATCGGCCCGGGGATCGTCGCAAGCAACACCAAGTTTGCCCTCGAGTTCGCTCAATCGTGCGTTGAGGTTGGTCGTGTCTGCACCGCTCTCGGTGAGCGCCAATTCAACCTCTTCAATGTCAGCGACCAGGTCAGCGACGTACCAGGTAAGGAGCTCGTCTTCCATGTCAACGGGCGCTGGAAGAGCTTCGGTGGTGTACCACTTGGTTTGGTCCGTGGTCTTGTACTCTTGACCCGAGGCGTCAACGGCCTGCACGGTCAGGGAGATGTAGTCCATGTTTCGCATGCCGTTGGTTCGGGCGTATCCGCCGTCACCGTAAGCGGAGGGGATGTTCATCTCCTCGGTCCAGCCCATGTTCGAGCGAGACAGGTCGAGGTCGTACTCCCAGAAGCCGTCGCAGGTTCCGGAAAGATCGTTGCACAAGGACCACGTCACGGAAACGACGTTGAAGCTTGGTGCGCTTTCGGTGAAGAAGAACGAAGCCGTTGGGGTTTGCGTCTCGTACGTGTCCTGCATGTTCACGTAGAGGTGGCCGCTGCCATCGTCGACCTTGGAGATGTAGAACGGCAACGAGTCAAACACATCGACGGTGATGATGTACGTGTTGGTGGCGAACCCGTCGGTGGCCGATACCGTGACGGTTTGTTCACCAACCTCTTCAAACAACAGAATCATGTTGCCGTCAAGGATGTTGTAGCGAGCTGCACCAGGTTCAGAAGGCGTCACCGAAATGAAGGCTTGGTCGAGGGAGTTGTCGACATCGGTCATGCGGTTCTTCAGGTTGATGACCATCTGCTTCCCGCTCTTCAGCGAGAAGCTTTCGATTTCCGTCATGTCGATGCGAGGGGCGTCGTTGACCGGGGTGATGCGGATGGTCACGGTTTGGTCGGAGTATTGCTCTCCATCGCTGGCTCGCAGGGTCACCGTGGTTTCGCCGTTGACGTCGTCGTCCACGGTCTCGAAGCCGAGCGTGGAGCCGCGAAGTTCCACCGCAATGGCTTCGGGGCTGGTGTTGTCCATGATTTGGAGGGTCAGTCCAGAGGCGTCAACGGCCTCGCCGGTGTCGTCCGTGTCGGAAAGGAAGGTGTTGAGCGCAAGAATGCCGCTACCGCCTTCCTCAACGGTTTGAATGGGCAGACCTTGCCAGCGGGGCTGGCCGTTCTCGATGATGTTGAACAGAAGGGTGCCGTAGGGCAATTCCCCGGTTTCGCTATAATCGCCACCGTCGTCAACCTTGACTTCAATGCCTTTCTGGCCGTCGCAACCCGATTCATACGGGAAGAGAACTTCAATCTCTTCGCTGGCTGCATGCCAAGCCACGAAGTAGTCGCTGGTGGACGTGACGGCCAAGTCGGTGAGCGGCGTTTCGGGGTCAACGATGTGGCCGGCCATGCTGACCTTCGTGCTGATGTCGCACATCACGGTGGGCACGGGGTCGGCGGTCACCGTGGGGCGACCGTTCGCAAGGGTGAAGGCATCGGAGAACTCCGTCCAAGCGCTGGTTTGCCCGCGGGCGTCGACGGCACGGGTTCGCACGTCGTAGTCGCCTGCGCTCATGCTCATGGAGGGCGTGATGATGTATTCACGACCTTCAGAAGCCAAGTCGCGGAACAAGATGTTCTCTCCACCGGACACGATGCTGGCATCCCAAGCGCCTTGGCCAGCCGGCGAAACTTCCACGTCGAAGGTCATCGAATCGATGGTGTCGACGTTGTCATCGGCATCGCCCTTGGCGAGGAGCGTGACGAATTCACCGCGCTGAACGGTCATGGAACCAAGGACTTCGGGCGACATAACAACCGGAGGCCGGTCGTGGTCAACCAAGGTCTCCGCAACGTTGTTGCCAGCGGCCATGTCGCCGGTCAAGCCGACGAGACGAGCCCCGAAGGTCGTGGACCAAGCGTTGGCTGGGAGGGAAGAGGTGTCAAAGGTGGCTGTACCGGTGAGGTACGTGGAGCCTGCTGCGACGTTGAGGGTGGGAATGTTGACCGAATCGATGGCCGTGGTGGTTGCCCCGTTCTTGTAGAAGAATTGGAGTTGACCGCCGTCGGTGTAATCCAAGTCGCCCGTGTTCTTGACATCGGCTTGCAGGGTAATGGTGTCGCCTCGCATGTACGAGGAGGTGCCTTGGGAGTTGCTGACCTGGAGGCCAGACACGCCGATGTCCATCTTGGGCCCCATGGTGGAGTCGATGGCGTGGTAGACGTGAGGGGAAGAACCGCCGACGGAGACTTGGTTGCCGCTCATGAGGGCAGCGACAACGACGGCCTTGTTCAGACCGCCGGGAACGACGGAGGTGGGCACCGACGTCCAATACTGGCTGGTTTCGGTGGAGGAGACCGTCACGCTGTGGAAGGCTGAACCCGACCCACCGCTCTTGGACTTGTAGGTGTCACCGGCGGTGAGCCAAGCCATCCAGCAGTTGTAGCCGTGGGGGATACCGGAGGAGTAGGAATATCCGGTACAATCCTTGTCAACAAGGGCGGCGTAGAGTTTCATGTTGGAGGCGGGTGTGGCCGATCCCGTGTATTTGTACGAGATGGAAATGTCGTAGTTGTTGCCGTTCTGAGAGACGGCTGCCGACATGCCGTAGTCGTTCACCGTGGAATGCATGCCACCGCCGCTGGAGAACAGGGAGTCGTAGGTATCGTAGTTGGCCGATGCACCAGATTGCCGCTTGTCGGTGCGGTCGCCAAAGTAGGCATCGGGTGCGCCACCGGTGGACCATGCCCAGTTGTAGGGTGCAACGTTGCCAGCCCGGGCGGTGTCGGTATCGCCGTAGGATTGGGACATGTACGTCACGTACACGTATTCATCGGGGAAATTCCCCTTGAGCAGGTGATGAGTATCGGAGCCACCGCCGGTCTTGGAACAGTGTCCGCAATTGTCGGAGGAGAGGTATTGGGCAAACACCACGTGACCGGGGCTGGTGGCCGAGGATGCACGCTGAAGCAGGGGCTCCTCATCGAGACTTTCCGTTGGAGGTTGGTACAATTCTGCCATCATGCCGGACATCAAACTTCCGAGGAAGACGGCGACGATGGTAAGGGCGAGCATGCGCACGGCGGTTTTCATGTATCGGTCACGCTTTGGAGGGTATATGAAACACTCGCTTCTGCGACTCGCCTGCCAGCCTCGGTGCGCCCGAGGTCCGAGGTTTGATCAGAAAAGAGAACCTTAACACCTCGCCCGGTCTGGCCGGAGCGTGACCGATGCATGGGCAGTTCTTGGCGAAAGCAACGGGAAAACCTACGTCGTTGCCGTTCTAGATGAGCCGCAAAAGGTCAAAGGTCTTGGTGTCTTCAATGCAGCCGAAGTCCTCCGCGAAATCGACATTGGTCAGCACGTGGTGATCGGGCAAAAAGAATTGCAGCGGCTCGCTCCACGGGTTCCTGAGCTCGCTCGGGGCATGGTGCGAAGAGCACAAACCATCGGATGCAAAGACGCCGGGTTCTTCCTCGCCCGCCTCGGTTTGGGACCGGGCGATACCGTCCTCGAAGCCGGTATCGGAAGTGCGGGTTTGTCCCTCTACATCGCTCGTGTGCTTGGCGACAAGGGCGTTCACATCACCGTGGAACCTCGCCAGGAGCACGCCGAGGTTGGCCTTGAAAACCTCGAACGAGCGAAGCAATGTTGGCCAGCGTTCCCGACCCACCATCATCTCACCGGGCTCATCGAAGACACGGTGGACGACATTGAGCAACTTGTCAAGGCCGTGGACGCCATCGTGCTCGACTTGCCCGACCACCCACCGGCGATTGCCGCCACGGCAGGCCTGCTCAAACCAGGGGCTCGCCTTGCATGCTATTGTCCAGTCACCTCCCAACTCGAACGTGCTTGGGAAGCGTGTGAAACGGCCGGCCTTACCGTGGAATGGGCCGGCGAATTGATGGAAAGGGAGTGGGGGCGCGCCTCGAAGGGCGGCATGCGACCGGTCAACGGCCCGTTTGGACACACGGCCTTTTTGCTCGTGGCGCAGCGGCTTTGATCATTCGACAACACGAATCTTGTTCTCGCACTGCGGACAGGTAAATCGGAACGGTGGCGTGCTGCCTCGGGGAACGCCAAGACGAGCATCGCAGGTCGGACAGTTCACCTTGCTCTCGCCGTCCAATCGGCATTCGTTATAGCCCAAGGTTGAGGCCTCTTCGACGTCGTCTTCCTCTTCGTCTTCAACCTCCTCTTCGAAGCGTTTCTCGCTTTCTTCAGCGTCCGTGCGACCTCGCAATCGTCGCAGTGCAAGCACGGCGACAAGCCACCCGAAGCCCATGACACCGAGGGTGACGGGTTGGCTCACGGTCAGCCCAAGGGGAAGGGCAAGGCCGTTGGGCGGGAGGGCTGGGCCGTCGATGGAGACGCTGAGGGGGAGGGCTTGGTCAGAGGTCGTCACGCCTGCGCCGGTCGCCGTGGAACGCACCACGACCTCGGTCGATGCTGTGCGGGCGGTGTTGGAAATTAGGGTCAATTTGAACTCGACCGTCGAGCCGGGGGAAAGCGTGAACGAGTTCGTTGAGGCTTGGTCGGAAAGCCTGGTCCACTCGAAGAGCAGAACGCCTGTTTCCTCGCCAAGAATCTCAAGGGACCCTGAGACCTCAGCGTTGGCCAGGTTTTGGACCTTGAGGACGGCCGAGGACGAACTGTCAACGCCAAGGGACAACGAGGCCTCTTCAAAGGCCAAGGCGACGAGCGTGTTGCTGGGGAAATCCGTTTCAACCGTGTAGTACGTTGTCTGCTCAATGGCGATGTTGCTGCGCACCGTGCTGACGGCTCGGAACACCAACCCTCGCTGACCCGCTTCAGCATCGTTCGGGACGACGCAGGACCAACCGAGCGACGATGAGGAGAGGCCGGGTGCAAGAGTCACCGAAGCATCCAGACCGCAATCCGTACCGACCGTGGTGACCGTGAAGGTGTCTTCGCTGGCCCCGGTGTTGGTCAGCACAACCGAGCCGTAGACGGTCTCTCCCGGCTTGGCCGATGCTTGGTCGGCAAATACGGTCAGGTTGGCGTCGGCCACCACGGACAGAACCGTGATCTCGAGGGAATCGGTGCTGCTTGCATCGCTCGTCGAAGTGACGGTGAAGACGTGTTCCACGCCTTCGCTCGGGGCCCCTTGGCCCACTTCACGCACACCGATGACGACGGTTTGTGTGCTGCCTGCACTCAACTGGAACGTCGTTGGGCTGACCGTAAAGTCGTACCAGGTACCTTCGGATTCCGTCGTCCATTCAACCATGTAAACGTCGGCTTGGGTACCGAGGTTGGTAACGTCGACGACGTATTCGGTGGTTTGGGTCGGGGTTGCAAGCAGCACATCACCCACCCCGTTGGCGATGACATCGCTGCGTTCAACGATGACCAAATCAAAACCAAAGAGGGCCGAAACCCCATCGCCGCTAAAGGTCAAGTCCACGTCATGCGACGCCGGTGAAGCACCCGCAGCCGCTTCGACCGTAAGCTGGATGACCACCGACGACGAGGTGTTGAGCGTCAGCGATGAAGGGGAGACGCTCGCCGTGATGCCGGCTGGAAGGCCAGAGAGCAACGAAGCGAGGCTGAGGTTTGCGGTACCGGTGTTGGTGAGGGAGAGGTTCATCGACGACACACCGCCGGGGGCCACGAGCAAGCGATCTTCACCCGAACCCGTCAGCGTGACCTCAGGAACCTCGAGAAGATGGATGTCCACGGAAACGTCGGTGGTTTGGCCGGCGTAACTTGCGGAGAACGATTGGACATAGGCACCCGCCGTCCCGGCGTCGCCCTTGGTGTTGACCGACCAGATGCCGGTCTCACCGGGAGCCACCGTGACGCCCGAGGCGGTCACGAGAACGGTGGTCAATCCACCAGCGGGCTCAACGTCGAGGTAAAACACGGCTTCGTCACTACCGTCGTTGTGAATTCGCACCTCGTACGTCGCTCCGGTGGTGGGTTCAAACGAGAGGGGAGCGGCGGGTCCGGAAAGCGAAAAATTGACCCGCTCGTCCACGTTGATCACGAAGACGAGTTGCTCAAGCAGTTGCGTCGTATCCTCGACGGCGACATGGGAGGACAGCGTCACTTCGCAGGTGTCCGCACTGGAGGCGGAGGTGGCGACGTCCACCTGCAAAGCAACGGTGGTTTGCGCATCGGGCAGGAGGTTCAACGTTTGCGCATCTTGCAGCGAAGCACTGCACTTCTCACCAACGGGAGTTTCAACCGTCCAATCGATATCGAGCGGGGTGTTCCCGGTGTTGGTCACCTGCACCGAGGCGAGGGTGCTCTGCCCCGGAAGGAAATCGGCATCTTGGTCGAGGAAGGCAAGCGCTACATCGGCGTCGGGGAGGACTTCGATAACAAGGACGGTCGGCGAGGTTACGTTGCCGTTGGTCGAACCCACGGTGAGGCGGAAGCCGTAGAAATCAGGGGCTGCATCGGCGGGTACAGTCACGGAAAGCGTGGCGGATTGCGAGGCTCCAGCTGCAAGATTGGTCACTTCGTCGTCAACCCATTGAAGGTACCAGCCGGACGGTACGGATGCACCCAAGCCAAAAGCAGCCGTCCCGCCAACTTCCCAAGGATAGTACGACATACCAGCGGTTTGATTGAACACGGTGTCATCGGCGGCCTGCTGGAGCTCGAGTTTGACGCTCGCCGAGAGGGCGATGGAATCGTTGCTCCCAACGCACGTTTCGCCCGTAACGGTGGAGTGCAGCACGCAAGCAGCCAAGTACGAACCCGACAGCGAGGGGTGACTTCCGTCCGAGGTGTAAAGGTCGTAGAACAGGTTGCCTGAAGCGGTGGGGTCACCGCCCGCGGCGACGACATCGTCATGAACGGTTTGGTACGCCAAACCTACCGGTGCAATCCAAACGGTGTGACCGGCGGTCGTGATGTTTTCAGCAAAGCGAACATAACCCTCCGTGAGGCGTTCCTGCATGGCGGTGAAATTTTGATTGATGTTGGCGTATTGGTGCCACTGCGTCCCGGATTCTCCGCTTCGCCGGCCCCAGGTCATGAAAAGCACGGCTTCAGCCCCTTCGCCTTCAATGACCTCGCTCAGGTCAATTGAGGCGTTTTTGCTCTCCTGCCAGTAAGAATCGTTGGTGGGCAAGGAGGGCACTTGGCTTTGGTCTTGCAAAACGACGTAGTCCCACGTGTTGTCCCGGAGGGTCGTGTTCCATTGATGCCCGGAGGTGTTGACGTTCTGCCAGTGATCGTCGAGCATCATTCCCCCTCCCGAGAGCGGCGTTACGCTTCCGTTGTAGCCGTCTGCATCAACGATGGACTCGACCAGCGAACCGAGGTTGTTGCCTGCGGTGTAACTGTTCCCGTACATGAGGAGGTTCATCGGAGGCGACGTTGTGGTGTTGCCGCTGGTGTTTCCGCTGGTATTCCCGGAGTTGTTGCTGGATTGGTTAGCCCACCAGCCGGAGAGGTCCGGTTCGACTTCAACGTCAAGCAGGAACGTGTCCGTCACGGTCCCGTAGTTGGTGGCCGTGTAGGTGAGGTTGACGCTCGCACCTGCAGCCATTTCGACGAGCGACGAGGAAGCCGCACGCAAGGAAGGCTGGTACCACGGTGCCACCGAAACATGCACTTCGTGAGATTCGCTTGCACCGGTTGAAGTGTCCGTAGCGGTCAGGGTGAAGGAACCGCTATCGCCGACCGTGGCGCCCTCGAGTAGACGGACCACGATGGTCGTGTTCTTTGACCAGGTAGGAAAGACGTTGCTCACGACGCTGTCAACGGGGACAATGTCCCAAACGCTGCTCAAGCCGCTGGCGTTGAGGGTGATGTTGTAGGAGGTGATGCTCGACCCGTTGTTTTCGATGGTCAAGGTGACGTTGGTGGACTGACCGGGCTCAAGAACGACGTGACGAACATCGCTGGAGAGCAGGATTGATTCCGATGCACCGACCGTCATCGCCATCGGTGCAAGACTCATCAACACCAGAACCGCGACGCATGAAACCGCACGAGACCGCTGGCTGGACATGGATGAACCAAGACGATGCTCTTCAAGAGATTTCGGGCCGTCCGCGGCCGAATGCTCATGCTTGCCCAGCAGTGCTGATGTGGGCATGACCCGAGGAGGGGCGCTGGACGGCATCACCGCTCCAAGCGAACCCAGCGAATGCTTCATGTCCTGCACCGCTGCCCCCGAAGCATGACCACTTGGGTCCCCACCGCTTACCGAACGCACACCCTTGGCGAACTCCAAGCCAACGGGGCCGATCTGATCGATAGCGAAGTCACCGTCATCGGTTTCATGGAGGCCAATCGAGGCAAAGGCGCCATTTGCTTCGTGGACCTCCGGGACGGTACGGGCAAGACCCAGATTTTTCTCAAAGGCGACACCGTCGGTGAAGAAGCCTTGGACACCGTTCAGCGAATGACCCGGGAATCCACCCTGCAATTCACCGGCACCGTGGCCCTCAAGCGTCCACCCAAGGTCAAGGAAGGCGAACCCACCCCTCCCCCTGCCTACGAGGTGCTGGCCACCTCGGTGAACGTCATCGCCCGGGCGGAGGCTCCCTTGCCGTTGGGCGTCACGGACACGGTCAACGCTGAATTGGACACGCGACTTGACAACCGCTTCCTCGACCTGCGGCGTGCGCACGTCAACGCCATGTTCAGGCTGCGCGGGAAGGTGCTTCAATTTGGGCGACAACACCTCATTTCCGAGGGCTTCATTGAAACCCACACGCCAAAAATTGTCGCCACCGCCACCGAGGGAGGAGCCGACCTGTTTCCCATGCAATACTTTGACCGCCCTGCCTTCCTCAACCAATCGCCTCAACTGTTCAAGCAGTTGTGCATGAGCGGAGGGTTGGAGCGCGTCTTTGAGATCGGGCCTGCATTCCGTGCAGAAAAGAGCGACACCTACCGACACTTGGCCGAGTTCATCTCCTTCGACATCGAGTGCTCTTGGGCCAACGACGACGACGTGATGGGCGTGCTCGAGCGCATGCTCCACCACATCTGGAAGTCGGTGGCTGAGGAGGAGGAATCGCAACACCTTATCGCCACCATCAACGCCTTCCGAGCCGAACAGGGCGAGGAACTGGTCGAGGTGATCGTTCCCGAACTCCCCTTCCCCCGCGTGGAATACGACGATGCCATCCGCATCATCAAGGAAAAAGGCGGGAAAATTGAGTGGGGCGACGACATCGATGCGGAAAACTCCGACCTGCTCGCCGAGGACCTCCCCCAATTCTACTTCCTTCCCCGCTGGCCCATGTCGCTCAAGCCCTTTTACATCCACCAAATCGAAGGCGAGATTGGAAGCACCGGCGAGCAACTTTCACGAGGCTTTGACCTCAATTTCGGTCGGGATGAAATGACCTCCGGCGGCCAACGAGAGCATCGCATCGACGTGCTCGTGGACAATCTCCGAACCATGGACCTCAACCCCGATGAATTCGAGTTTTACGTAGCGGGATTCCGGCACGGCGTACCCCCGCACGCCGGATGGGGACTCGGTGTTGAGCGCATTTTGATGAAGTTGACCGGGGCAAAAAACGTCAGGGAAACGGTGTTGTTCCCCCGCGACCTTCGCCGGCACAGCCCCTGAGCTTGCCCGGAGCGACTGCACAAGCATGATACGGTGCAGCCCCGTCATGCAAGCATGGGCGTTGAACGCGTGCAATGGGGTGCAGAAGCGTGGCAGTTCGCTGACCTCCACATGCCCGACGACCCATCCCCGTTTCAGAAGGACGAGGGCGTGCCTTGTGTCATGCTCATCCACGGTGGCTTTTGGAAAACGAAGTACACCTTTGAGTTGATGCAACCCATCGCAGATGACCTCGCTGAAGCGGGCGTCGCCGCATGGAACATCGAATTCAAGCGATGGGAGGAAGGCGAAGAAGGCGTTTGGATGGACACCCTCTCCGACGTGTTGCGGGCATGGGGACAGTTGGCGTTGCTCCCGGGCATCGATGTTACCCGCTCGATGGTCATGGGGCATTCCGCCGGTGGCCAACTGGCGCTCTTGATGAGTGCGAAAGCCGAGCGCCGACCCTGGTTGGCGATTGCTCAAGCACCCTTGACGGACCTCATTGGCGCCGACCGTGCACGTCTCTCCGACGAGGGGGATGCTGTCCGAAAGTGGATCGGTTGCTCGCCCGAAGACAACGAAACCCTCTGGCGCCAACTCAACCCGGTGGACCACCCGCCGCAAACCAGCGTGCTGCTCTTCCACGGCGAGCACGACGTCGATGTTCCCCTTGAGCAATCGGAAACCTATGCGAGGGTGATGAAGGCCAAGGGCGCGGACGTCCAGAAGGTTTGGCTGCCCGGTGACCATTACGACATCATCGACGTCGCCTCCGACGATTGGTTGGTTCAACTCAACACCGTGCTCGATTGGTTGTAAGGCCAAGGCCTATGACCTACGGGGCCATCCCGGCACCATGGACCTGCTCAGCAACGACTTCCCCTACGCTTCATCAGCGCTCAAAGGCAAACACGCCTTCGTCTGCGGGGCGAGCAAGGGCATCGGTGAAGCGACGGCCAAAATGCTGGCAAAAGCGGGCGCCAACGTCACCGTTTGCGCACGAAACGGGGCGGCGCTTACCGAACTGTGCGCAACCCTCTCCACCCTCGGTGACGGAAGGCATCAGGCCTTGATGCTCGATTTGGAAGACACCGAGAGCATCGGGCCTGCCTTTGCCTCGGCCACGGAAGCCCTCGGACCGGTTCACGTGCTCATCAACAACGCAGGTGGCCCTCCGGGTGGACCGCTCTTGGGCAACGAGGTCACCGACTTTGAGGCCCCATTCAAGCGCCATCTTCACGCCGCTCACACCCTCGTGAAGGCCGCAATCCCCGGCATGGAAGCCGAAGGATTCGGACGCATCGTCCAAATCATTTCGACCTCGGTGAAAGAGCCCATTCCGAACATCGGTCTTTCCAACACGTTGCGAGGCGCGATGGCGTCGTGGGCGAAATCCTTGTCCAACGAATTGCCGCCGTGCGTGACGATCAACAACGTCCTTCCAGGCTTCACCGACACCGAACGCTTGGGCAACCTTTCCGCATCGATTCAAGAGCGAACGGGCAAGTCCGCTGACGATGTTCGAAGCGGTTGGCTGAACCAGGTTCCCATCGGCCGTCTCATCAACCCGCTGGAAACCGCCAGCGCCATCACCTTCCTTTGCCTGCCCGCCTCGGGCGGCATCCGTGGCGTGAGCCTCGCCGTTGACGGCGGCCGACTTCGCTCGATTTGAGGTGAGCGCATGGACGGTGAAGTTTCGCCCGAACGGGCCCGCCAAATCCTCGATGTGTTGACCTCCGGCGGCTCCATGGACCACATCAACACCTCGCTTGCGCTCCGGTTGATGCCGCTTGCGGAGGAAGTCGGCGAAGCCGAGTTGGTGGAACGCCTGATCGACCACGCAACCACGGTGGCAACGAACGATGAGGAGCGGGGTTGGGCCCGATTTGAAGGGTTGAAACGGATGAACGCCAAGGTGGAAAGTTTCCTGGCGCTCGCCGAAGAAACCGAGGGTCTGGAGGGAGCGCAATCGCTCACCGCCGCCGTTCAACACTACGTCGCCCTGGTCCAAATGTCCGAGGGTCACCTCGACGAAGCACGGGCTACGGCTCAGCGCGCCCTTCGTTTGCGGTCAACGGTTGAAGACTTTCAGGGCATGGCGTACGGAATGGCCTTGTTGATGAGCATCGCAAAACGGCAGCACGACGAGGACACCGCCATCGCCATCGGGACCGAACGGCTTGAATTGCTGACCAAACTCAAGGACGAAGAAGGGCAGATGGAAGCCATCGCTGATCTGGCTCACTGTCAGGCGACCATCGGGGAGTTCGGTGCCGCTCAAGACCTGTTCAACCAATCCCTCGAACGAGCTCAAGACCTCGGAAGTCTCTCCGGCCAACTCGTGGCGCGTTGGGGTCTCGCTGACATCGCTGAAATCCAACAGGACTATGAAACCGCCATGCTCGTCTTGTCCGATTCGCTTCACGAATTCCTCGCCGTTGACATTCCAGCACCTGCACCGCTTCGGCAGCGGATTCAAGATTTGACCGAACTGAGAAATACGCCCGGCGATGAAGGCTCAGCCTGAGGGGCCATACCCATTATGAGCCATGGCGGCGTGGCGTGAATCGGTGCGTGGTTATGGAGCATGACATCTTCTTCTCCATTTCCCAAACCCCCGATGAAAACGGGGTCATCCCCGATGAAGCCACCATGCTTCGCAACTACTTCCAACAGTTGACATGCGCTGACGAACTCGGTTTCAAAACGGGATGGATTGCGCAAGCTCACCTTTCAACGGAGACGCAAAAGAGCAACCTTCGACCGGTTGTACCGCACTGGAAGGGTGAAGTCGGCCTCTGCACGGATTTTCCACAACTTGCCTTGGAATCGTTTCGCCGCACAACAAACATCGAAATCGGCAGTGCGGTCATCTCCATCCTCGCCTCGGGTGGGCCGATTGCCCAAGCCGAACGCATCGCCAACGTGCTCAGCCTGCACGGTTTGGAGGCGACCGAACAGCGCCGGCTTCACGTCGGTTTTTCCGCCGGCCGCTTTGAGTTCATGGCGCGCCCGTACGGCGTCGTGCCGAGGAACGCCGTTGAAGAGGCGGCTTGGCCCGCTCTTCGGGGGCAAATTTTCATGGAAGCCGCCGAGATTTTCCTTCGTTTGCTGCGTGGCGATGTCATCAATTCCGAGTTGATTCGGCCCACCGTGCTCACCAGGGACAACTTCCGAAGCGACGAGGATTGGTTGGCCGTGCAAGAGGCAGCGGTGGAGTTTGAGGCGCTCGATCACCGCCCGGAGTCGATCGCCATCCCCTCTCGGTACGTGTTTGAGGACCTGAAAATCGTGCCAAGCCATTTCCGAAGAGAACTGCTCGGCTTGGTGGCGGGAACCCACGACCCGAAGGCCCAGACCTTCGTCAACAGCATTCTTCCCGTCAAGGTGTTCAACCTCTCCATCACGTCGCCCGAAATCATCGACGCCACACACGAGCGCATGGCCGAAGTGTACCATGCCGACGGCGGTGAATGGAAGCGTTCCGACATGCCCCGAACGAGTTTTGTTTTCCTCAACGATGAGGCGGGGCTCACACCGGGGGAACAATCGTTGGCTGCCCAGGAAGAGGCCCAGCGCGCCCTGAGCGCATACTGGAACGCCCTCGAAGGCACCATCGACCCCGACAAAGTGAACCGGGCGGCCGACAACGCCCTCATCGGCAACGTTGAGGAAGTGGCGATGCAGATGGTTGAGCGCTTCCACGCCGAGGACCGCATCATGGCGTGGTTTGACTTCTTCAACCACGATTCGGAGCGGGTTTGTCGAAACATGACGGCCTATATGGAGCGAGTTGTTCCCCGCGTTGAAGCCCTCTTGGGGAGGTCGTGAGATGGGCATCCATCACGACACCTACTCCGCCGTTCAACCCGGAAAACCCGGTTCGGCCATGTATCCGTCCTCACCGCTTGGCGAGCAGGTGGAAGGCATCCCCACGGGACGGGAGGTGGCTTGGGAGCCGCTGGTGGACTACCGACGAAACGGCGTATCGGAAACCACCATTCACGGAGCCGTCGCTTGGGCTCACGGTGACGAAGTGATCCATTCCTTTGGAGGCAACGTCCTCTGCTACGGTCGTTCGATGATGAAGCCCTTCATGCTCAAGGCGTTCACGGAAGAACTCGCCGATTGTTCCTGGGAGCAGAAAGCCATCGCCGTGGCCTCTCACAACGGAGACACGGAACACGTTGCTGCCGCTCAGTCGCTCTTGAACGAATCCGAATGGCCCCTCATGCTGACGCCGCTCGATGTCCCGCTGATTCAATTTGGACGGCAGGTGCGGCGGCCTCGTCGTTGGTTCCACACCTGCTCGGGTGAACACGCCGCCATCCTCCGAGGATGCCGCATGAAGGGTTGGAACCGTGCGGGATACACCCTGCCCACCCACGAGGTGTTCCACGCTTACATGGAGCAATTGCGCACCTATCTCGGTGAAGATTGGAAGCCGTTGCGCATCGCCAAGGACGGATGCGGCCTGCCGACCGTCTCGAACACCGTTTCCGAACTTGCGCAAATCTATGCCGGGCTCGTCCGTGACAAAGACGACGACTGGATTTGGGAGGCCATGGTTCGCCATCCTGACCTCGTTGGAGGATTCAACCGACTCGATTCAACGGTGCTCAAGGCAGGCGAAGGACGGGTCATCGCCAAAGAAGGCGCGGACGGCTTGCTCGGCATGGCCATCGAACATCCCGACTACCCCAAAGGCTTGGGCATCGTGGTCAAAATTGCCCACGGATGGAACTCGCAGGCTACGTGGTACGTCGCCCGAGCCCTCCTTGGGGTCTTGGGCATCAACCTGCGGAACCCGTACCCCTTGCACCGGCAAAAAGCCTTCATCGTACCGGGTATTGTGCCCGAAGCGTATCTTGACGTCTTGGAAACCGTGCCGACGTGGGACGAATGGGACCCCGATCGGGACCGCTGGCATTTTGACCCCGAGGTGAACTGATGGAGCCCGTCCGCAACTACATCAACGGGGCCTTTGTTGACGCCGTTTCGGGCCAAACGTTGGACACCGTCAACCCGGCGACCAACACCGTCATCACCGCCGTTCCCCGTTCACAGGCTGTCGATGTGAAACACGCCACAGAGGCGGCCAAAGCAGCGGCGACGGCTTGGGGCGCAACGACGATGGTGGAGCGCATCGCTTGGTTGGAACGCATCGCTGACGCCTTGGAGGCAGAAGCCGAAACCATCGCCCAACTCGAAAGCCTTGACACCGGCAAACCGATTTCGCTGGCTCGTCGTGTGGACGCTGCTCGGTCGGTGGCCAACTTCCGATTCTTTGCCGACCATGCCAAAGGTCACCAAGACCCTACGTTTTCAGATCACGGAGCCGTGAACCACGTGCATCGCTCACCGGTGGGCGTGGTGGGGCTCATCACCCCGTGGAACCTTCCGCTCTATTTGCTCTCGTGGAAAGTGGCCCCAGCCTTGTTGATGGGCAACACCATCGTCGCCAAGCCGTCGGAACTCACACCGCTTACGGCAGACTTTCTCGCCAAAACCGTTCACGCCCTGGGCCTGCCCGCCGGCGTGTTCAACCTCGTTCACGGCTACGGCCCGGAGGTTGGTCAAGCCATTGTCGAGCATCCCGACATCCGCGGCATCTCGTTCACCGGAGGAACCGCAACAGGACGATTGGTGGCGGCGACCGCTGCACCCATGTTCAAGAAACTCTCCCTTGAACTGGGCGGGAAAAACGCCACGGTGGTACTCGATGATGCTCCACTCGACGACATCATGGAGGGTCTGGTGCGTGCGTCCTTCACCAATTCAGGGCAGGTCTGTCTGTGCGGGTCCCGCATTTTGGTGGATGAAACGATTTACGACACCTTCGCTGAAAAATTCATCGCCAAAGTGGAGGAACTTCGTTTGGGAGACCCGCAAGACGAGGCGACCCAAATGGGCACGGTCATCTCCCAAGACCACAAGGCCAAGGTGGAATCCTACATTCGCCTCGGCATCGAAGAGGGCGGCACCGTGCTCACCGGAGGTTTGAGCGAACTGGCTCCTGTACCCGGCGTTCCCTCCGACGGTGCTTTCCTTCGCCCAACCGTTCTAGCCGGTCTTTCCGCATCCTGCCGCACGGCCACCGAGGAAATCTTCGGCCCCGTCGTGACCTTGCATTCCTTCGCCAGCGAGGACGAGGCGGTGGAGATGGCGAACCTTACGGAATACGGCCTGGCCGGCTCGGTTTGGACCGCTGACATCGAGCGAGGTCATGCGTTTGCAAAACGGATGGAAACGGGGATTGTTTGGGTGAACACCTGGTTGAACCGTGACTTGCGTACGCCCTTTGGTGGGGTCAAGCAGTCCGGCGTTGGTCGGGAAGGCGGTGACTGGTCGATGGCGTTCTTCTCGGAGATGACCAACGTGTGCATTCAACAACCTTGAGAACACATCTTCAAAGGCCACCGATGCTTGCTTGGTGCATGGATGACGAAACGCTCCCGTTGTTCGTCCTCCCCATGGTCCTCTTCCCGGGGGAAACCCAAGAGTTGCGTGTCTTCGAACCCCGCTATCGCCAAATGCTCGACACCTGCATCCTCGACGAGCGACCTTTCGGTTTGGTGCTCAACGACCCGTTCGAGCCCACCAACGGTTGGGACGGGCCGCGGCGACACGGTTGTGAAGCGGTCATCGTTCGCCACGAAACCCGAGGCATGAACCACTTCATTACCGTCGAAGGTGGCCGTCGCTTCTTCATCGAACAGGTGATTGAACCCGCACTCCCTCCACTTCACGACCCTGCCCTCGCCGACCTCATTGAAGGCGGCATCGCCCCCGACGTCCACACCTTGCTCGAGCGGGTGCCGGAAGACCATCCGCACCAGCGCCTGTACATCTCGGGGAAGGTCCGTTACCTGCCGGAGGAGGGGGTGTTGACCGAGGCCGACCAAACCGTTCTCGAGGGGTATGCGGCGGCGCTCATACGCCGCGCTGGGAACGGCATGAACGTTGACAGCAACATGCTCGACCACTTGATTGAACGCTTGTGCGACGAGCAGATCAGCGAGGACCGCACCTCGATTTACAACATCGCTGCCCTCTGCGTGAACGACCTTGAAGGACGGCAGCAACTGCTCGCTTGCACCACCGCTGAAGAAGCGATGAACGAACTGCAGATGCAACTCATGGACCTCCACGACGAAGCCGAATGAGTCGGGCGAGGATTTGAAAACACCATGGACGGTGGAGAAACCATGTCCGTTTACGGCGCAGCCCGGAAGGTCACGACCCACACCCTCCAGGAGATGAAACGGGCCGGTGAAAAAATCACGATGCTCACGGCTTACGATTACTCGCTGGCCAAACTCGTTGACCAAGCCGGCGTTGACGTCATTTTGGTGGGCGATTCCGCCTCCAACGTGATGGCCGGTCAAGTCACGACCGTCCCGATGACGCTCGACCACATGATCTACCACGCCCAGTGCGTGGAACGTGCCGTCGACCGAGCGCTATTGGTGGTTGACATGCCCTTTGGAACATACCAGGGCAACTCGCGTCAAGCCTTGGAGTCCGCCATTCGAATCATGAAAGAATCGAGCGGCCACGCCGTCAAGTTGGAGGGAGGTGCTGAAATCGTTGAGTCCGTTCAACGAATTTTGACCGCCGGCATCCCCGTCATGGGTCATTTGGGGTTGACACCTCAATCCATCTACAAATTTGGAACCTATTCCGTTCGAGCCAAGGAGGAGGAAGAAGCCGAGAAACTCATTGCCGATGCAAAGATACTGGAAGAGGCCGGATGTTTTGCCATCGTGCTCGAAAAAATCCCCCGTGACCTCGCCAAGCGCGTCTCACAGGCCCTCAACATTCCCACCATCGGCATCGGTGCTGGCCCGGACGTTGACGGCCAAGTGCTGGTCTTGCACGACCTGTTGGGCATCACGATGGACTTCTCACCCCGCTTTTTGCGACGGTATCTCAACCTGTCCGAGTCGATTGACGGTGCGCTCAAGCAATATTGCGATGATGTCCGCTCAGGGGATTTCCCCAACGACGAAGAATCGTACACGTCGTGATCATCCGAAGAGGTTGAACGCCAACAGCGACCCACCCAAGGCACCAACATTGACGCCGAGTGTGTGCCAGAGAGCCGAGCGAAACGGTGGGAGATGGAATCGCCACCATGAGGTGCTCACCCAAATCCACACGACGATGGCCACGTACCCTCCGCAGATCAGAGCCCCGTAGCCCGTCATCCAAACGGCGAGAAAGAAGGTGCTGAGCACCGAAGCACCGGCGAGGTACTCTTTCCAGCGAGCAGGGTCATGGTCGGTGAGCCATCGATGAAAAAACGGGGAGAGCAGCAACATGAGCAACAACGCAGCTTGTACCGGATTGGGAACCTCGTAGGTTAAACGAGGTTGAACGGCCACCTGCCACACCGCTCCGACGCCTGCGCCAAAGAAGGCGGGAAAAACGACGTTGTCCCACGTTTCCTTCCACGTTGCCGACGAGGGAAGCGGTGGCGCCTCAACAGAAAGCTCCACGCCGCTGACCTCTTCCTCCATGATTCGGCGAGAACCACACCCTGTTTAGGCCTTGGTGTTGATGGCCGCAAACCCTCAATGCGATGATGAATTAAACCTCGGCGGATTGCGATAAGCATGGCCAAAGGGCAAATTGTTGCAGGATGCCTCGCCCCTCACCCACCGCACCTGGTGTATGCGGAAAACCCGCCCCAAAACGAGCCCGTGGCCGAAGGTGGATGGGAGCAACTCCGCTGGGGCTACGAACGCCTTCGTGCTTCGCTTGCCGACATCGATTACGACGCCATCGTTCTGCTTTCACCTCACTGGCAGACCTACGTCGGAACCCATTTTTTGGGTCTGGACCACTTCGAAGGCCTCTCCGTCGACCCCATCTTCCCCAATCTGTTTCGCTACCACTACAACATGAACGTGGACGTTGAACTCGCCAAGGCGATCCACGACGAGGCTGAAGCCGCAGGATTACCCGTGAAAATGATGGAAAACCCCGACTTCCGAGTCGATTACGGCACCATCACCACGGGCCATTTGTTCAATCCCGATTGGGACAAGCCCCTCGTCGTGATTTCAAGCAACCGCTCAACGGCGTATTACTCGGTTGAGGTCATGCAGGAAATCATGATCGAATTGGGCAAAGTGACGCGGAAGGCCATCGAAGCGAGCGGAAAGCGCGTGGTCGTCCTTGCCAGCAATTCGCTCTCCCATCGGCACTTCACCACCGAATCCGAAGTCCCCGAGGACATGAGCAAAGAACACATCACGAGTCACGCCATGCATCTCTGGGACATGCGAATCATCGATTACATGCGCAGCGGCCAAGCTCAGCGCATCCTCGACGAGATGCCGGAGTTTACTGAACAGGCCATCGCTGAAAGCGACGGCGGAGGCTTGTCGTGGCTTCTGTCAACCTTGGACGTCCCGGATTACCCCGCCATCCTTCACGGATACGGCACCATCATCGGCACGGGCAACGCCGTGGTGGAATGGCCGTGCCACGCCCATGAGGTGAGCGAAGCATGAGTTCTGGAGAAGTCGTGGCCTCGTTTGTCGTCCCCGTGCACCCTCACACCGTGCTCGCGCCGGGCCAAAATCCCGGCTGGCAGAGGCTCCGAGATGCCCTTGATGAGGCGGCGCAAACGATTCAAGACCTTGAGGCGGATTTGATCATCGTGTATTCAACGACCTGGCCGTCCATCATTGGCCATCAAATTCAAGCCGACCCAAATCCGGAGTGGGTGATGGTTGACCACGACTTCCACGATTTGGGTTCCATCCCGTATTCGTTCAACATCGATGCTGAGTTTGCACATGCATGGGACGAAGCCAATCGCCAACGCGGGTTGCAAAGCCGATGCGTGAATTACAAGGGGTTCCCCATCGATGTCGGCTCGGTCGTGGCGTTGACGCTGCTGAACCCCGACAACGCCATTCCCGCGGTCATCGTGTCGTCGAACATGTACGCCAACCGAAGCGAAACCACCGTTCTCGCAAAGTCGTGTTTGGACGTCATCAAGGCCCAAGGACGGCGCGCCGTGGCCATCACCGCCATGTCGCTCTCCAACCGAATGTTCACGGATTTCATCTCGCCCGACGAGGACAAAATCCATTCCCTCAAGGACGACGAGTGGAACCGGAAAATTCTGGAGTTCCTTGAGCAGGGGCGTCTTGAGGACGTCGGTCAGCTCTCCCGAACGATCCAACAACAAATCCGTGTCCAAAAAGTGGTGGCCTTCAAGCCCATGTGGTGGTTGTCGGCGATGAACGGAAACCGAAACGATTTGACCGGCCGCGTGATGGCTTACGAAGCGATCCACGGAGCAGGTGGCGCCGTGGTCCACCTCGACCCAACATCGAGCGGCGTCGGTGACAAGGAGTACGACGAAGACGACGTTGAGTACTACCACGGCGAACGCGACGTGCTTGACATCGTGGAGGAAGAGGTGGTCGAAAGCCAACCAACGGTTGACGCCCCCGACGAAACGTCGAACGGCCCGGATTTGTGGGAGCCAACGGAAGCCAAAGGGTCCGTGAACACCACCGCTGCTCCCAAACCTGTTGGAGCGTACCCTCACGCTCGCCGAGTCGGTGACATGTTGTTTCTCTCGGGCGTTGGCCCGCGACAACCCGGAACCAACGCCATCCCCGGAGGACCCATTCACGATGAGAACGGAGACCCCCTTCCCTACGACATCAAGGCCCAGACCCACGCTGTCGTCGATAACGTCAAGCGCATCGTGGAGGAAGCCGGAGCCAGCATGGATCAGGTGGTTGACGTCACCACGTTCCTCGTTGATATGAAGCGGGATTTCCAAGGATACAACGAAGTTTGGGCCGAAACGCTCGGCAAGGTGGGCCCCACCCGAACCACCCTTGCCATCGATGCGTTGCCCACACCGATTGCAGTGGAAATGAAGGTCATTGTTCACATGCCAGAGTGATTGCCGGATTCCGGCGACATCATGACACTCCGAGGCAAACGGCTAATATGATACGGAGGTTTGGCACCATTATCAAACGGTATTCTTGTCGGAAATCGGGGTGAAAGCATGGCCGTTGAGAACATCATCAAGAGCGTGGCAAAAGGGGACCTCAAATCTGCGGGTGCAGAACTCAAAACAACGTTTGCAAGGACCATCGGCCTTGCTGGCGTCGTGATCATCTCGCTCTCGGCCATGTTGCCCGGTATTTTTGTCACGCCGACCTTCGCCGCTGAAATCATGGGACCGGGGATATGGTTGGCCTTTTTGCTCGCTGCGTCCGTGGTGCTCCCGGGAGCGGTTTCCAAGGCTGAGCTCTCATCGGGAATGCCGGCAAGCGGGGGCTCGTACGTTTACTTGGAGCGAACCTACGGCCCGTTGATTGGAACCATCAGTGGACTGGGTCTTTGGTCATCGTTCCTTCTCAAATCCGCCTTCGCCCTCATCGGTTTTTCGGCTTACTTCGCCGTAGTGACGGCGTACTTCGACCTCGAATTTAGCATGTACACGCTTTCGTTGTCGGCTTTGGTCCTCATCACGTTCGTCAACATTCTCGGCGTGTCCAAGGTCAAAGCGGTGCAAACTCCCATTGTGATCGTGACGGTCGCCTTGCTGGCGATCATGTGCATCATGGCCCTTTTCTCGGCCGATTTCGACGCCTCCGTTCCCATCGACGGCGCTTTCTCAACCGATTTGTGGACCCTTGCAGAGACCGCAGCGTTCGTTTTCGTCGCCTATGCAGGCGTCACGAAAGTGGCTGCCATTGGGGGTGAAGTCAAAGACCCGGAAAAGAATCTCCCTGCAGGCATTTTGTTGTCGCTTGCCATCGCCACCGTGATTTATTCGGCTCTGGCCTTTGCCATGATGGCGGTGCTTCCCAACGGCTGGTGGATGAAGGACGGCGAGGTCATCGAAAACCCAATCTCCGTGTTCGCAGAACACCTCGCAGGCTCTGAGTTTGGCGTTCTTGTCGCCATCATCTCGGTCTTGACCATGATCTCCATGGCCCTAGCCGGCATTCTCGCCTCTTCCCGGTTTTTGTTCGCCATGTCCAGGGATAACCTCCTGCCGCAGCCCTTGGAAGAAGTGAACGCTCGATTCGAAACCCCCCATATTCCGATTCTTCTCACAGGCTTAGCCATGGGCCTTGCCATCGTTTTCGTGCCGCTGAAAGACGTTGTTAAACTCGCATCTGGATTCAAAATCATGATTTTCATGCTGATCAATTCCTGCGTCATCGTTTTGCGCCAAACCAGCCACGTCCACGACTGGAAGCCGGCCTACAAAGGCCCGCTCTACCCTTACCTCAACATCTGGGGAATCGTTGCCGGGGCGTTCCTTATCTCGCTCATGGGCTCAAAGGCCTACATTGGTGGAGCCGTGGCCGTGGTGGCAGGCATCTTCACCTACGCACTCTACGGAAGGAAGCACTACGTCGTTCAGCAAGACACGCCCTTCACCACCTTCCGGCAAATGTTTGGGGTTGCGAGCACCACCGAACACGACCGTCGGGTTGCGGCGTTTCACGCTGCCGATTTCGGCAACAAAAACCACCTCAACCTTCGTGAATTCCAAAACGCACTCAAAGCCCTTGGTTTCACGTTCTCAAAAGATGAAACTCGGGTCATTTTCCACAAGGCCGACGAGAACGAAGACGGTGTCATCGACATTGATGAGTTCTTCAAGAGTTACGAGTCGCTTGAAGAGGAGTAGTCTTACTCGTGGCGAATCCATTCGCCATCCGGAGTGACTTCCCAATACTGGAGTTCTTCGGAGACATCCACGTACCACCCCGTCTGGCCTTGAACGGTGGAGGGGGTCGCCTGCATGACGCCAACGTTGCTGGCCTCTTTGGCCAGTTCCTTGATGGAAGCCTCGGTCAAGCCGTGACGCTCGTGAAGCGGCGTATCGTCCGAGGGAAGAGGTGAACTGATGGTGTCCTCGCCCTCTTCATCGTCATCAACGTCCTCGTCGAAGACGTCCTCAACCCAAGCATCCTTCTCGACTTCTGAGGCTTTTCGTGCCAGGACGACCAGTACGGCGAGGAGCAAGGCCAACAACAACGCAGTCATGGCCATGGCGGTGTTGGTCGAGCCGACCGCTCCGCCCAAGAGGACCTCGTCCACGTCAAAGAACGTCTGGGCGAGCAGGCCGTTCCAGCGAACGGTGCATGAGCGGTCGGTACCGCCGTTCTCAAGATCAACTTCCCACGTCCCGTTGGTGACAAAACCGACATCGCCGGCCGTGCATGTGACGCTGGTGTTGGTCCGAGGAATGGTCAGAGTGTTGCCGTACGCGTCGGTGCCGAACGCATTGATGAGAACCACATCACCTTCGGCAAGGCCTTGGCGACTCATGCTGGCTTGAATGCGAACCGGTGAACCGGCTTCCACGGTGAGGGGCACGACGTGTTCAGCGCCCGACTCTGCGAGGACGAGGTCATAGGTGCCGACTTGCTTCCCCGTGAACTGCCAGAACCCGATTCCTGTCGGCGAGGCTTCCAAAATCCCGAGCGAGGTGTTGAAGTCCGTGACCACGTTTGACGACGGACCGACGTTCCCGTTTACGTCAACAACTTGGATGAAAATATCGTGCGGCTCTCCAGCGGACACCACCAAGCCCTCTTCGCCAACATCGGTTTGAAGCGCATGGGCTTGACCCGCCACGACCGTAAGACGAACGGTGGCGAAGACCCCGTCTGCATTGACGCGCAATTCATGTCCGCCAAGCGAGGTCGCTACCCAGCGCCCGTCGTTGAGTAACATCTCAAGCGTGATGTCTTCACCGTCAATGGACCAATTCAAGGCGATGTCGTTGAGCTCGTTGCCGTACGCATCAAAGAATTGGGGATTCAAATCCAGTTCACCGTCTGCAGGAACCCGGGCCCCTTCCCCTTCCAGCGTGATAAACGCCAAACGCCCAGCCCGAACATCAAACTCGCCGTCGGCGACAAACATGACGCCCGTGGTGTTGTCAAACCAACTCCCATCGAATCGCCACGAGCGCATGCTGGTCGCCTGAACCAATGCGTACGAATCGGTTGAGGTGACTTCGGTCTCGTCACCCATGGTCATGTTGATGTTGCCTTCCACCACCCAACGGTTTCCTTTGACGTCCTCGCCGAGCAACTCAACCACGACTTGGTCGCCTGCGGAGGGCTGAGAAGGGGTGATTTTGAACCGCAAATCCACGGCTCGACCGTGTTCAACGTTCACGTTCAGCGAGGTGACCACCGTGCCGTCGGTTCCAGAAAGGGTGACCGGGCCGACCGTGGAGGGGTTCCAGAACACACGTGCGTCATCGTCAACCGATAGGCCACCCGAAGATGCCGAGAGCGAGGCGATGGAGGGTGAAACAAATCCGATGTACCCGTTGGCATCCCTCCGCTCAAAAACGAGCTCGTAGGATTCTCCAGCAAGGTACGAGTCAACGGTTTCGGCAAACATCAGTTCCGAGGCAACCGCATCTCCGGGGATGACCGAGAGCGTGGTGCTTCCCGTGATGTTGCCTGCAGTCGCCGAGATCATCCACTGTCCCGTGTTGATGGCGTTGTAGGCACCGGCGGCGTTGAACGAACCGTTTTCGGCGTACCAGGCGATGGGGCCTGCTTCGAAGAGGGGCATCTCGTATCCGTTGATGTCAACCAAACGGGGAACGATGGTCGTCCACGAGCCAGCCCTTACCTGAAGGTGCTCCTCAAACACAAAGGCGTGAGGTTGCCCGGCACGAACCGTCAGTTCGGTTTCATCTTGGAGTTGGTTAAGGCGAACTCGAACGGTGTAGTTCCCCGTTTCTTCGGGAACCCAAGTTGGTGAGCCGTGACCGACATAATCGCCATCGATGTCCCAAACCAATCCGGAAGCGTCGTCGATGATGTTCCCGCGCCCGTCGGTGACCTCCGCTTGAAGCGTGTTGGCCTCGAGCACACCCAGTACGAGCGAGGTGACCTCAACACCAATCGCCACACCGGGCGTAACGGTGAGGTTGTAACTCGCTTGCAAGCCGTTGTGTTCGGCCGTGATCTCGATCAAGCCCCAGGACCAGGGGAAAAAGACGCCGTCTTCGGTGATGGTTCCGTTGGTTGAAGACCAGGTGACCTCCCCTTCAACCGGGTTGTTCACGGCGTCGTAGATGATGGCCTCGAAACTTGCAACCTCATCGGCGGAGATGGAGGCGGGTGGAGCATCGATAGCAACACGGTCAGGGGTTCCAGTGCGATGGACCTGAGCAGGTTCGGGCAACACGACCGTCGATGCGGGCAACACCAAACAAAGAACCGTGATGGCGGTCAAAGCGAAGGCCATGCTTGCTTTGGACACGCCGTCACCTCGGTTACTCGTCGTGATATTCGTGCCATTCCTCTTCACCGGCGTTGCGGTACCACCAAACGCCAGCTTCGTCCTCGTACCATTCCGTGCCGTCTTCGTCCACGGTCGTCTCCTGCTCCACTTCTCCAGCGGCTTCCTCCTCAGGAGCAGCCTCTTCGGCAGGTGGGCCGGATGGACCGGGGGCAGGACCGGTTGGACCGGGGGCAGGGCCGCTCGGACCGGGTGCAGGACCGCTCGGTCCTGAAGCAGGGCCCTTTGGACCGGGGGCTGGACCACTCGGGCCGGAGGGCGCATCATCATCGTCGTCTTCATCGTCATCGTCCCAGTCATCGTCGACCCCTGAGCGCAAGAACATCACGCCAAGCACGAGCAAGACGATGGCGACGAGCGCTAACAAACCGGCACCGACGTAATACAACGTGCCGCCCGCTTCAAAGAAGCCGTTCAAATTGCCCACGACGTTGATTTCCTCGTTGACACGAACCGCACCCACGCTGATGGTGATGGTTTGGGGCCCGTCGTCAAGGGTCTTGATGGTCCAGTCGTTGGAGGCAATCATCGTCACCGTGGCCCGACCGGTGGCGTCAACCTTGATGCTTCCCGGAACGTCGATTTCGTTTTCGTAGGCGTCGAAGGCTCGAATCTTCACGTCAAGGCTTCCCAATTGGTCGACCGTATCCGTGCTCAAATTGACCTCAAGACGGGCGACGACCTTCTGTGCCTCAACGGTGATTTCGAGCGTGGAGGTAGCACCACCGGCGGTGTAGGTCAGCGTGTGCAGGCCCGCAACCTCAGCGGTGTAGTGGTAGCGACCGTCGGTGGTTGTGTTGATTTCCAAGGTTGCAACCGAACCACCGTCTTCGGTCCACTCCACGTTTTGCGCGAAGGTGTTTCCATCGGCGTCGGTACCCGTTACCTGAATGTTCACACGGTCGCCCGCTGTTGGGTTCGTCAGCGAGGCGTCTGCCGAAACCGTGACGGCTACACCGTGAAGAACCTTGATGGAGATGCTGTCCGAGATGTTGAACCCGGTACCGCTGATGCTGTATGCCTCAATGGACCACTCACCAACGGTGGTGGCCTCCCAGCGCATGTCGTTGAGCAGCAGGTCGGTCGTGATATCGCGAACGGCACCGCTTGAAAGGTCCACCTCGAGCCACGTGAGGGTTTCAGCATCGATGCGATTGTTGTCAGCATCGTAGAGGTCGGCATCGAAGTCCACGAGATAATCCGAGGTCATCTCGATGACGGCGCCGGTGCTCGCATCCGGGTTGTTGGCGGTTCCCCGGATGCTGACGGTGTGAAGGAAACCGTGGTCAACGGTCATGTTGATGGAAACGGCATGGACGGTGGTTCCGTCGTCGTACGAAGCCGTCAGGACATACGCTTCCTCGCTTGCAAAGTACGGCGTGAACGTTGTAGCATCCCCGGACAGCACCTCAAGGAAGGCCGATGAGTCGCCCATGCTCGGATGGTCAAGGCTCCAGTTGGCGACGATGACCCATTGGTTTCCCTTCCTGTCAATCGCGAAGACTTCGGCTTCGAGGGTTTCATCGGCCGTCAGGTCGAAGTTCTGCCAGGTGGATTCCTCATCGTCAACATCGATTCGGAGTGTTTGGATCGCCCCAAAGTCAACCGTAATGGTGACGGAGGCAAGCGTGGTCTCGTAACGAGCCTCGATGATCTTTGCACCTTGGCCAACGGGGTCCCAAATGGCTGGAGCCCCGGCGGTTAATTGACCGTCGGCGATCTTGGTCCAGTTGTCCGATGGGAGAACCACAGGGAGGCGGTTCCCTCGAACGTCTACCCGGGTGGTGTTGATGTAGACTCGGTCGTCGGCCGTGATGCTCAAGGCCGAGACGTTGAGTTCCAAATGGTCGATAGCCCCGTGACCAACTGTGATCATCAATGAATCCGACGCGCCGGATGCAGAGGTGAGGTTCAGCCACCATTGACCGATGTGGTCGGGGAAGTATTGCTCGTTGATTTCAGAATAGTTTCCGTTCGTGGTCGTCCACGTCAACGTACCAGCGTCTTCGATCGACAAGGGGTTCCCGAATTGGTCGTACAGGTCGGCCGTGATGTCACACCACACGCCTGCGGGGATGGTTCCCTCACAGCCGCTGAGCACGAAGTAGGAGGCGGCACCCTCCGTGACGGTGACCGATACGTCCACAAATTCGCCGGAGGTGACGTCGTGTTGCACTCGAACGGTGTGGACACCGACCGCATAGGGTTCGAAGAGGTTCTCCATCACCGGGCTCATGCTTCCGTTGGAAGGCGTGAACGAGATGGGTTCACCCGGGACCGGATTGCCGTGCTGGTCGACCATGGAGGCCGTGATGGTGAGGGTTTCGTCAGCGGTGATGGTCGCCGAAAGCGGTGTCACCAACAACTCGGTTGGCGCACCTGCCGTCACGGTGATGCTCTGCGTGCCGCAAACAAGTCCGAAGCATGCCGAGACGGTGTGAACACCAACGGTGCTCGGCGTGTAGAGACCGTTCGTTCCGATGTTGCCGACATCAACGCGCCATTCCACCGGTGGGCTCTGGACCATGGATTGATGGTCGTAAGCGATGGCGTTGAAATTCACGGTGGTGTCGGCGTTGGTCGTTACGGCTCCCGTTGGCGTGATGTCCATGGTCGTGATGTTGGTGGTGTTGAACAAGATTTTCGGGCGGAACGAGGACTGGACGGCATCGCTCGAATAGAAACTGGCGTGTGCAAAGCCGTTGTTTGCGGTACCGATGATGACCCATGCCTGTTGGCTCGTGATGGTCATGCCCGCCGTGCTGATGTCAAACCAAAGCCAGCCTTCGGTGTCGACGTTGACAACGGAGGTGGAAACGGCATCGCCGTAATCCACACCGGCCTGCATGCCGGGTGCGCCCCAGGTTGCTCCGCCGGTGCTTCCGTTCCACGTGGCCGAGGTCTGCGACCAGCCCGCATTCAGCAGCGGGTGGACGCTGAATGAAACCGATGTGGCCCCCTGAGCAGACGTCCAATCGTCGATGTACAACCCGAGCGATGCGGAATGCACATTCTGATAGATGGGGAACGGAATCTGCGATGCATCAAGGCCCACGGTGAGCCGGCATTCATCGGCGTACAAGGTGCCACAGAAGGTTCCGGCAGCCATGGTCCCGTCGCCAACGAAGTTGGTGTCGGGGTACTCGGAGACGAGTGTCGTGTCCTGGATGTTGGTGTGACCGAAGGCCGGAATTTCGTTGCCGGTCTGCATCGTGTAGGTGAAGGTGTAGTCGTTGTTGTTGACATGGTCCGGCGAACCGACGGCAAAGCTCCATCGAGCGGAAGAAGGACCTGGAATCGTTTGATTCACGCCTTGAACCCACCACGTGAACATCTGCCCTGCGGTCAAATCGTTGGCGAACCGGAACGACGTGTTGGTGATTTCAGAATCTTCCCAAGATTTGAACTTGAAGACCCCGGTTTCGTTTGAGATCGTGACGATGTAACCGGTGGCCCCGCTCACGGGCGTCCAACTCAAGACCGGTTGGGTCGACGAAACGAGCAGCCCACCGTCCTCTTGGTACAGGACCTCGCCATCGCTTGGGGAAGTCAGCACCGGTTGAGCCGGTGGGACAATTCCGTTGACGTTGTCGACGTAATCAAAGACGATGTGCGGGTGGAAACTTGCGTTGGTGAACTCCGACGAATAGAAGGTGTGGGAGGAACCGCTTGTTCCGATCTGCTTCAGCATGAACGTCATGGTGGTGTTCCCGTTGGCCAAATTGTCTTGGGCAAGACTGGTCAAATCCCACTCCATCCAACCCACGGGGGAAGAGAGCGTCAGGGTTGATCGCGTGATTTCGCTGGTCGAACACGACGGAGCGTTGGACCACACCACGGAAGACTGGGCAAAGGAAGCACACGGGTAGACGCCGATGGTCGTTGAAGAGGTTCCACCGACGCTGGTCTGATACATACGGAGCATCATCTGCGTGGGCGTAATAGCCGTGGGCCACGGAATACTGGTCAAATCAAACTCCATCAAAATTCGGCTTTCACCGGTACCCAGTGCGTTTCGACCGAGGACCATGGTTGATGAGGCGCCTTTGTTGACGGTGGAGTTTGAATCAAGTTCAACGTCAGGCACCAAAGGAAGCAAGCCGGTCTCTTCGAAGATGGAGCCACGTGAAAGGTTGAGGGTGTGGTTGCCGTTGCCGTCGTCGGAGCCTTGGTCCAGCGGGTTTCGGAACTTGTGGATGGCGGACCATTCCCCGATGCGGTCGTTCTGGTCAGCGCGCACGCGCCAGTGTACCCATTCATCGCCCTTGTCCATGTTGTCGTTCGTCACCGTCAAGTTGGTCGGATCGAAGGTGAAGTCGGTGTAGTCGCCGTTCGCCATTTGTTCCGAGGCGTAGCAGTTCAAATCCCCCACCATACGGGCATCGCTCGCTGCGCACATGACCCATTGCGTTTGGTTGCTGTAGCCAGCAGACCAGTTGAAATCGGTCGTGTTCTGACCGGACGGCCGGGGTTGAGCGGTGTCCCAGAGCGTGGCTCCGTCAAGCGGATTGAGGTTGTTGGGAGAGGTTGCCGTCCAAGGGTTCGTGGTGTCGTAGGTGATGTTGAGTTTTGGCCGGACGGCAAGGTTGCTCGCTTCACTGCTCGAGAATTGAACGCGACCTGCAACGCCTCCGTTGAAGTCCTCGGGTTGGAGAATCACGTTGAGGCCCGTCTGCCCGCTTGCAAGGGCCTGATGAAGCAG
>JAURDA010000013.1 GCA_030828165.1 Candidatus Poseidonia sp.
GTACCGGCCTTTCCATCGATTCGGTCAACGACGTTGACTTTTTTGAAATCGTCATGGTCGCCGGGGTGACCTATTACGCCAACATCTCCTTCACCCATACGAACGGGGACATCGATGTTGGATGGGACGATGCCTCCGGTGGTTTCCTCGACAGCGGTACCAGCGTCAGCAACCTTGAGAGTCTGCAAGTGACGGCATCGACCAACCAAACCACGTATCTCGACGTTTACGGCTTTACGTCGTTCGGACAAACCACGTTTGCCAACACCTATGATATCGAGATCACCACAGACAACCCCGGAGGTGGGCAAACCTTCGAACTCGTGAACGTGAACATCGTGAACTCAACCTTCGCAACGCTCTCGTTTAGTGGACTGACCAACGGGACTTCCTACCAGTACAATCACTCCTACGGGCAGGAAAACCTTGCAGGAAACCAAACGTGGTCCTCCCCGGTCACGGGAACCTTCACCGCTTCCTCCACGACCCATTCAATCGCTTTCAACATGACACCGAACGTCGGTGAAACCGTCTTGATGGCGACCTCCACCCTCCGTTCAGCCGGTGGTGCCCTTCTTCACACGGACATGGATTCCCTTTACTTGGAAGCCGTTGAGGCCACGGTCACCTCATCGACTTCAGGAGAAATTGAATTGACCAACCTCTCCGCATCAAGCAGTTACACCCTTCATTGGATCACGTTGGATTACGATGAATGGTTGACCAATTTCACGGTGTCGCAAGACGTCCATGCTGCGATCAACGCTTCCATGATCGATGAAGACACGTGGAACGTGACGAACACCGGCCAAGCCTCCTATCAGGTCAACTGGATCGGTCCAACCACCATGAACGACCATCTCTTCCTTGCGTACATCTACACACCGGGAACCCTGCCGAACTTGGACACCAACGAGAACCTCACGGGGCTTCACATCGACGAGTTCGTGCCGCAATTGCCCGCCTTGGTGATCGACGGCTATTCGACAAGTTCCACCGCAAGCACGAACAACGTGCAGGCCAAGGGCGCCGATTTGGTGGTCGGCGACAGCTACCAGTACCAATACCGTTTGACCGATGCTTCGGGAGCCAACCTCGCCACCTCGCAGATGACGAGTTTCTCTGCAACGGCACAAAACATGAGCATCTCGACGTGGTCGTACACGACGCCAACGGCATCGGGGACGTACTGCGTCAACATCGACCTCTACTCGAACACATCCGTGCAATTGATTGGGGACGATGCTTGCTTCCAACTCACGTTTGACGATGACAACGACGGCGTAGCGAACGAAGCCGACCTCTGTCCCAACACGGCCACGGGAGCCGTTGTGGACCAATACGGATGCGCCCTTGCGCAGAAGGACACCGACGGGGACGGTTACAACGACGCCGTGGATGATTTCCCAACCGACAGCACCCAATGGTCCGACATGGACAGCGATGGTTACGGCGACAACGCCAGCGGGAACAACCCGGATGCTTTCCCGAGCGACGGTACGCAGTGGTCGGATACCGACGGCGATGGCTACGGCGACAACGCCACCGGAAACATGGCCGACGCTTTCCCGATGGACCCCACGCAATGGTCGGATATGGACGGCGATGGCTACGGTGACAACGCCAGCGGGAACAATCCCGATGCTTGGCCAGCTGACAGCACCCAATGGGCCGACAGCGATGGCGACGGCTTTGGTGACAACCCCACCGGAACCAACGGCGACGCCTTCCCCAACGATGCGTCGCAATGGTCGGACGCCGACGGGGACGGTTACGGCGACAATCCCAACGGCACCACGCCCGATCATTTCCCGAACGACGCTACGCAATGGGAGGATACGGACGGCGACGGTTACGGCGACAACCCCGACGGCACCAACGCCGATGCCTTCCCCGACGACGCCACCCAATGGTCCGATGCGGACGGCGACGGCTACGGGGACAATCAAGCCGGCACCGACCCGGATGCCTTCCCCACCGACTCCACGCAGTGGTCGGATTCGGACGGCGATGGGTACGGTGATAACGCCGCAGGTCTCAACGCCGATGCCTTCCCGAACGACGCCACCCAATGGCGCGATGCGGATGGGGATGGCTACGGGGACAACGCCAACGGAAACAACCCCGACCTTTGCTTGAACACGCCCTCCGGCGAAGCCGTGGATAGCAACGGCTGTTCGGCGTCGCAACTCGACGGCGACATGGACGGCGTCAGCGATGCCTTGGATGCCTGTCCCGATACGCCTGCCGGCGAACCGGTGGACAACGTCGGTTGTTCAGGCAGCCAAGAAGACGCCGATATGGACGGTGTCATGGACGGCTTCGACGCCTGTGCCAATACCCCGCTCGGTGCTCAAGTTGATGCAGCCGGTTGTGCGCCAAGTCAACTCGATACCGACGGCGACAGCATCACCGACGACCGTGACCAATGCCCCACAACGACGGCGGGTTTGCCCGTGAACGGCGTGGGCTGTGCCGCTTCAGAACGGGATACGGACGGCGACGGTGTCGTTGATTCAACCGATGTTTGCGACGCAACGCCGATGAGCGAAGCGGCCGATGCCGCCGGTTGCTCCCCCTCGCAAAAAGACGGCGACGGTGACGGCATTTCCGATGACATCGATAACTGCCCCGGAACTGAAAACGGCCTCACCGTTGACATGCTTGGTTGTGCGACCAATCAGCGAGACACCGACAACGACATGATTTCGGATGCCGATGATGTTTGCAACGCCACGCCCGCAGGTGAGCAGGTGGACGCTCAAGGATGTGCAGAGTCCCAGAAAGACAGCGACCGAGACGACATCAACAACAACCTCGACCTTTGCCCGGACACCCCGGTCACGCTCTCCGTGGACGTTGATGGCTGTGCAGAACAGCAAAAGGACGATGACAAGGACGGTGTTTTCAACCATCTTGACGATTGCCCGAACACACCCATGGACGAACTCATTGACCCCATGGGTTGCGCCTTGACACAATTGGATTCGGATAACGACGGTGTGAACGACGCTGAGGACGACTTCAGGTTTGACGCCAACGAAACCACCGACACCGACGGTGACGGTGTTGCCGACCGATGGGATGAGTTCCCAGAGGATGCTTCCCGTTCACAAGCAGAGGCCGAAAGCTCCGGCAACGGGATGCTCTACCTCATCATCGCCGTGTTGCTTTTGGCCTTGCTGGGCGGCGGTGGCTACGTCTTCACTCGAAAACCCGTGACCTCCAACAGTCCGTTTGCCCAGGCCGCTGCGTCCATGGACGCTGCCACGGAGGAATACATGGCTGGCGCAGCAGGAGGCAAAGAACTCCCTGCCCTTGAAGCGGGTCAACCTCAGCAGTGGGAAGAGAACGGTGTCCACTGGTCACGTGATGCTGAAGGAAACCTCTCGTACTACGACGCAGAAAGCGGTGCATGGTTGGCGTATCAGGCATGAGTTGCCGTCTTCGGTGAAATCGTCGCGCCTTGAGTTTGGATGTGGGTCACCCACCTGTCTCCGTTGGGCTCTTTTGGATGCCCACGAAGCGGACTTGAATTGACCTCTGGCCTTTTGGAATTCATACAAGAGCGGCCCCTTTATTCCACTTTACGATGCATGACTCTAATTACAATGAAATTTCGGCACCGTTTATGTCAACTGGCAAAGTAAAGTGGTTTAATCAAGTAAAGGGCTTCGGCTTCATCGAACAAGAAGGTGGAGATGACCTCTTTGTCCACAAGTCCCAGGTGACTGGAGAAATTCGAGACGGAGATACAGTTCAGTTTGAGATCGGTGAAGGGCCGAAAGGTCCCAACGCAGTGAACGTTCGAAAATCCGAATGAGTCAGGGTAGAGCACCACCGATTCCGTTTGATCGAATCAGACAGCCGATGCGATGAGGTAATCGTCTAAGGTTGAACATGTCTACGGCTGCAAGGGGTCCATTGAACACACGTTTCAACCCAGCCTCGAATCCATGTTTGAATGGGTGCTCAATCGAGCCGATGGTTCAGTGTGAATGGATTGCCTCAGGTGAGGACTTCCAACAAGCGGTCTTGCTCTGCAGCCATTCGAAGTTCCATGGCGATTCTTCGGCCGCTTGACATCGGCTTTCGCCAGAGTGCGTTTCCGTACGGATGGCCAACGCTCACGTGCACGTTCGTTCCACCACCGAGACGAGGTGCAACGTCGTAGATGTAATAATTCATGTCCTTGTCAATGCACGTCTGCAGGCAAAACGGCCCAATGATCCCCGGGTCGTAATGCTCCTTGCTGGCTTTGATGAATTTCTCTCCGAGTTCGAACGCCTTCTCAAGCAGCGACTCGCGAATGGTAGCGGTGTTGTGGCCGACCACGGTCATTTCGGGTATTTGTTGATGAAGCGGCATCGTCATCTGCTGGGGGGCCGGCAGGCGAACATGCCCGTCAAGAGAGGATTCGAAGCGCCAGTCAACGCCGAGCAGTTCCAACCGTTCGCCTTCCTCGGCAAGCGGGCTGTAGAAGAAATTCAAGTTGAACACGGGACCGATGACGTAGCGTTCAATCCGGGCGCCGTCAAGCGATGCCTGATCGATGACACCCTCTTTCAACAAGGCTTCGGATTTTTCTTTGTATTCATTGAACGAGGCGCAGGTGAAAAAGCCCCGTTCGAGTTTCTTTTGCGCATGGTGCAATTTGACGATGACCAGGCAATCAATGTCTTCGGGTCGGTCAATTTTCTCGGGGTACGGCAAGCCCGCTTTCTCAAGAATCCAATAGTAATCTTGGTCTTCGGTTCGCTCCTCCATCCGCAGCATGCTTCGGGAACCGAACATGGGTACCTTGAATTTGGTTTCAATGTCGTCGATGCTCGAGTAGGAAGTGAACGAACGGTTCGGAATGTAGATGACGTTTCGCTTTCGCATTTCGTGTTGCATGTCCTCCGAGAGCACGTCGTTGAAGGAGTTCAACACGATGGCCTTGTCAACCATGCCTCGGCGAACACGGCCTGAAGAACTACGGTGGGTTTTGAAGTAATTCGCGTAGGTTTTGTGGCGCCCTTCTTTGCAGTAAGCCACCGTGGGAAAGCCTTCTTCGATGGCCCCGTCACAAATATCGAGTGCTGAATGCGATGCCGTCATGCCGATGCGGAGCTTGAGTCGGTCGTAGTTTTCAACGATGGCAGCGATGTCCGCTTTTCCAATCATGGGTTCACTTCCAGTCGTCGCTCCGTGATGAGGGTCTTTGATGTGTTCGCACGATGCGAATCAATCAAACCGCTGAAGTTGCATGACTTCTTCCGTAGAAAGCACCTCTCCAGCCAACAATTTCGCCATCAAGTCCTGCGTTTCGTCGGTGGCCGCTGGGCGCTGACCGCCACCGGCACTTGCACTGCGCATAGCCCGAAGAATATCTTGGATCGAGTGGAGGCAACGCAGGGAAACAATGTACATGCTGTGCTCCTTGTCGGCTTCCTTCTTCGAGGTTCGCAATCGGCGATGAGCGGCTTCGGCCTTCTCGCGTTGCTTGTCAACTTCAGCATTCCACTCAATCATCAAGTCGTGGGCGCTCTGGGCTGCTTCAGCGGCTTCCTTGACCGCGTTGTGGGCCGTTTCTTGAGCAGCCACAGCGGTCCGGAGTTCCGTGCTGCCTTCAGCGGCTTCGACGTTCTTTTCTTCGGCCTTCAATCGCTTCAAGTCGGCGCTGAGTTCCTTCATTTTCTTGAAATAGGCAGGTTCAGCCTTCTTGCCAGAGTGCTTGCCTTCGTTGAATTCTCGCTCCATGCGTTCCATGGTTCGGGTGACGGATTGAACGGTCTTTGGGCGGATGGGGCGGCCTCGCTTGTCGAGTTCGGGAGCCTTTTCGGGGAAGGTTGACCGGATGGCCTCCTTGGCTGCCTTGACCGCCTGGTTTGCTTCGTCACGTTCTTTTTTCTTCTCGCGAACCATTTCGTTCATCTGGTCGCGGAGGTCACGCTGCTCGCGGACCTGAACGATGAGTTCGCGAACCTCGTTGTTGAGTTCGTTTCGGGTGGTGGTGAATTCTTTGGTTTTCTCGTTCCAATCGTCCCGTTGCTCACGATGCTGCGTTGCTTTTTTGTCAACCATCTTGCGCCGTTCTTCGAGAAGATCTTTGAGTTCTGCCATTCTTCATCTCACCTGGTCTGGGGAGGATTCCCATCCACCCGCATGCAAGGGACCAACCTCCCCCATTTAACCCTTCACGGGCAGAGGTGCGCCCCTCAAGCATCCATTTTTCCTTCGTCCTCGCTCAATTTGTCAAGGGCCAAGCGCAGGGCTCCCAAATTGGTCGCTCGCTGGGCTTTCAGAATCAAGACCCCGATGCGAAGGGTTCGGAGGAGTACGAATCCCTGCTCTTGAACGAGCGTCACGGTTTGAGCGTCGCTTGCGTTGTGGGCGAGGGAAAGCCAATCTTGGACGGCTTGGTTCGCTGGTTGTGAGTTGGGGGATTCTTTGCTGTAGATGACAAAACCGTCCTTCTCGACCAACCAAGCGTCCGTGATGCCGCGCTGCGAGACCACTCCTTCAAGCAAGCGCTCAATCATGAGGAAAACCTGCCCGCTGGGGTGCATAAGTCTTGGGCTCTTCGGGTTGAGGGAGCGGGCCTTGCATCATGTAGCCCAAACCCGATTGATAGTACCCCTCCAGGCTGGTCTGTATGGCCAACCCTCTCGCTTTGTAGAAACGTTGGGCTCCGTCGTTTTCAGCCTTGACCTCCAACTGCACTCTTCGGTAGCCGTTGGCCCAAGCGGCGCGAGTGAACGATTCCCAGGCTTGCGTCCCCCAACCTTGGCCTTGGAGCGTACGGTCAATGACAAACGCAGCCACGCGAACGATATCATCTTTGAAGGGTGTCGCCCATAGCAGTCCTTGAATTCGGTTCGGGTCGGAGGATGATGGGTCAACCAGGACCAAGTTTCCTCCCCATGCCGGAATGGGAAGATGACGAACGGAGGACTCGCTGTAACGCTCTCCGGTTTCGCTAAGAAACAACGCCAAAACGCGCTCAACGGCCGTTGGGCTCAAGTCGAGAGGGGTTGCGCCGTTCACCCACCGCATCACGTTGAATTCTCCTTGTTCAGCCCTGACCGTTCTGCCGACGCCTGCCCCGCATTGGCTCGGCTCTGCGCATGGAGGATGTTCGCCGCTTCTTGGGAGTGGGTGCCGGTGCTTCCGTGTCCTCGAAATTGGTGAGTCCACCGTGTTCAAGCATCGCAGCAAACTCTTCTATAGAAAGTGAATTGCCTGCCGCTAGGCGAAGGGTGAACTCCTCGACCTGTTCGGGGACGGGGAGCGGGTTGGCCCCGGGGATGTCCTTCAGAAACGCCCGCAAACGGCCTGCTTCCCGACGCAAAGGCCGAGTTTGTTCGCTGTTTTTCGTGAGTCGCTGACTGAATTTCCGGTCCTCTCGATTGATGGCTTTCACGGTCTCCAAGAGGGATGTTCGAGCCCCGTCCAATTCATGGTGCAGGCCTCGGTGCTCGTCGTACGCCTTCACCATCGCTTGCATCTCAAAAAACCTCGAAAACATTTCAATTTCCGCTCCAAGGTGGGGCGATTCGGAGGCTGGTGCGGGTGCGGTCAGCCGATGGTAAAACGATTCCATGGCTTGCACCAAACGGTGGCGGGGGACGGAGAGCCTCGAAGCGAGTTCGTCACGGAGGGAGAGCAGACGGTCAAATTCGTTCTTTTCTTCAATCGCTTGGATCAAATTGGCGTGCTCTTCGGGATGTTCGATGACCGGGGGGTGCTGAATTTTGTTCACGGCGAATTTGATGACTTCCGAGCGGAGTTTTTTGTCGATGTACATCCTTTGCCGTTCCTCGTCGAGGCGGTTGACTTCGGCGATGGTTGCTGCATACGTCGCCTCAACCTCTTCCCGCAGTTGTGCTGCGAGGTCCAGGTGAAAACGGTTCGTCATACGTCTTCCACCTCGTTCTTCTTTCGGAGTGCATAACTCGATGCCCCTCCCTGTTCGACGCGTTGAGCGTCCTCGAGCAGGTGGCCCCAACTTCCTGCTTCCATCTCTCTCCAGAAGGCCAAGGCTTCCTCCGTATCCTCTACGGCGTGTCGGACCGACCACAGGCGAGATACGGTTCTGCGACGAAAGGTTTCGTTTTCATCAATTTGATTGGACTGGTCTTCATTCGCTTTGCCTTCTTCATCTGCGGCTTTTGCGAGCGAGTAGGCCCTGTCGTTTTCTTCCGAACGACGTTCAAGCTCTTTTGGAAGGGAAGATGCGAGCGTCTCGCGTCGTCGGACAATCGCCTTCACCAAGGCATCCGGGGTGACGTTCAACAGGTCGTTGGTTTGCATCGTCTTGGCGGTGTTCTTCAACGTAAAAGAATCAAACCCTTGTCCCGGCTGGTAACGAGAAGGTGAAGAACCACGAGACGCACGCAAAGTCATGCGGGACGGAAAGCGCCGGAAATCGGTGACTTCCTTCCTCGTGCTCGTGCTTTTGCTGATGCCGCTCCCCAGTGCGCAAGCCCAAGGGGGAAACGTGTTGATCGAGACCGCCTCCGTTGGCTTGGAAAACTATTCCACGCAACTGGGCAGCAGCCTCAATTTTACCTTTGAAGTTCACGAGTTGAGCGGACAAAGCAGCAACGTTTCAGCCGTGGTCGTGCTTCAGTCCCCCGAGGGTGTGGTCCTTTCCAACTCAACGATGAGCGTACCAACCTTGAGCGGCTTAGAGGAGGCCAACTTGACGGCTACCATCAACGGTTTGCCGTTTGGTTTCAGCCGCGTCACGGTGGCGTTAACGGGGGATGTGGGCGAAAACACGTCATCCCATGCAACCTCCTTTACCAGGGTCATTCAACGCCTGCGCCCTCTGAACGTTTCGTTTGGAGGCAGTTCAAGCGTGTTCGCCGATGCGGTTCATGAGAACGGAACCTTGGTCGGGAACACGACGCTTTCGGACGGCGACTTCGTCCGATTTGAATTTCCCGTCATCAACCACGGCGACGTGAACTGGAGCGGCCACGTGTCCCTACATCTTGTCAACGAAGGGACGCAAACCAACCTCACGAATTTCAACGTCTCGGTTAATGCAAGCGATTCCGTTCAAATGGTGTTTTTCCCAAACCTCACGCTGGTTGAAGGAAACCTTTCGTGGGAACTTAACCTCTCTGGAAATCTGAGTTCGGCAGGAGGCGTTCACGCCCTCTCCGGTTCGTTTTCGGTCGGTCCACCCCCGCTTCCGATGCTTTCAATCGCGTTTACCTCAAACGTCGAGGATGTCGCCTCCGGTGATGACTTAACCGTCGTTCTCACCGTTTGGAACAACGGCACCGACGATTTCAACGGGCGCATCGTTTGTTTTGACGACGGCGTCCAACGTCTGAACGAGTCCGTGGAAGTGTTGGTTGGGGAAAACCAAACCACGAATCTGATTCTGACGGCGAAGCCCATGCTTTTGGAATGCGACGCCGATGGTCAACGTGTTAGCCAAACCTCCGTCCTACCATCTTCACTGCTGATTGACCTTCCCTCAGCGGTGTTTGAGGCTGCAGGTTCACCTTCTCCCTCGTTTTCAGGAGGACCGTGGCACAACGGTGACCATTTGCACGGCAACATGTTGCTTCGTAACACGGGTGCTCTTGAAGGCAAGGTTCGTCTTGGTTTCACCATCGATAACATTGCTTATTCCGGGAATTGGGTCAACCTTGCTGAGGGTGCTGCTGGCGAGGTGAGTGCAATGGCACCGTTTCTTGAAGAGGGCGAGACCGAAGTCCTTTGGTGGTTGGAAAGCGAAGACGGTCTCGTCGAAGGAATCTCATCCGGTGTCGCAAGTTTCTCCATCGCTCCCAAACAATCCGTAACCCTCACCATCACCGACGTCCAACGAAGCAACGATGGAAGCGTTGAAGCCTTCTTGACCGTTAAACTCGACGAAGGGCGGGCTCGTGAAGTGCTGCTTCGCACGGGCTACGAAACCGGCGATTCCACGGTATTCCTGCGCGAACAGGTCGTGATGTTGGAGCCGGGGATCTTGAATCAGTCCCTGTCGTTTGGTGAAATAAACGGCGAACAACTCATCGCTTCCGTTACGGCGGTTGATTGGAGCATCGGCCCGGGCCGGTTAACCGTCACCTCAACGGTACCTTCGGAAATGACGGAATTTTGGATGATGTTCGACCCCGTCACCGAGCCCTTGCGGCCCTTGGAAGGCGATCTTGTCACCGTCAAGGTGACGTTCCATCAATCCGGTCCCCAAAGCGAACAACGCGGTGAACTTTGGCTGGTGGACGCCTACGGTTCGCTCTTGGTGCAAACAACCTCGCCGGCCTGGGGAGGGAGCGGTGAGACTTCGGTTACGCTTGATGTGACTTGGCCGAAAGGATCGACCGTTGCTCTTCGCGCCGTTTGGAGCATCGACGGTGAAAGCGTCACTGAGGAGGTGAGTTACATCTCCGGTCAGAACGTTGTTGAATCCGAGTTCGAGTGGCCGATCGGAGCCATGGCTTGGGGACTTGCTTTGGGTGCAGCGTTGGTGTTGGGCGCCCGTCTACGTTTCCGGTCTGAGCCCTCCACGAAAATCAAAAAATCGTCTTCTTCATCCTCGCCGACTCCGTCCCCGGCAGCAACAAACGACGAGAAGCGGGAAATATCCTGTCCCTCCTGTGACCGAAGACTTCGCGTTCCTGTTGCTTACAGCGGTTCAGTGGGTTGTCCTGATTGTTCAACAAAGTTCCCCGTTTCCGCCGAACCAGCGACCTCAGAGTCGCCTGAACCATCCAGCGTTGAGGCAGCCTCCGAAGAGGTGGGTGAAGAGGACAAGCCCACGGCGAAGAAGGAGAAAAACGACGGGAAGGTCGAACTTGGTTGTCCAGATTGCGACCAAACCCTTCGCATTCCAGCATCGTATCGGGGTTCGGTGCGTTGCCCCGCGTGCACAAAAATCTTCAAAGCGGACGAGGGCATGAGTTTGATTGAGTAGGTGGCGCCATGGTCGGTCATTTTCAAGAGTTTGAAGATGAATACCTTGAGACCATGTACGAGTTTCACGAAGCCGAACCGATGGGCATTGTGCGAACGGGTGACCTTGCAACACGACTCGGGGTCAGTCCTGCTTCAGCGACCGAAATGGTCCAGCGCCTTGCTTCCAGGGGGCTCTTGGAATACCTTCCCTACAAGGGTGCACGACTCACGAACGAAGGGTTGGTCCACGGGCAGAAAATGAAGCGCCGTCATCGCTTAGCTGAGGTGCTCCTTGAACATCTTCCCTACGAAGGGAACGCTCATGAGACCGCCTGCCGACTTGAGCATGCGATCGATGACGACATGGAGGTGGCTCTCTCCCGATTGGTGGGTGCGAACGCCCTTGACCCCAGTGGCCGTCCCATTCCGCCCCCAACCGAAGATATCGAAAGCAGGCTCAAAGAAACCGGCCGAACGGTTTCGCTATTGGAGATGCAAGACGGCGAATCCGGTCATTTGGTGGGCATGCTCCTGCCGGTCGGCGGGAAAAAAGGGTTGGAGGCGGCCGGGTGCGCACTTGGGTCACACGTCTCCAAAAGCGGCGACCATCTTCTTACATCATCCGGCGAGGTGTTGTCCCTTTCGAATGACTGGCTTCAGGCCGTTTTTGTCAATCTGGATGAAAATACAACGTGAACCCTTTAGGTGGGAGGAAATCATCCCGGCATCATGGCTGAGGATGAACTTGGGGTGGATGAACCCGCACCTGGCGAACAAGCCTCCGGATTTGGTTTCCGCCTTTCCGAATCCATCGTTCACGCTATCGACCGACAAATTGTCAGTTCGGGCTTGCGGCTCATCATGTTTTTACCGGCGTTTGCAACGCTGACGTATTTCTCAAGTTGGGCGTTTTCAACAACCTCGCCAGCGTTTTGGCTTGACAACATTGAACCAAATCTCGGCATGGGGTTCTCGACGTTCAGTGCGAGCCTGACGTTTGTGGTGGTCCTCGGTTACATCCTCGCCGTTGGGTTTCACCGCTATCGGGTTGGCATCTCTCTCAGCACGTTCCATCGGAAGGTCGAACAGTCGAACGATGAGCACCGTTCGGTCCAATCCCTCCAGGGGTATGACGGTTTGCTGTACCAACTCCAAACGTCCATGTCTCACCACACCAAATCCTTGGTGTTCGCCCTCCTTGCAGCGTTGATGTTGGTCGCCGTACTCTGGTACGGTACGGATTCGGATTACGGTGCTTTGTTCCTCTTAGCATCCGTTTCTTTTCTCGTCCTCTCGGTTGGCCAGCACCTGCCGACCCGTTCGACCCCGTTCAACATGGTTGAGCAAACAGGACTTCTACCGGCTTACAACCCACCGGTGCACCCCTCCACCCTCAACATGGTGTTCAACGACCTCATCAAAACGCACATGGATCCGCTCCTGCGTGCTGAATACGATGATTATGTTAAGCACCTCGAAGGCGGTTTCAAACGCACCGTGAATCGGCATTTTGCCCATGAAAAGTTCCTGATGACCCTCTACAGGCATGCAACCGGATTGGATCGGAAAACCCTCGAGTCCGAGTTGGGTGAAATTTTGAAGAAAGAAGGCATGGATTTCGTTTTCAATCACGAGGTCTTCACGCTCGAAGCATGGCTGGTATTGATCGGAACCATCAGCCAGCGTTGCCCAGCGTTTTTCCGGATGGTTGATCGGCTCAAGCAAGACATGGAAAGCGGGCGGAATCCGGCCATGAAGGACCTGATTTTCGAAGTTGACATGGAGAACGTCGTCACCGAGAAAGCCAATCTGTTCACGTTGTTCCACAACCTTTCCAACGAGACCAAAACCGTGGTGTTTCGTGTTCAAACTCCCAATTTCGAGCCAAAGGATTTGGCCTTGACGTATCGACTGGAACCGGGCGAGAAGCACTGGTGGTCGAGCGAAGCGCTTCCACTGGCGGCGAAGGGCGACGAAGACGTGTTGGGGAAAATGTCGGGCTTGCTCAAGGACAGCACGGTGTCATGGCAGACGTTGATACCAATCACCAACGGCGACGCAACCGTTTCCGTCCGCCTTGAGGAGACGAACGGCGAGCTTCTCCTCGGTCGGCAAATCAACGTTCGCGTTCGATCTGAGTTCCGACAATGGCTTCGAACCACTGGTTCATACGTCGCTTATCTCTTCGGCGGGTTCGGCGTCTTCCTCGCCTTTGCGTTCCTTCTTTTCGAGGTCTTTGGCGGCTTAGCGGCCTGATGCTCGCTTCACCTCTGAGCCATAGACTTGAAATGGTGTAGGTGGTGGACACGAACATGCGCCGATTCCCCAACGACGGTGAGAAGAACCCCGACGCGGACCAACTTGAAGAGCTCCGTTCCATGGAAGCCAGAGTTCGAAAAATGCGCGATAACCGCAATTCGCTCCGAGAACAAGGAAAGGCGCTCGCCAAGAAGCGCGATGCCGTTCAAGAACAGTACCGAGAGCATCGGGAGAAACTTCAGGAGATGAAGGCCGAACTTGACGCTATCCAAGCAGAACGCAACATGTTTCGTGCGAAGCGCGACGCCATCAACGCTCAACTCAAGGATTTATTTTCGCAAGCAAAAGGCCGACGGGGCGAGCACGGCGAGCGGAAATCGGCAACCGCAGAATACTCTCACCTCATGAGCCAAATCAACAACCTTGAGGAGCAATTTGAGACCACCTCCTCAAGCACGAAGAAAGAAAAGGAAACCATGGAGCGAATCAAGCGGATGAAGAACCGTGTTCGGGAATTGGAGCCCGAAGTTGAGAAATTCGAAATGGTCGCCGTCGATCTCTCCAACATCGACGAGGCCATCAACACGCTCAAGGCTGAATCTGACGACGCCCACAACAGCTTTGTTGACGCTCTCAAGCGTGCCGATGAGAAGTGGAACGAGTTCAAGGAACAACTCAACCACCGTGATTTTCTCAAGGCAGAAGGCGACCGGCATCACTCCGAATCCGTTGAATTCCACGAGAAAGCCAACGCCGTCCATGAAAAAATCGACCAATTGATGGTGGATGTCAACAAAGCCCGAGAGCAGTTGAACATGGCGAAAGAGGAACGCAAATCTTGGCTGACCGACCACAACAAGGCGGTCAAGGCCGAAATGAAATCCGGTGCCGAATCCGATGAAGTCGCCGATATGCTGGTGAATTCTCTCCTGAACAACGGTGAACTCGTTTTCGGTGGCGTCGGTCGAGATGATGCATCCAACAGCCCGACGGCTCGAAAGGGCGGTTCTTCCAAGAAGAAGAACATGCGCCGTATGGGACCGATTCGTCGCAAATGAGGAAGTCCAATGCTGGGCATCATCATGGCCGGTGGCCAAGGCACGCGTCTCCAACCCCTCACCGATACCCGGCCAAAACCCATGGTCGAGGTGCTCGGCAGGCCAGTGATTGATTTCGTCAAGGACGCCATGCTCGCCGCGGGCATTACCGAACTCGTTGTGACCACCGGTTACCGAGGAGAGCAACTCGGTCAGCACGTCGACGGATGGAACGACCCCGTGAACGGCATCCAAGCACGCGTCAACCAAGAGGCGGTGCCGATGGGTACTGCTGGGAGCGTGGGATTGCTGCGGGAGCACATCACCGGCACCTGCATCGTTGGCTCCGGAGACGGAATCGCCTCCTTTGACCTGGCTGCCTTGTTGCAAGCTCATCGCGACAACGGTGCAAAAGTGACCATGGCGTTGTGGGAGGTTGAGGATCCCACCGAATTTGGGATCGTGGGCCTTGGTTCCACGCCCAACGGCCCTGTTGACGGTTCGCTTCGTTCGGGTTTTATCCGCCGTTTCAAGGAAAAGCCGACCGCTGAAGAAGCCTTCAGCAACGTCATCAATGCAGGTTTGTACATCCTTGAACCCGAAGTCTTCGACCACATTCCTCAGGGTGAAAAATTTGACTTCAGCAAACAACTCTTTCCCAAACTGTTGGAATTGGATTGGCCCATGTTCGCCAGCACCATCAACGGTGTTTGGTTCGATGTCGGCCTTCCTTCCGAACTTTTGAGAGCGCAAACCACCTTGCTCACCGACGGCCATGAATTGCCTTACACCCTTCCGGAGACCTACGTCGAAAGCGACGGGTGCTTGGTATCCAACACGGCGGTGGTTTCCGGGAGCGTCTTGAACTCCGTCGTCGGGAAGAACGTGCAACTCGGTCCAGCCTCGATTCTCCATGGTTCATTGCTCATGGACGGTTGTGTTCTCGGCAAGGGCGCCGTTGTTCTGGACTCGGTGCTTGGCCGAGACGTCAAAGTTCACGCGAACGCTCGTCTTGAGCGATGTGTGGTTGGCGACAGCGCAAGCATCGGCGCCGGCGAGATTCATACCGACTCAAAAATACGCTGCGATGATTAAATCGCAGGAGTGAGTCTCATAAAGGTAGGGCGTTCGCCCCACCTTGATTCCCATGTCCAATTCTCCAAACCGCAGTTACGACCGGACTTGGGAAGAAATTGAGGACATGCTTAACCAGGCCACGGTCAAAATGAACCAGTGGAAAGAATGGTACAATGCGTGCAAGGACGAAGACGATAAAGAGGGCATGAAAGAAGCCGCCCGCAATCACAAGGCGCTGGAAGGCGTGGTCAAGACGTTGAAGTGGACGCTGGGTGAGGAAGGCATCAGCGACCCGTTGAACTGATCACCAACCGCGTTGGTCCAGGCGAACTTCGAGGGTCTCCAACTCGTCCCCTTTCATCGGTTCGCCTTGCATCATGGCCATGGCTTCAGCAACTTTGCTTGCGTCGTCGTAGTGAGCGGTTGCCATGACGATAGCGTCCGCCATCGTCTCGGGCTCAGAGGACTTGAAAATCCCCGAACCGACGAAGATGCCGTCCATGCCCATTTTCATCATCAAGGAGGCGTCGGCGGGTGTTGCGATACCGCCCGCTGAAAACGTCACCACGGGGAGTCGACCCAGGCGGTGGACGTCGTCCAAAACCGATCGTACCCCGGCGTGCATTTCCTCGTCGATAGCGCCAAAAGGCGTGACGTCGTGTGTTCCGGGAAGTTCTGAGGTCGAGGCGAGAACTCGGTAGCGTTCCATGATTTTCTCGGTCGCAAGGTCCAGACCGTGGTCGTCGAGCGATTGGATTTGATGGATTTCTTGGTCGATGAGCCGAGCGTGCGTAACGGCAGCGACAACGTTTCCCGTCCCCGCTTCGCCCTTGGTGCGTATCATGGCGGCGCCTTCCCAAATGCGTCGAACGGCTTCACCCAATCCGGTTGCACCGCATACGAAAGGAATGTCGTAATCGTGTTTGTTGATGTGGAAGAACGGGTCAGCGGGTGTGAGCACTTCACTTTCGTCGACCATGTCCACGCCCATGGCTTCGAGGATGCGCGCTTCGCCGTCGTGCCCGATTCGAGACTTGGCCATGACCGGGATGGACGTGCAGTCAAGGATGCCCTGGATCATGTCGGGACGACTCATTCGTGCAACGCCGCCAGCTTTCCGAATGTCAGCGGGGACACGCTCGAGGGCCATGACGGCCACTGCACCAGCGTCTTCGGCAACGGCAGCTTGTTCGGGGTTGACGACGTCCATGATGACGCCGCCTTGCTGCATTCGAGCGAAGCCGCGCTTCACCAAATCGCTGCCTTTTCGGAATTGGGAGATATCGGTGTTCATGTTGATTCACTTCCTTTGATTCAAGCGTCTCTTAAGACGCTTGGTTCTTCCCCGTAATGTTTGAAATTCAATCCGAGGCGAGAACCGGGGAGTCGCCCTCAGCGATTTCGGCGTCAACGGATTCCTCCGCGTTGCGATCAATCCACGCTTCCTCTCCGTCGGGGACATCCGTGTCAGCGAAGATGGCATCAACCGGGCACTCGGGAATGCATGCACCACAATCAATGCATTCATCGGGGTCAATGACGAGGTAGGTTTCGGCTTCCCTGAAGGCTTCCACAGGGCAAACAGCAACGCATTCTTGGTACTTGTGATCGACGCAGGCAGAAGTGACAACGTGGGGCATGGTGTTTCCTCAAATCCAGCACAGTGGATGCTCTACTTAACCTCTTGTCAAGGCAATGCTTCGTCTTGAGTCTGGGCGAAGCCGGTCAGAGGTTGCGTCGAGAACGCGCAGCCAATGCGGCTCCCAGACCAACGAACAACAGGAGGGTGGTCCAAAAGGTGAGGCTGGTCGCAAGACGTTCTCCGTTACCCTCGGTGGTTGTTTCGATGCTCGTGTTTTCATTCTCCGTGTTGTTGGTCTCGAGGTTGGTCTCCTCCGTCCCGTGGGGCGTATCGTCGCAAGCGTTGGGGGTGCCGTCTTGGTCATCATCGACGGTGTCGTCCTCATCGGGGCACGTATCGTTCTCATCGGGAACCCCGTCGTTGTCGCTATCGATGCGGTCATCGCATCCATCGGGGACACCATCGTTGTCAACGTCGACCTTGTCGTCTTCCCCGTTGCATTGGTCCCGGTCGTCTTCAACGCCGTCGTTATCGCTGTCAACCAATTCATCGCACGGCTCAGGAACGCCGTCAGCGTCGGCGTCAACCGTGTCGTCGTGCCCTTGGCAAGCATCTTCCTCGTCGGAGACGCCGTCGTTGTCGCTGTCAACAAAGGGATCACAGGCATCCGGAAGGTCGTCCTGATCAACATCAACGGTATCGTCGCCCAACGGGCATCGGTCGTAGGGGTCGCTGACCCCGTCGACGTCAGTGTCGTCAACGCAACCGTCGCCGTTTCGGTCCCAACCCCAAGCCTCCTCAGCGGGACAAAGGTCCTGCCAGTTTTCCACATACGTCAGAGGGGTGAGTGTTTGGTTGGCGAGGGCAGGGTCGGTGGGTGAGATATGGTGTGCCTTGAACACAGCGTTGGCGGTTGTGCCCGCACGTTGCCCTGCGGGTACAGGTTCGCTTTGGTTATACGAGCCGTCGGGCCCGACGGGATTGATGTAGGTCCAAACAACTTCACCGTTTGAATCAACTTCGAACAGGGTGCCCTTGGTGCCGTGCGTCACCACCATGTTGCCGTTCGGCAGCATATCAACTCCAGAAATGGAGCCGGAATACATGGCTTCACCGAGATTCCATGACCAGTTGGGTGCGTTGGGGCCGTAGGTTCCGTTGCTTTGGAGCGTGTAATTTCCGGCTTCGTTGGTTTGGGGGGACAAGATTTCGACCGAAGAATACGATGGATATCGGCCGTTTCCGTTGTTGAACAAAGAAAGGGAGCCTGCATAGGGGTGACCTTCTGGAATCCAATTGACATCGTGCTGTCCGAAGAGTTGTTGGTCGGAAGAAAGGCCCTGATGGTAGACTTGGGGATTGCCCCAACGGTAGAGGAGATCGCCGCCTTTCCCTGAATTTCCGCCGGTGCTCCCAGCCGCTTCCTCCGTGGTCGTGCTGTGGTCGATGATGTAAATCTCGTGCATGCTGCGGCACGAGATGGCGATTTGGTCGAGTACGGGGTTGTAATCAATCCCGTTGCAATGCATCCAGTCGGCGCGACCAGCAGCGTTTCCCGAGCCGCCGGCATAATTGATGTTGATGCGTTCGGGATGGTCGGCGACCACCCCGTAATTGTCTTTGCTGGGGTCGTAGTCTTGGATGAGGTGATCCCAAGCATGCCATCTCCAGACGATGTTGGCGCTGTCGTTGCCAACCGGCTCAACCTCGATGATGTGGTCGGGCCAAATGTTGTTTTGGCCCCCGGGTGAATCGCTTGCAATTTCGGGGTTTCTGCCCGCTTGGAGAGCCTCGGCTTCGGTCCGTTCTTCCCATGCGATCATCAGGATGTTCCCGTTTGGCATCGGTTCAACATCATGGTGAGTGATGAAGTTCTCGGAGGAGTATTCCCATGACCACTCAAGCTCGCCGTCCCACGAGATTCGTTCGAGTTTGCCCCCAGTGCCCCCTCCGGAAAAATTCCCGACTGCAGAGGCGGCGATGTTGGCCGTTCTCAGCAAATCACCGTCGGGGAGCAAATACGCCGAGAGGGCAGGGCGGTGTTCTCCTGGCGAGGCCCAAGTATGCACGAGGCGACCTTCGTGGTCGATGAGGTAGGTCGTGTTCGAGGGAATGGGGGAAAACAGCGTGTATCCTTCACTCGCTCCGTCGTTGCAGAACACCACGCCGACCGTCCAGTTGCTTCGGTCAGCGTTGCAGACAGGGGTCGGGTTGACGGGCGGTTCGGTCTGGGCAACTGCGGGGAGGGAGGCGAAGACAAACAGGAAGACGATGGAAAGGGCAGGGAGCCGCCTTGACCGGCATCTCATTCGACCACCTTCTCAAAGCGTTGGGCTCGTTCAATCGCACCGTCGATTGCCAAAAGGAGTTGCTCTTCGGGAGATTGTCCCGGATACACTTCGACTTTGATTTCGCCCTTGACCTGCCCGGTTCCCGGCCGGTCAGCTACTCGGACTTCGCCGTTCAGCAAGGCATGCAAATCCAACCGGAAATGCAGCACGTGAGCCTCGTCGTACCGATCGTGATACGTTGCTCGGAGGGTTGAGAGGCCCTGATTTCCCAACCGAGCCAACGAATCCATCGCTGACCGCTTTTTGGAGGTGGTCGCCTCTAAAAGTACCATTTCGGGCCCGTGATAGGAGTCGCTACGGTCGAAGGTGACGGCTTCTTCGTCACCGATGAGCCAAGCGATGGCATCCGCGACTGCATCGATGTTGCTCAGAGCGGTGCAGGTTGTCCGCCACGTAATTCGATGGAGGCCCACGAGGCCGTTGAAGCGGCTCGTCCTCAAGAGGTTGCCGAATCGTCGTTCCTCTGAGCTGCAGACCGTATGAGGCTCCTTCAAATAGGGGATGTCTGTCGCAAAGTTGCATGTGGGGTAGCCCCCGCAAGACACACTGAGGGACAGACATGGCGAAGAAAGTGAGTGCAAAGGCACGCGCAGCAGCGCGTAAACAACGTGACAAGTGGAAGATGAAGCGATGGTTCACCATTCGTGCACCTCGCCATCCACACAATTTCAAGCGAATTGGCGAAACCCTCGGTGAGTCTGAAGAACACATCATCGGCCGCGTCTACGAAATGACGCAGCAAGAATTTGACGGGAACTTCTCAAAAATGCAGGTTGTTCTCCGTTTCAGGGTCTCCGAGTGCGTTGGTCAAGACGCTCTCACGACCTTCATCGGTCATTACCACCAAGCCGACCACATTCGTCGACAGGTGCGCCGCTACCGTGGCAAAGTGGACGATGTGGTCGATGTCGTGACCACCGACGGGTACCTGATTCGCATGAAACCGCTGATCATCACTCAACAGCGCGTGCAAACCTCGGTCAAGCAGGACATGCGCACCCGGACCCGAGAAATCATCATCGGGCAGGCATCAAAGAGCACCTACGCCGACGTACAGAACGCACTGTTGGACGGCTCGCTTGAAGAAGCCATCGAGAAGGGCGTCAAGTCCATCTATCCCGTGCGCTCGGTCGTCGTCAGGAAGAGCCAACTCTTGCAGGAAGGGGCTGTCGCCTCTTTCGGTCCTACGCTGGACGAAATTCATGCCAATGAACAACGGGCCGCTGCCGAACTCAAGGCCAAGAAAGCAGCCGCTCTTGCTGAAGCCATGGCGGAAGAGGAAGCCGAACAATCGGCTGCTGGTGAGGAAGTTGGCGAAGCAGACGACGTCGAGGAAGAAGCGGTCGAAGAACCGGCCGTTGAAGCCGAACAGGAAGTAGCCGAGGAAGAGGTTGTTGAAGCACCCGCCGAGGCTGAGGTAACCGAAGAGGCAGCCGACTACGATTCCATGACGGTCACTGAATTGAAGGAATTGCTGAAAGCTGCCGGCAAACCCGTTTCCGGCAAGAAAGCGGACCTCATCGCCCGGTTGAACGAATGAAACCAACCATCGTTGTTCGGCGTTTTTCGCCGCAGGTTTGACATGGTCGCGGCCAGCATCGCTACGCATGCGACTCGGTGTCATCGGCGGGACGGGCTTGGTGGACATGAGCCTCAAGGATCGTCTGGGCAAGGATTTCCAATTGAATCGCGAGGACCGTCTTACGGCCGAAACAATGTACGGGCCTGTTCCACTTCGTTGTTTTTCAATCGAGTCAAACGGTCAATCCCACGAATTGGTTTTCTTGCAACGCCATCATCGCAACGGAGGTCACGGTTGCCCGCCTCACGCCATCAACCATCGGGCGAACATCAAGGCCATGCAGGAGGCAAACGTGGACGCGCTGCTCTCGGTGTGTTCCGTGGGGGCCATCGCCTCCGATTTCCCTCCCGGAAAAATCGCTCTCGCAGGCCAATACATCGACTTCACGGGCATCTCAACAACGTTTCACGACGAAGAGGCTCGTTTCACTTCGGTGACGCTCCCGTTTGATGAAGCGTTGAATGCCTCCATTGAAACCATCCTCGCCGAGGCGCAAGGTTTCGGCGATGAGGAGCGCCTCCGTTACACCTACTGGCTTACCCAAGGCCCTCAATTCGAAACCGTCGCTGAAGTCGATGCCATCGAGCGACTCGGCGGAGACATGGTTGGGATGACCATGCCCCGGGAGGCCAAGTTGGCGAGGGAAGTTGGTCTTCCTTACGCAGCGCTCTGCATTTCGTCAAATTGGGCCGCAGGTCGAGAGCCCGGTGACGCAGCGAAAGACCTCGACCATCACGAGGTCTCTGCTCAAGCCAACGAGCGTCTTCACCCGGTGTGGGCTTGCATTCTTGGCTTGTTGGTCTAAGCCAAACCTCATGTGCTCCTCGGTTGCATTCGCAACATGGAAGGCCGAAGTGTTGAGCAGTGGATGGCCCATGAGGCGCATGATGAATGGGAATTGATGATGAAAAAGGTCGCCGCCTTTCATGCCAAACACGACTTTGCGGGCCAAAACGGTCATGACATGGGATACCGAATCGCCTTAACGGTCGAGGAACTTGGAGAACTTGCTGCAGCGGTGACCAAAGGAAAACCGTTGGAGGAGTGCGCAGAGGAAATGGCGGACATCCTCATTCTCTTGATGGGCCACAGTCTTGCGATGGAAGTCGATCTCAAAGCAGCGTTTGAAAAGAAATACGCCCGAATCATGCAAAGGGAAGCCCTTCAGGGCCGCCTCGGCATTCGCGTCACCGAATATCGACCTGAATAGTCAGACGATCCAGTGTTGAAAGGTCATGGCGTGGTCGTCGTTTGGGCCTGCAGCGACCGTGCGTTCGGTGAGCAGATGGAAACCGAGGTGTGTAAACTCGGGGGCAAAAGTATCGGCACCCTCAACTCGAGTATGGACAACGGTTCGGAACAATTCTTTGGTGTGTTCCAAAAAGAGGGCGTAAATTTCACCTCCACCGATGATGACCACTTCTTCGCTTTGGGCTAGTTCAAGCACCTGCTCGAAGCCCATGCGTTCCGTTTCTGAAAAGCCGTCGTCCCTCGTCATCACGATGTTCCGGCGGTTCGGTAGGGGGCGGCCAATGCTCTGCCAGGTTTTCCGACCCATCACGACGGTTTTGTTGAGGGTGGTTTGTTTGAAGAACTGAAGGTCGCTTGATTGTCGCCAAGGAAGGGTTCCGTCTATGCCAATGGCCCCTACTTCATCGCATGCAAAAATCATTGACAACATGAGATTCCCTCAAACCGAAATGGGCGCTTTGATGTGAGGGTGGTGCTCGTAACCAACAACCTCGATGTCTTCGTGGGTGAACGCATCGATGTCCCGGATGTCTGGATTTAATCGTAAAGTGGGCAGCGGTAGAGGGTCTCTGGTGATTTGCAAGGCGGCTTGTTCAAGGTGGTTGTTGTACAGGTGGGCATCTCCCAACGTGTGGACGAACGTCCCTGCCTCAAGGTCACAAACTTGCGCCATCATGTGGGTCAACAAGGCATAGGAAGCGATGTTAAACGGTACGCCAAGGAAGACATCGGCGCTACGCTGGTAAAGTTGGCAGTTCAGCTTCCCTTCGGCCACGTGAAATTGGAAGAAGGCGTGACACGGCATCAACGCCATGTCCTCCAATTCTCCAACATTCCAAGCAGATACGATGATTCGACGGCTGTTTGGATTGGTTTTGATCGCCTCAATGGCCTGCTGAATTTGGTCAATGACTCGCCCGTCTTTGGCTTCCCACCGCCGCCATTGTTTGCCGTAGACCGGACCCAAATTGCCCTGTTCGTCCGCCCATTCGTTCCAAATACGCACGCTGTGCTCTTGCAGATACCTCACGTTGGTGTCCCCCTTGAGGAACCAGAGCAATTCGTGAACGATGGACGGGAGATGCAGTTTTTTGGTGGTCACCATCGGGAAACCCTCGGCGAGGTCAAAACGCATTTGGTAACCGAAGACCGATTTTGTGCCGGTTCCGGTCCGGTCACCTTTGACAACCCCTTCCTTCAGGATGTGGCGCATGAGGTCAAGATAGGTCTCCATTCAGTCACCTGTTTATGGGCGATGAAGGAAGCACTTAGGCCTTCTTCACGAACCGGCCGCCCTCAAGGCGCTCCAAGCGAGTGGAGGCTTCCCATAAGTTGGTCCGTAAACATGCGGAACAACGAGGCCAATTCCGACCGAATCTCGTGGGTGTCTTTTTCAGATAAGGTCTCCAAATCTTTGGCGTTCAAGCCACCGCCGTCGGCGTGGCCCAACCATGTCAACCAGGTGATGCCCGCACCGGCGTTGACGTAAAAGCGGCGCCAAAGTCGAGGCCATTTGTGGTGTTGAGGTTGCATGACGTTGCGGGTGCCGGCGAGGGCAATCGGCACCACCACCGCTTCAGGATGAGCGGCAGCGAGGCGTGCAACACCTGTTTTGCCCGGTAACAGAAAGGGGGGCTCGTTTCGCTTTGAACGAGTCCCCTCAGGGAAGATTCCGAGCGCTTTTCCTTCGAGGAGAATGTTGGCCGCACTCGCAAGGGCTTCGTTTCCCCCCTGTTCGCGTTGCGTTTCGATTTGTCCGGTCGCCCGCATGACAAATCGTGTCATGGGGTTGCGGAAATGACCGTCCTTTGCGAGGTAGTGGGTGGTTCGCCGTGCGGCTGCAATCACCACGATGGGGTCAACGTGCGAAAGATGGTTGGCCGCGAGGATGGTGGCTCCGCTGCGTGGAATGTTGTGGGCGCCATTGATCTTCCAACGCAGGAGCGGTCGGAGAAGCGGTGAGAGAAACATTCGCAGGCCAGTATACACCGGTGTTGAGGGAAGGGGTTCATCGTTGGGTGTGATGTTCCAGTGGGGTCGCAGTTTTTTCCAAGCAGCGGCGAGGGATGTCTCTTCGACCATGCTGGCCTACTCTGAAGAAGAGGTTTTGATGTTTTTTCACAGGATTCGCTTCAAAGGCGCATTTCCGACGCTCGCTCTTGGGGCGGAGGACAAGCGTCAAAGGGCGGTGGTGAGAGCGCTGCTCATGCGACACCGGGTGGTTTCGAACCTTCCTGTGTTGTTGCTGTTCTCCACCCTTGTGCTCGTCATCGTGCACCCGGTGGTGCTTGCCCAGTCCGCATGGGAAGAAGACGGTTGGCTCCGCACCTCCTACGCTCAGGATCGCCTTGAGGCGGGCGATGAATTCGGGTGTTACGGCGTTCCAGGACTGTCATGGCACAACGACCCGGGTGCGGTGGCCTCTGCGTGCAGGGATTATCTTGAGGACCGCCTCACCGCGAGTTCGTGGGGGCTCCACCCGCTCTCCACCTACACGCCCGACGGTCTTAGCATGGCCGACCATCAAAAAGTAGCCTCGCAGGGTTTCGTGATTCACGGCGATGAGACGGGTCTCAGCGATACGGCTTGGCATTCCGCAGAAGACGAACCGAGGGACCTTTGGGAATGGTACAACCTCGGGCGCCGTGGTGGAAGTCTCGAAAAAGGACTGGCCTCGATCGCCGCAGTCGAACAGGCCATCGACGATGGGGGTCTGTTCAACATGTATTGGATTGGACGCATCAACGATGCAACCGTGCGTCATGACCGAGACGTCCTTGCCTTGCTCGACGAGCATCCAGAGGTTTGGCTGACAACATGGGGCGAGGCTTGGTCAGTATGGTCGGGGAAGCGCTGTTATGAGTTTGCACATGAAACCCAACTTGCAGCGAACGGCACGATTCTAAAGTTCGAACCGCTCATTACGCCAGCATGCACTGGCGTGACCGAGGGTTTGCCTTGGAACGTACCGCTCACCTGGCTTGTTGACACACGAGGTTCAGCGGTCATCTCGGTCAGTGATGTAACCGGTGAGGTCCCTTCTATAGAAGGGGAAAAAACACTCGGTGAGGGGTGGAGGGTCCAAGATGACGGCACATTGGTCATCGCTCTTGTGAACGGGCATGCGGTGGAGATTCTTCTCTCCGAAGAGAACGCCAGCTACGATGTTCTCGGGCAGACACGGTTTTTCAACAATCTATCCTCAGCCGTGACCGTTGCCGGCCACGAAACCACCGATCTGTTTGCGTGGTCAAAGCGCTTCCTTGAGGACACCCAGGTGAAATTTACGTGGCTGGTGCAGCCTCGACCGGTGGATGACGGCCATGCTTGGATCCCTTTCGCAGTGTTGGGGGTCACCTTTGCGACGGTCGTCGCCATGCTTGGTTTGTTGGGCCGTGAAGGCCTTGGTCCGTTCGCAAACATGGGCGCTGTTGACAAGGCATCGAAATCGCCTTTAGGTCAAGAAATGAAGCAAAGCCTTGATGTTGAAGAGGAAGCGTAAGCGGGTTGGGGGCATGACCGTGGCTGAGGATGAACTGGTCATCGACCCTTGGGGAAGCGCCCAATCGACCGATTACGACCGGATCATCACGCAATTTGGCCTCACGCCTCTAAACGGTGCTCAGATGCCGAACGCTACCAAACTTCATCGTCGTGGAATCGTGTTTGCTCACCGCGACGTGGATCAGATTTTAGAAGCCCATCGAACCGGTCAATCCTTTGGCGTTCTCACCGGATTGATGCCCAGCGGTCAAATGCATCTGGGGCACTCCATGGTGATTGAACAGGCCAAATGGTTTCAGGAACTCGGGGGGGACGTCACCATCGCTGTTGCTGATTTGGAGAGTCAAGCCACGCGCGGTATTTCACTCGAAAAGGGACGTTCCATTGCCCTTCAAGAGTATCTCTCCCATTATGCTGCCCTTGGCCTCGACCCCGAGAAAACCAACGTGTACTTCCAGTCCACTCGTCCCGTTGTTCAACGACTCGGTTTCCAACTCGGGAAGCGCACGAATCTCAACGAGTTTGAAGCGATTTACGGGTTTTCTGGGGAGACCAACCTCGCTCATGTTCAAGCTCCCTTGGTCCAAGTAGGGGATATCTTACATCCTCAATTGGATGCGTACGGTGGACTTCGGCCGGTGGTCGTGCCTGTGGGTGTTGACCAAGACCCGCATCTTCGCCTCACCCGGGGCTTGGCCTCGAAGACGAATTGGTTCAATCTGAAAGAATCCGCTTCGGGAGGCGTTATGATCAGCCTATCGGTTCACGATGAGAACGCAGCCGTCTTTGGCCAACTGCCAAACGGGAGGGTCGACCGAGAGAAGGTCACATCGGTCTTTGACAAGGTGGTTGAAGCGGTCGCCTCCCTCGGTTTCTCTGATATTATGTCGAGCCCAAAGCAGGGCCATGTGCGCGTTCCATCGGCAACCCGACGAGACACCCATGGCATCAGGACGGCTCTGCTCCACCTTGAACGTTCCATGGGCGGATTGGGGTTGCTCGCACCTTCGTCGACGTACCATCATTTTGCGGTGGGCATGACCGGCGATAAAATGAGCAGCAGTCAACCCAAAACCACCTTGTTTTTACGCGACGACTTGGCCACGGTTGAGAAGAAAATCAAGCGGGCTTTTTCCGGTGGCCAATCCACGGTTGAGGAGCATCGGCGACTGGGCGGCAATCCAGATGTTGACGTGGCGTACCAGTACATGATGTACTTCTTTGAGGAAGACGATGCGCTTTTGGCTGAACTCAACGCTTCGTTCCGCTCAGGATCGTTGCTTGCTGGTGAAATGAAGCAACAGTGCATCGAAGCCGCCACACGGTGGATGAGCGAGCTCCACGAAAAGCGCGACGAAACCGCCCACCTCGTCGAGACCTTCCTCGCCGAAGATTCACGCTGAAGGCTCAACATCATCGGTTGAAAACACCGCTGGATCGGGGCCAACCGGTAAAGCGGCCAACTCTTCGTCGGTCAGGTCCCGCTCGGTCGCATCGGGATGCAGAATCATGGAATGGCCGTGGGGGTCAAGAAGGACGATGGTAAGGGGGTTGGCCTTTGGCTCTCCGAGCTGTCCAATGGCGAGTTTCATGTTTTGAAGTGTGGCCATGTGTTCGGTTGCGGTGGCTCGTTCATTGTCTTCGAGGGCGTCAACTTCGGCAACGAGATCACGTTCAATCATCCGTATGACGTCAAGAAAGCGTTGCATAACACCTTCGACGTTGGAAACATATCCCGTCGCGTTTGAACCCGGGTTGACCTGGATGTCCAACTCGGGCAGGCTGACGGTGCAGGATGATGACCGAACAACACGAGCGGTCAACTTCTCCTCGGCGTCGATGACCATGGACCAAGCACCCGCCTTCTTTCCCTCGGCCGGGATGAAATCTGTTTGGCGCCAACCGCAGGAATCGCAAAGCAGGGTGACTTGCGTGTGCTCGCCAAAATAAGGGATTTCGTCGATGTGGGAAATCATCTTTACTTTGCCCGATTGTGAACAAACCGGACAGGGAATCTCGATGTCTTGTTCATTCATCGGTACACGTCCTTGAGGTCATCAGGGGAAACGGCGAATCCTTCCATTTCCGTTCCTCGGATTCCTCTGCACCCTTGTGGAAGAAGCAGGAGGCGCGTGTCCGTGATTCGGATGATTTGGCCTTGCACGTCGCCTTCGATAAACTCGGTAAGCGTGCTCAAACTGAGGTTGAATTCGGTTTTTTGGGTCATCATCCGCTTCATCTCAACAACACACCCGTGGCCCTCAGCGACCCAATCCATCAGGGCTCCGCAACCGGTGATATCAACAAGGGTCGCATTGTGCAGCACCATTTCCCCTTCGTAGAGGGGTACAGGAGCGTTGGGGTACAGGACACCCATGTCGTGGTAGGTCACGGAAGTCGAGGGCAGCGGCGTCACCTCGTGGCGATGTTCACTGGGCATCTGGAAACTTCTTGGCCCGTCCCCCTGCCGCTGGGGTTCGCTTTGGACGGAGGGGGGGTTTCCGTCGATTTTTGCCTCGGCAGCCTCGAGGACATCCAAGTCGGGCATGGGCGGAACGTGGGGCTCTGCGGGTGCTGATCTTCCGGCTTCAGCGTCCTGTGTGAACCGGTCAAGGGTGGATTGGGCATCGTCGGTTTGCCGTCGCCGTCGCCGTCGCATGCGAGCCCAACTTCGGTGCATTTCTTCAACACTCCCCTCCCGGTTCACCGTACTGGCTGGATTTGATGGTGAGCGTCCGATTGCGAACCGGTCCAACTTGACTGAGTTTTCAAAGCCTCAAGGTTCAAGAAGTGTCGGGGTGGAGAGGGTATCATGTCAGAACAGCAGCACGTCATGAAGACGGGAACGAGCACGGTCGGTATCACGTTCAAGGGCGGCGTTGTCGTCGGTGCAGACCACCGAGCTACCATGGGCCATTTCATCGCAAACAAGAGCGTGCAGAAGCTCTTCAAAATCGGTGATAACCTCGCCCTCACGACGGCTGGATTGGTCGGACACGCCCAATCCCTCTCGAGGACGCTGACTGCCGAAGTCGCTCTGTTTGAACTTCGCCGGCAACAACCCATGACGGTGAAGGGCGCTGCGACCCTCACGGCCAACATTCTTTCCGGACGACCTCATTGGGTTCAGTTGCTCATCGTCGGTGTCGATGCCGATGGCGGTCACGTCTATTCCATCGATTCCGCTGGCGGATCCATTCCCGATGTCTACTGTGCTACCGGTTCCGGCTCACCCTACATGTACGGTGTACTCGAGGACGGCTTCAAAGAGGACATGTCCCAAGCGGAGGCCTTAAAATTGGCAGCCCGGGCTCTCTACGCATCAGGACAGCGTGATGCGGCCTCCGGAAACGGCATGGACCTCGCCGTCATCACGCCCGGTTCTGGCTACCAACAGGTCTCACAAGACGAGATTGCAAAACTCCTCAAGTGAGCAAAACATTCCCGCGGTTCTACCGCACTGTGCTTCGGCACAACCCATCGGCAACTGCGGGAGCTTGAGGTGAAATCATGCAGATGACCTACCGAGAACTCAAAGACGAAATTGCGAAAATCATCCCCCGTTCAATTGAATACGAACTCGACCTTGAAGCGGGGAACATTGCGATCATCACCAGTGATGTCAGTGCCTTTACGGGTCAAAACGGACTGATTGGGAAAATCAGCAAGCGCGTCAAGCGGAAGATTGTGTTGCGAACGCCCCTCGATGCCATGATGGACATGGACGAAGCGAGGACTCACATCGAGTCAATCCTGCCTGAAGACGCCGAAGTCACCGAGATGTACTTTGATTCCTGCTATCGTGAAGTCACCATCCAATGCAAAAACCCAGGAAGCGCCGTGGGCCGTCGTGGAGAGAACAACATCCGAATCAGGGACGAGACCGGATGGTCGGTGAAAGTCGAGCGCACGCCTCCCTTGTTCTCCAAAACGGTTCACGACATCAGGATGTACCGCCAAGCCAACGGGGATGAGCGTCGCAAGTTGTTGAAGGACTTCGGACTGAACATTCACCGCCCAACCCGTCCCGGCGGGACGTGGGCTCGCGTCACGGCACTCGGGTCGTACCGAGAAGTGGGGCGCGCCTGCCATTACGTGACGACCAACGAATCACGCATCATGATCGATGTCGGCGTGAACATTGCTTCGGACACGGACCCCATGCCGTTTTTCAATGCCCCCGAGGCTCTGCCACTTGACAAGCTGGACGCCGTGGTCCTCACGCACTCGCATCTTGACCACGCCGGTATGCTTCCGGTGCTGTTCAAGTACGGCTACAGAGGACCCGTCTATTGTACGCCGCCAACACGCGACCTCATGCTCCTCCTCCAAACGGACTACTTGAAAGTCGGCGGTGCAGAAGGGAAGCGTACGCCGTACGACATGGAAGACATCCGCATGTGCATGAAACACGTCGTTGACGTGGATTGGGACTCCACCACCGATATCGCTCCCGATGTCAAACTGACCTTCTCCAACGCCGGCCATATTCTCGGTTCATCGGCGGTTCACCTGAACATCGCCAACGGGAAACACAACATCGTGTTCAGCGGCGACCAAAAGTACGAGAAATCTTGGCTTTTCGACGCCGCCAACACCCGTTTCCCTCGTGTTGAGACCTTGGTTATCGAATCCACTTACGGTGCATCCGGCGATTATCAGCCATCCCGACAAGAGGCCAATCAAGAACTTCAGGACATCGTGTCTCGAACCCTTCTGCGCGGTGGAAAGATGATTTGTCCGGTCTTTGCTGTCGGGCGAAGTCAGGAAGTGATGATCGCCATCGATGAGTTGTTCCGCTCGGGGACCGTGAAACCCGTTCCCGTGTGGCTTGACGGCATGATTCAGGAGGCCACCGCCATTCACGCTTCCCACCCCAACTACTTGACGAAAGCCTTGGCAAAGTCGTTGCTTCAAGACGACGGTGAAAACCCGTTTACGAGCGAGTGGTTCCGTCCCGTCAAGGGGCGTGAACTGCGGGAAAGCATCGTCATGGACAGCTCGCCGTGCATCGTTTTGGCGACGTCAGGAATGCTGAACGGCGGGCCCGTCATGGAGTACTTCAAGAATTGGGCTCACGAGGAGCGAAATTCGCTTTGTTTTGTCGGCTATCAAGCCGAAGGCACCCTTGGTCGCCGCTTGCAGAAGGGCTTTGGTGAAGTGCCGATGCTCATCAACGGAAAGACCGAGATCGTCAAGATTGGCTGCGAAATGGTCACCATCGATGGGTTCTCGGGGCATTCCGACCGACGCCAACTCCTGGATTTCGTCGACCGCATCGACCCGGCGCCCAAGAACATCATCTGCCACCATGGCGACTACCAGAAGTGCAACGAATTGGGCCTCACCCTTCGTGAACGCTATAATTGCCTGACCTTTGCTCCGAGCAACCTTGAGACGGTTCGCCTGTTTTGATCAAAGCGGGATGTCAAAATTCATCGCAAGCGGGTCGGGCAATTGCTCGTCTTGGTCCGGGAGAGCGCCCGCTTTTCCCGTTGAACCGGCGAGGGGATACGCCGTTCGATGACCCTCTGCCTGCGGTCCGGTTTTCATCAAAAGGGCCGTGCCGAAAGCCGTGGCAAAAAGCGTTCCAAGGATTAAAGTGAGTGTAAACTCACTTGAAGAATAGGCCCCGATAAGAACGATTCCGCTACCGAGGAAGAGGGCAACCGTCAACATTCGACGTGCGCCACCAGCCATGAAGGGCACACGACCATGGAGTTCATGAACCCGTTGCGCCTGTGGGATTCCATGCAAGCGTCAGGCAGTCCAAAGTGTCCCGGTTGGTTGATGACGGCCGTCGCTCCCTGGGGGGAGAACGCCGAAGACGCCTTTGACCAAGGTCTGGTTGAACTTGGTTTGGGGGACGTTCGTTTGATTCAAGCCCAAGGGGCGATGCTCCCTCTCGGCTTTGGTGTGACGCCTCCAAGGCCGCTTCCAATGGGTTCCCTTGTGGAGTGTCATCTCGCAACCGCTTACGCCTGGAACGGGTCTTCGGCTTCCGCTGGAGTGGCTTGGGCGATGTGCGTCACCCCCGAAGGGGACGAATGCGCCGTCGTGGCCACCATCAGCACCGATCGTGATTATGAGGAGACGGTTTTGTTGTTGCGCCGAAACCTGCAACGGCGTCTTGCGAGCAGAGACCTCGAGGTCCTGGAGTTTGATGTTGCCGTCGATGAGGTCACGGCAGGTCCCGACCACCACGGTGTAGCGGTTGCGGCGCTGATTCTTCCTGAATCGCTTTCCCTCGGTGCGCGAACCAAGACGGGGCCCGTCCGTGGTGCCTTGACACGAACTGCAGAGGAACCAAAGAAACGCGTGGACACCAAGGCCCCAGCAGCCCCAGCACGTCGTCCAGGTCAGCCCCAAAACAAGCACGACTTTTCGCTTTGAGGTTTCCATGTCCGAAACAACATGGATGGTGATTCGGTGTCCGGGGTGCGGACATTGTTCAGGCCACCGGAGTGGGAAAGGGCGCTGCCCTCATTGCGGTACGTCGTTTCCAAGAGATATTGAGGTGGTGACGACGGTCTTGCGTGCAGACGCTCTCCAAATGGAGGTGGCTCTTGCAAACACGCCCGAACCCCTTCGGGACGAACTCCGCAAACGCATGGAGCGTGATGTGAAGAACATCAACACCGCAACGGACGCTTCGCCCACCACCATTTTCCGGGCTCTTCGCGAGGCGGCCAATGCCGAGGGTGAATTGACCACCGTCACCGTCGAGGGTGTTTTGCGACGCATGGGGGCAGAACAAAGCGTTGACGAAGTCATGACCCGAGCAGAAACCGAGGGATTGGTGCTCCGCTCGGGCCGTGGGTGCTGGATGCTTCTTGAGTGAAGTTCATAGGTGAGACTGCGTGCGACACATCAAGGGCGTATGGGTTAGTTTGGCCTATACTCGGGCGTTTGGGACGCTTGGACCCAAGTTCAAATCTTGGTACGCCCACCATTACTCCGGAAGCGTGATGCTGTGCACCCACAAAACGTGGTAGCCAAATTGCGTTTTGATGTATTCCTGGGGTACGGAATCGAGCTCTGACTGCCAAACAGCATTTTCAAAATCCTGGACCATTTGACCTTCCGTGAATTCTCCAAGGTCGCCTCCTTTGCTTCCTGAGGGGCAATTGGAATATTTTTTTGCAAGTTTTTTGAAGGTCTTGAACGGCTTCTTTGACGACTGGATTTCCTCGAGGAGCATCTTTGCATCGGGTTTTCCTGCCACCAAAATATGACGCACGTGGGCTTTCCGAGGTTTTTTCCGGCGGTCATGCCTTCGCATTCGATCGCAACTCCTTACGGGTTCGTGCAGCCGTTCGGTCAAAAACATGCGCTATGGTCCAAAAGAAGAGCGTAATGGCCACCGAAGGGACGCCACGTCCGATCAAGGCCACTTCAAGATCGTTGCTCATGAACGGTAGAAGGGCGGACCATCCGATGGCATAGGCCAACAAGGCAAACCAAGTATGCGGAAGCAGATGAGGCGGCTTCAGCCAAGCGATGTTTCGTCGGTGATGCTCGAGGGCCATCATCGGTCCAACCGTGCAGAAAAAACGTAGTGGTTTTAATCCGCTAGTTTCGTTTCTATAGATTGATTGGACCGGAACTTCCTTCCACCTCCATCCTTGCGTTGAGAGCCAAATGAGCCAGTGGTTTGGGTAGCCATATCCCTTCCATGACCGCTCCCAATTCCAACTGGCAAGCACGGTTGATGAGGTGGCAGTGTAACCGCATTGCGGGTCACCAACCGGTTGGCCGGCAGCAAGCGTGGTGAACCAACTGAGGAGGGTGGTGGCCCACCGACGAATTCTCGGCATGCCCTCAAAACCGTTCGAATGCAGCCCTCGGTTTCCTTTGACATGGTCGCACTCCCCCCGCACCACGGGATGCAGCACGTTCGGCAAATCCTCTGGACTCATCTGGTCGTCCCCGGCCATCACCACGCTTGCAAAAGGTTGGGCGAGGTTTTGGAGCAGATGACGATGGCCGCGGTCAATGGAGGCGCCGACGCCTTCGCCCTGCCCCCAAAGCACCGTTACGGGACATTTTGCATTCGCCTCAGTGGCCCGTTTTTTGGTTGAATCGGTTGAACCGTCGTCGACAACAACCGCCAGGTCAACCCATTCGGGTAGATTCTCCAAGACGTTGGCGATGAATTGCTCTTCGTTACGTGCCGGGATGACCACGCCAACCCTCCACCCCTCGAGCATGAATGGGGGTAGGGGTGGGTGCATTCAACCTATGCTTGAATCCCCGTATGAATGCTGTATGGAAGAACAGGTTTGATAGCCTCGGGCAAAGGGGGAATTGTTGTGAGTCAGCAGTTGAGCCGTGTAGTTCTGATTGGACAGGACATTGAACTTCGGATTGTTTCGCTGATCGTTCGTTGCAGGGAGATCGCCAAGGAAGTTCTGCTCTTCGACACGGGGTCAGTAGACGACACGCTTGCGTTGGCTCGAGAAGTCGATTGTGAAATCATCCCGTTTTCTGAATACCCGTCACCCAGCGAATTGTGCCAAGTTCTCCAAAGAATCGGCCACTCCGAAGGCATCACGCTTTTCATTCCCGTCTCACCAACGTGGAAACTCTCCGACCTCCCGCTCAGCGTAAACCGGGCGAGAGAAGGCTGGGACGTTCATCACTTGTACCGAGCTGAAGGCGATGGTGACCCTGACGAAGTGGTCCTCTCTGAAACTGAACTTGGCCACCTTATTGTGAGCAAGGCCGGATGTTCGGCGCTTGCTGAACTTGAACCCAGTGCAACTTCTGCCTCCCTTGACGCTTCCCTCAAGGTACGTTTGGTTAAAGCCACCAAGCCGATCCAACTGGCTCAACGCCAATCGCTCGCCACGGCATCCCGTTTTGCCCAACTCTTCTATTGGATGTTGGAATCAAAACATCCGCTCTTGTTGTTCGGCATTCCAGGCATCGTCCTGTTCGTGCTCGGTTACAGGCTATCGGGTGACTTGGCCAGCATGTTCACCGAACTCAATTCGACCTCCATCGGCGTCACGCTCATCACCATCGCCATGACGCTGATTGGGTTGTTTGCCATGATGGTGGCGCTGATTCTGTACATCATGGGGAAACAAGTTGCTCGGGTCCAACACCAATACAACTGGCCCAAAGGAAACGCTTGAGGTGCATGCATGGGTTCGTTCTTGGTCTGTCTTGACATGGACCGTGTCTTGGTTGACCACCTCTCAACATGGCAGTTTGTCTATGACAAACTCGGCATCTCGAACGAGGAATCGTTCGCCCTCTACAATCAAGGATTGTTGGACGAGTGGGCTTGGATTAAACTTGATTTGGATCTCATCAAATCTTCTTCCACCGAACCCGTATCCGACGGGAAACTCCGTGAGTTGATGGAAGGCATGCCCATGATGAAAGGTTGGAAGTTGTTGATTCAGCACCTCCTTGATCACGACGTTAAGGTGGCTATCGTCAGCGGTGGCTTGCAAAAAACGGCACGTGACATCGCTGCAACCTTCCCCAGCAACGAACCCTGGCGCCGCCGTTGGGGCGGTATTGACCGTCACACCGCGCGAGAGCGAAGCCAGGGACTCGATACGAAACTTCACGTCTTCACCAACGGTTGGCTCATGGATGCCCCTCTGGAGGACGGCGGATACGGCATTGGCGATTTCGGGCGATACCAAGTGCAGATGAACGGAAAAGGGGCGGTGGTCAAAATGCTTCAACGGCGCCTTGGTGTCTCCAAGGCGAACACCGCTTCGGTGGGCGATTCCATGGGCGACGTTGGCATGTTCGCTGAAAGCGGCTGTGCGGTGTTGTTCAATCCTTGGGACGACCGTCCAAGAGAGCATGCTCACCATGTCATCGAAGAGCGAGACCTCGGACTCGTCTTGGACTTGATTTGCAAGACGTTTGGGTTACCAAAACCTTGATTTCGCTCTTGGGACGACCGCTGGGCATGTTTGATGACCCGTTCACCTCGATTTGCCCGCATTGTGGATTTCTGCTGGGTGCATTTGTTCCGGGGATGCCGTGCCCCTCGTGCGGTGAACCGCTGCTCTAGGGCGTTACGCGGCGAGAGGTTCGTGGAAACGGAATGACTTCACGGATGTGCGTGGCTCCTGCCAGCCAACTGACGACCCTGTCCACGCCCAAGCCGAATCCTCCGTGTGGTACACCGCCGTAGGAGCGGACATCGATGTAAAACTGGTAGGGTTCACGCGGTGTGCCTTCCTCGTCGATTCGTTTGAGGATTTCTTCTTCGGACCATGTACGCTCACCGCCTCCAATGATCTCTCCGTAACCTTCGGGTGCGAGCAAGTCATGGCAGAGGACATACTTCTCATCTTCAGGGTCAACACGGTGGTAGAAGGGTTTGGCTATTTTCGGATAGTGGGTCAAGAAATGAGGAACATCAAAATCCTGCGTGAGAACTTTCTCCTTTGAGTAATCCAAATCTTGGCCCCATTCAACGTTCACTCCTTTTGCTTGGAGGGTCTCAATCGCTTCATCGTATCGCATGCGAGGGTACGGGTTGTCGGCGTACCTTGCGATCAGTTCCAAGTCACGTTCAAGGTAAGTGAGTTCCTGCTCACGTTCTTCCAAAAGCGTCTTTGCAATGTGACGAACCACGCCTTCGCCGTGCTGCATGATGTCGTTGTTCGTCGCCCAAGCCATCTCCATTTCGGCGTGCCAGAATTCGGTCAAATGGCGTCGCGTCCGGGATTTTTCAGCGCGGAACGACGGGGCGATGGTGTACAAGCGCTCCAACGCAGGCATGGCGGCTTCGGCGTACAACTGCCACGATTGGGTAAGATAGGCTTGTTTGCCGAAGTACGGGACCTCGAAAAGGGTGGAGCCACCCTCAACAGCACCTGCGACGAAGTTTGGAGCTTGATATTCAAGGAAATCCTGGCCTCTGAAATAGCCATGAATGGCCCCAAATGCTGAACTTCTCAATTTGAGCATCGTGGTCGCTCGTGTGGTTCGCAAGTAGAGATGGCGGTGGTTGAGGGTGTGTTCGGTTCCGCCGTACGTAAGTTCTCCATCTTCGTCTTCAACCAGCATGTCCGCCTCGGTGATGGGAAAGGGTCGCTCGGAATTGACGGCCCCGACGAGTTCAACTTGCGTGATGTCAAGCTCATGACCGCCTTCCGCCCGCTCGTCGACTCGAACGTTTCCATGCAGGACAACGCTGGTTTCGATGATCATGCTCTTGAGCAAGTCAAACATTTCGTCGCCGAGCGTCTCTCGTTTTCCGACACACTGAATGGTGCCGGTGGAGTCCCGCAGCACCACAAAACGAATTTTGTTGCTGCCTCGAGCGCGCTTAACCCACCCTTTGAGTTCAACGGATGTGGCATCGTGCATGCCGTTTTGCACATCACCTATCCAAACGGTCTTGACCATGTTCGCACCGGTCAAAGGCACCCCGCTTGCCTATGTGAATGTCTCCCTCCAAGAGGCTGCAAAACGAGGTCGTCGCTGAATCAAGTCGTCCAAAGGGTCAAAGCCATCCCAAAAGGATAGAACAGCATGAGCAAGTTGGCTGTTTATGCCCTAGGGGGAAACGCGCTTCAATCGCCGGGCGGTGAAGAGGAAGAAACAGCGGGCGTGTTGGCCAAGGTGATGAGCGATGTGGTTGACCTCCTTGAGATGGATTGGCGGGTGGTTGTGACGCACGGGAACGGCCCCCAAGTCGGTCACCTTCTAGCCCTCGACCGAGAACAGTCTCACGGTTTGGACGCTTGGGTCGCCGCCACACAAGGAACCATTGGCCATCAACTCTCTCTCCACCTTCAGAGCATCCTTGAGCGGCGTCGCCGTCCTGAACGCACGGTTGTCGTTCTTACGCACACGGAGGTTGACGCTGAAGATGAGGGATTTTCTTGGCCAACCAAACCGGTGGGTCCCGTGTTGGACGCAACCACCGTGATGTCGGCCGATTGGGATATTGCCCAAACCATCCACGGCGCTCGGCGCGTCGTGGCAAGTCCGGCCCCGGTTCGTGTGGTTGAAATCGATGCCATACGACACCTCGTTTCACTGCAGGCGGTGGTGATCTGCGGAGGCGGGGGGGGAATTCCCATCGTCACGGGTGGCGGATTTGCTCACGGCGTGCCCGCTGTGGTGGACAAGGACCTCTTCTCATCGTGCCTTGCTTCGGACTTGAACGCTGATGCCCTGATCATCAGCACGGGCGCCGATGCGATTTATTCGAACTTTGGTACGGAGCATCAAGTTGCGCACCGGACGTTGGGTGTTGAGGACCTGCTTAACCTCGAAAAGGAGGGACAGTTTCCACCCGGTTCCATGGGGCCTAAGGTGCGGGCTTTGCGGGAATTCGCCTCCCAGTCAACAAAGAAGTCGATCCTCTGCTCTCCTGGAGAGGTCTTGCGAGCTCTCCGTGGCGAAAGCGGAACAACGGTCACGCCTGTGTAGGCACAACGGTCACGTGTGCCTGAGGTGATGGAGGATGAATCATGTTCATATGGTGCGATGAATTGGCGTAGGTCATGAAGACCCCCATCGTCGCTGAAGCCCACTGCGACGGTCCTTGCGGCGTTTACGATCCTGCAAGTGCCCGCATCGCAGCCGAAGCCGTTCAATCCATGACCAAAAAAATGCTTGCGCTCACGCCTCCAAGTGCCGAAGACGCCGGTGCTATGGCAGCCTACCTGAACACCATGGCCCGCTATGCCGCCATCAAGGAAGAGGAGGCGCAAACCTGCAAAGATGAATTGCTTGTTCTTTGGACGGATTTCTTCAAACCACAGCACCTTGAAACCATTCCTGACCTCCATGAAACCTTCTGGCACGCTGCAAAACTTTGCTCTGCGTGCAAGGTTGAAGTGTCCGCCGAACACGCCCAAGAGCTGATGGATGCCTGCCAGGCCATTCACGAGATGTTCTGGTCGGTCAAAGGCCGAGAAGTGTCTTGGATTCGAGCATCTTGAGGTCATCGCATGGCCTCGCCGTTGGAGGTCGTTCTCCAAGGCGATAGCATGTGGCCTACGTTCCGCAACGGGGACGTGCTTTTCTTCCGACGGTTGGCTGACGGCGATGAATTGGCTGCTGGCGATGTGGTTCTTGCCCACCACCCGCTCAAAGCAAGCGTGTTGATCGTCAAGCGTGTTCATCGGGTTCTCGAAACCGGGGAGGTGTTCCTTGTGGGCGACCAACCGGACCCAACCGCTACAGAAGATTCCCATAATTTCGGCCCGGTACGCCAAGAATCGGTGATGGGACGATGGAACGGCGAAGTGAAGCGGGCCTGACGGGGTTCGAACCCGCGACCGATGGATTAAGAGTCCATCGCTCTACCTGACTAAGCTACAGGCCCGAGTTCGGCTCCTGCCTCGTCTATTTAATCATTCACGCACATTGAGGTTGGCGGCTTCAATCTTCTTTTGTCAAGATTTCAACGCCGTTGTCTTTTGCGAGGATGACGACATCGCACATTCCGTTGAACAATCCAACTTGAACAACGCCGGCGATGGCCAAAAGCTGACGTTCGGTCTCTGCCGGGTCATGGAGGGTTGGCCCGGTTTGAGCATCGATGATGAAATTCCCGTTGTCGGTTTTGAGCGGCTCATCTCCGCTCATGCGGCGCGAGGTTGAACATCCCAGGACCTTTTCGATGCTTCTCTGGGTGGTTGCCCAGGAAAAGCACGTGATCTCGATGGGCAGAGGAAATGCACCAAGATGTTCCACTTGTTTTCTCGAATCAGCAACCACGACCATCATCTTGGAGGCTTGCGCAACAATTTTTTCACGCAACAAGGCTGCGCCGCCGCCTTTGATGAGGTTGAATTGAGGGTCAAATTCATCGGTCCCATCGATGACAACATCCAGCTCGCTCAAGGTGTCGAGTTCGGCAAGCGGTATGCCGACGGAGTTGGCGAGTTTTTGGGTGGCGACTGATGTCGGTACGCCGACAATGCTCAAGCCTTCTTCGGCCACCCGTCGTCCAAGTTCAAGAATGGTGTATTTCACGGTAGAGCCGGTCCCCAGGCCAACGTTCATCCCGTCAACGATGTACGAACAGGCGGCAACACCCGCTTCCTGCTTGAGCGATTCAACATCCATAGGAGCCCATCATGGGTCGCCATCTATGGACTTTCGCTCAAGACAACGAGAGGCCGGGATGTCCGAAGCCTTTAGACCTTCAACAAGCCGTCGTGGAACGATGGGTCAAGCAGCGTCCAAGGCCTCCATCGCCGTCGCGCTCGTCGTTCTGCTGTTCATCTCAACCCTCCCCGTTGACGTTGCACCATCCAAAGAGGAATTCTTCACCACCGTTCACCACGCAACACCGATTGGCCAGTCGACCAAACTTACGGTCGGTTCTTGGCCGGACGGTGCGAACCAACGCGTTCAACTCAGCGTTCCCGATGGACACGCCATCAAATCGTTGGACCTCGCCGTGGAGGCGAGCACCCTCACCAATTCCATCGCCAGCAGCATGACCGATGCCGGCGATTTTGACGACAACGCCGTTTACGACGGCATGGATGTGAACGCCACGGAACTCAAGTTGCTTCCTCAGGATTGGGTCTACGATTTCGAATCCGGCACGTTTTCGTCGGACTGGACCCTGAGCGGGTCGTCAAATTGGGCGATTCAGAGCGGAAGCACTTTGCAAGGGGCTCGTTGGGCAAAAGCCGGCACCATCTCCCATAACCAGCAATCCATCATGACCCTTGACGTGTCCCAACTTCCAGCATCCACGGGCACCTTCCAATACAGCGTTTCCTCCGAGTCAAGTTTCGACTACCTCGTCTTCTGCATTGACAACACCGGTTGCAGCCGCTCGAGCGGTTACGCCAACCGGTGGTCAGGCACGACCTCCGGGACCCAGACCTTCACGTTCCCGGCGAGTGCGCAAACCCTCACTTGGAAGTATCACAAAGACGGAAGCGTGAACTCGGGGTCGGATACGGCTTGGGTGGACAACATCCAGATCACGCCGACCGCAGGCTCAGGAAACGGGGAGGGCAACTGGACCTCAGCTATCTTCGGACCTTCGTTGCTCGGAAGAGGTGAATCCACCAAACACGGGCTGCTTCACATGGACTTGATGGACTTGCCCGGTTCGGTGTTTGAGTACCAAATAGTGGATGCCCAAACCTCCGTGGCCGTCCCAGGGTTCGAGAGGCTGACCCTACCGTATGTTGATTTGGGGATGATCGACGAAGAAGAGCACCCCCTGCTCCGCCTCAAAATCCACATGAAGGAGGCTGCTTCAGGCGGGGGGGCCGAAATTCGGAGCCTCTCCCACAACGGTTTGATTTCAAAATCCTTCACCACCGACCCCACTGCTGAAGGCTGGCAAATCCAGGGCGGTTCGTGGGCCAACGGTGCCATCTCTTCATCCGGTGTTGTCCTTTCAAACAGGTACGATGTTCGTAGTGGCTTTTCGGCCATTGAGGCCAACAACGTTCACACGGGGCCGGGCGTGCTCCAATTTTCCACCGACGGTGGAACCACCTGGCAGACCATCGGAGCCCAAGAGAGGCTGCCGTTGGATGAGCCTGCCTTTTCCGTTCAATTCCGAATGGATTCAACGGGAGGTACGTACACTTGGCAGTCGTTTGAGGTCGAGTTGGTGCGCACGTCGGTCGTGAGCGGGCTTCGCATG
>JAURDA010000014.1 GCA_030828165.1 Candidatus Poseidonia sp.
AGCACGTGTTCGCCAACGAGAAGATGTTCTTCTTCATCCTCACCTACGTCGCTCTGTTCATCGGTGCCGTTGTCGGTCCCGGATTGGCCCTTTCGTTGTACGGTGGAAAACTCGACGCTGGGGAAGAAGCCAAACCGTGGTTTGGGCCGGTTCTCGCTCTGAACGCCGCCATCAAGGGCCGTTACCATTGGGACAACTCGGCCTTCGGAAAATCCGGCTTCGCAACAGCGCTCGAAAACCGCTTGTATTTCGACCATTACTACGACATGGCGATGCTCAAAATCGTCGCAGCCTTCTCCAACAAGGCGGCCGAAGCCGATTCCAGCGTGATTGACGGCACCGTCAAGGCCGTTGAGCGAACCTCGCAACAGCTCTCGACGTCCATTCGCTCGTTGACCACCGGTTCCGCACGGGACTACATTCTCATGGCGGCGTTGGGCACCTTGGTGCTCTTTGGCTTGATTTGGGGGGTGGTCGCTTGACGACCGACTGGATTTCGTTGCCCCTCGTGGGCATGCCGCTCATCAGCAGCATCGTCCTGTTGGCTTACGTGGCTTACGTTTCGCCTGCGGCTCGTGAGAAAATTGGACCCACTGTCCGGATGGCCACGCTCGTTCTTTCCTTGTTGATGCTCGTGTTGACCACGGCCATGTTCTTTGGCGACAATTACATCGAAGGAACGCTGGATTGGGCGAGTTTGTCGTTCGGTTCGTTCAACTACGAATTCCAGTACGACTGGATTGAGTCCTTGGGCATTCACTGGTCGGTTGGTATGGATGCTCTTTCCTTCCCGATGGTGTGGTTGACGACCTTCTTGTTGCCCATCACCATCGTGGCCACTTGGCACGAGAAGAACGCCGCCGTGTATTTCCCGCTGGTTCTCATGATGGGCGGTGCGCTCATCGGCGTCTTCGTTGCGCTTGACCTCTTCATGTTCTACGTGTTTTGGGAACTGACGTTGATTCCGATGTTCTTCCTCATTCTCAAGTGGGGTGGCTACGACCGAAAATACGCCTCTCAGAAGTTCTTCATCTATACCTTCACGGCCTCGGTCATCATGCTCCTCGGTTTGGTGACCGTCTATTTCCTCCAGCCCGAGAACTTGGCGCACGCAGGCACGTGGACGGGACGCACCTTTGACATCCCGACCCTCACGGCCCACGCGCAATCCGCCAACGCCGGTGGCGAGTGGTTCCTCGGCGTTGGTCTGCAGAAGGTTCTCTTCGTGATGTTGATGATCGGTTTCCTCGTCAAGTTGCCCTCCGTCCCCTTCCACACCTGGCTGCCCGACGCTCACGTTCAGGCCCCCACCGGCGGCTCGATGCTCTTGGCCGGTGTGATGTTGAAGATGGGTGCGTACGGCATGTTCCGCTTGCCCTTGGCCTTGTTCCCCCACGCAGCCGAACACTTCCAATTCTGGCTGTTGGCCCTCGGCATGGTTTCCCTCGTGTGGGGAGCCGTGGTTTGTCTTGGTCAAACCAACCTCAAGAAAATGGTCGCTTATTCCTCGGTCTCTCACATGGGCGTGATTCTCATCGGCATCGCCACGATGCAACCGCTCGGTTGGGCTGCGGCCCTCTTCATGATGTTCGCCCACGGCATCATCAGCCCGATGCTCTTCGCCGTTTGCGGTGCGTTCAAGCACCACTACCACAGCATGGAAATCGGGGCCATGCGCGGCATGGCCAAACACTCACCTTGGCTTGCAACATCGATGATGTTCGGTTGGATGGCGTCCCTCGGCCTGCCGCTTTTGGCCGGCTTCGTGGCCGAGTTGATGATGTTCCTTGCTCTGTGGCATTTCATCGCCGCCGAAGGTTGGAGCGTGCTTTGGATGGTCGGTCCGGCTTTCGTGCTGGCCATCACCGCTGCGTATTACCTGTGGTCCATGCAACGCACCATCTTCGAAGGCGGTGAAGCCACCCAACCTCCAGCAAGCCTCAACGGTCAACCCGTGCCGGACATCACCGATGCAGAAAAGTGGGCCATGGTCATCATGGCGGCCTTTACCATCCTGTTCGGTGTTATGCCTTGGATTGCACTCGACATGATGAACGGATGGACGGTGGCGTTCTTTGAAACGCTCTTGATTCCCATCCTGACGGGAGGTGCCTGAAATGGAGAAAATTGAACCCTTTGGCGAAGGCTTTGTCTTGGCCTTGGCGCCCGAATTCGTCCTCGTCATCGGCCTGTTCACGCTCATGATCGTCCCCAACCTCGGGGATGCGAAATTCCGAATCCCGATGACCCAGGTTCGAATTCCTTGGTTCTTTGGCGGTAAGCGGGGTAAACTCGACAGCGACCCCCGTCTCCCCGGGCTCTTTGCAACGGTGTTCTTCTCCCTCGCTTTCCTCCTCACGGCGGTGTCCTTCGTCAACGGGATGAACCGCACTCAAATCGTCTCGGGCGACAACGTCATGTTGCAAGTCGACGAATTCAGCCGGATGTTTGAGCTCATCTTCTTCGGCGCTTTGGCTCTGGCGAGTGCAGCCTCGGTCAATCGCATTCCGGCCACGTCTCGAAACGACCGGAGTGCAAGCGGCTTGTACAACAACCGCCGCCAAGTGGACTTCTACGTTCTCTTGATGACCAGCGGTTTGGGCATGGCCGTCGTCGCTTTGGCGCAGGACCTCTTCTTGCTGTTCATCGGTTTGGAACTGGCGTCCTTCTCCACCTACGTGCTGGTCGCCTTCATGAAGGAAACGAAGGAAGGCACTGAAGCCGGTATGAAATACTTCATCGTTGGGTCGGTCGCTTCAGGTGTCGGACTTTACGGCCTTTCCCTGCTCTACCTTTGGTCCGGTTCGCTCCAGTTTTCCGAACTCGCAACGGCGTTTGCTGAAAACGGCATGGAGTCGCTCCCGCTCATCGCTCTTGGCATGCTCCTCGTCGGTTTCGGTTTCAAAGTCAGCGCCGCACCGTTCCACTTTGCCGCTCCCGACGCCTATGCAGGGGCGACGGCACCCGTTGCCGGTGTCCTCGCCACCGCCAGCAAGGCCATGGGGGTGCTCGGTTTGCTCCGCGTCTTGCTCATCGTTGCTTCTCCCGAAGCCACGGATGGAGCAGCGGTCTGGCTGGTCGCTCTTGCCGTCCTTTCGGTCGTCACCATGACCTGGGGCAACCTTGCGGCGCTCGGCTCAACCAACCCCAAGCGGATGTTGGCGTACTCCTCCGTCGCTCATGCCGGCTACATGATGGCTGCCATCGCCGCCATCGGGGCCCTCAACTGGGAAACCGACCACGTGGACTTGAGCAACGACGCCGCCTTGGTCGTCGTGACGGCGTTGATTTTCCACCTCACGGTGCTCGTCTGTTTCAAGCTCGGTGCGTTCCTCGTGCTCTCGCTGCTCGAATCCGAAAAGGGCGGCCACACCCTCGAATCCTTGGGCGGTTTGGCGAAGCGAGACCCCTTCCTCGCCGTCGCCATGTTCATCTTCATGATGTCCCTTGCAGGTGTTCCACCGCTTTCGGGCTTCGTCTCGAAACTGCTCGTGATCATGGGCATCGTCAAGGTGGCCCTGCTCGACGTCACCGTCAGCAACGACTTGGCGTTGGCGGACCTCCACTGGGTGTGGTACCTCGCCCTCGCCATGGTCATCAACTCGGCGATTTCGGTCTTCTACTACCTGCGTGTCGGGCTTGTGATGTACTTCCATGAACCCGAGGAAGGACGAGAAGGACCGTTGCCGGCTGGTGGACCCGTTCGGCTCGCCATTCTCGCCTGTTTGGTCACCACCGTCTTCTTCGGCGTCGGTGCAGGGCAACTCATCGCCCTCGCTGAATCCGCTGCCAACGCCTTGGTTGGCGCATGGTGAACATTGCAAGCCTTTCCCGGCGTTTGCTGGGTGATGACTTCAAGAAGGGTTGGCCGCTGGGGAGGTTAGGTGAGACTGGTTGGGTCGCAGATTTGAGGAAAAGGTAGACGCCGAAGAACTCGCGCGGCTCGAGAATCCTGAAAATGCAAGCGACGGTAAAATCCGTGTCAAAATGCCCAACAAGCGCGTCAACGAAATGTTCGCTCTCGCCCAGCAATTGCTCGGCGGCCGTCGCGTCACCGTTCTTTGCGAAGACGGCGAGACCCGTATGGCTCGCATTCCAGGGAAGATGCGACGCCGGCAATGGGTCCGAGAAGGGGATTTGATCATCGTTTGGCCTTGGGATTTCCAAGACTCGAAGGCCGATGTCAAGCATCGCTACACCAAGACCCAAGCCATGTACCTCTCTCGAAAAGGCGTTCTGCCCGACGACGTTGACATGTTCGGAATGGGAGCATCGATGGATGAAGACAGCGAACACGACGACCTCTTCGCTTTCGGCGAGGCTGATGACGAAGAGCCGATGGACGAGGAGACCGTCGAAGACGGCGAAGACCTCTTTGCCGACGACGACGATGACGACGACTTGTTTGCCGATGACGACGATGACGACGACGTGTTCGCCGATGAAGCACCCGAGGAACCTGCTGAGGATTCGGAGGAGGCTGAAGCTGAATCGGAAGATGTCCCTGAAGAATCTGCTGCGGTTGAGGAAGAGGCCTTTGACGATGACGATGACGACGATGACGAGGACATCGACGCCTTGTTTGCTTGATGCATGAGGTAGCGGCATGCGTGACGACTGGGATGAACTGTCCAGTCGGCCAACGAAGCGCAAGAAAGGGCGTCGGTCATCGTCAAAGCGACCGAGCATCGAAGAATTGGATGCCGAGCATCATCGGGAAGAAGAAAACGCCTTTCTTCGCGACCTCGGCGAAGCGGGAGGGCGCTTTCAATGGATGAAAGAAAAGCGCTACAAGAGCATGTTTCGAGACATCGAGTCCAAGATTCAAGGGGCTTTGGGCACGGGCGGCTACGACTGGGTCGATCGCCGTGTCTTTGACCAGGTTTTTGACCGCCTCACGCTGATGGCGCTCTACAAACTGATGAAATCCGGGGTCATCGATACGTTGGATTTTCCCGTGGCTCGCGGCAAAGAGGCCCACGTGTTCCACGGCACCGACATCAGCGGGCAACCGGTGGCCGTGAAAATTTTCCACACCTCAAATGCGGTCTTCAAGAACCTCATTCAGTACATCGAGGGCGACCCCAGATTCACCGGTCTCCGCCGAAAACACCGCGATTTGGTTGAGGTTTGGGTTCGCAAAGAGTACCGGAACATGAAGCGATTGGCTCGATGGGGTTTGGACGTCCCGAAAGCCTTGGGCGTCCACAAGAACGTCCTCGTGATGGAATATTTGGGCTCGGCGACCTCACCCTCTCCAAAGCTGCGCGAAGTCAACGTGGACGACGCCCAAGCGGTTTACGACCGTTTGTTGAAGTTCCTCGCCGTGGCATGGCAGAAAGCCGACCTCGTCCACGGCGACTTTTCACCGTACAACATTCTCTGGCACGACGGCCAGCCTTGGGTCATCGACGTTGGCCAGGGCGTTGTGGAAAGCCATCCAAAGGCTCAGGAGTTTCTGGTTCGTGACGTCACTCGGCTGGTTGAATGGGGCGAAAAAGAAGGGCTTTCGGTTACGCTCGCTGAAGCGATGTACGACGTGCTCAACATGAATCTTGACGACGTTGAACAGCGCTTTGAAGACGAAGCGTGATCATTCTTCTTCCCATTGAATGGTTTCGTCCTCGGCGAGTTCCATCATGTTCGCAACAGCTTCCTCGTCTTCGGGGTCAACTTGAGCCGCTCGCATTCGCCGGTCCCTTCGGTTGGAGACCTCGCTAAGGCCGGGAACCAAATCTTCGAAGCCGCCAAGGTTGGGCCGGGCTTCTTCGCGCTCCTCGTACACCTCCAAGGAGCGAGATTCCAGGCGCGCTTGTTTGCGGTCCCGTTCAAGAAATCCGATGACGCTGCCGTGTTCCGAGCCTCCAGCAAGCATTTCGATGGCTTGGCGGGCAGAGAGCAGGCCGCTTTCTTCCCCAACGAGCACAACCGTTGAGTTGTAAATGCTGATTTGGGTCTGGGTCAACTGTTCGATCAGTTTTCGAATTTTCCCTTGGCGCCCAATGATTCGGGCACGGATGCGGCGCTGTTGATTGGACCGCTTGCCGACGTATTCCCGGAGGTCAACGAGTTCGAAGTAATGGTCGTCATCGAGCAGACGAATGGCGGCATCGGGGGCCATCCCCCGGCCGATGGCTTTGACCACGTCGGGGAGTTTCATGGCCTTCACGGGGTCGTAGGTTCCCACCTCGCCCCACTCGACTTCGATGTCGCCGGTCGTGGAGTCGATGATGAATTTCTGGCACCCCGCAGCGTTGCGAATCGCTTTGCTCGTCTCTCCCTTGGCACCGATGATGACCGCAATGCGGTCCTTGGGTACACGAGCGAGCGACTGGCGCATGGTCGGCCGTGCGGCCCACCACTTTTCAATCCCTTGTCTTGCGTTGGAGCAGGGAAAGGCCGAAGCCGACGAGCAGCACGAGCAACAAGGACGGTGCAAAGGACGGAACAAGTCCGGGGTCGTCCAGGGAAGCACCCGTAACCACGAGGTAGTTGTTGTTGTTTCCTTCATCGTACTCGTCGATGACGTTGGCAAAATCGATGACCAAACGCAGGTCAAATTGCCCCGCTCGGGGAACCGTGTACTGCCAGACGATGGTTTCCGAACTGTTGGACAGGGTTCCAGCAGGGAGGTTGCGGGTCTCCATCACCGTCCAATCCACGCTTGCGGTTCGGTCGGCTGGAGCGGTTTCCAAACGAACGATCACGCTGCCGCCGTAGTCCTGATTGGATTCCAAGACGCTTGTCACCGTGACGTTCCCCGTCTGTTCGCCGGGGCGAACGATGATGCGGTCCACGTTGGTCTCGCTGATGTTCCAATACAAGTCCAGCCCCGGAAGGATTTGGAACGACGAGGCGTCCGTGGTGAACGAGTTGCCGGCTTGGTCCACGAGAACGGCCCGGAGCATCAGGTGTTGCCGAGACTTGGTCGCCCAGCTTGACAGCCCCACTTGGCCTGAGAGTCCGTTCACGCCCATGTTCAACCAACGGCCCGAGAGGTCAGGGGTTTGACCCACGCCGTTGGAATCAAAACCGTACTGAAGGTAGGATGAACCGTTGTCGATGCCCGATTCGGTGTCCTCGGCATGGAAGACGATGCCCGCAGCCCCGATGCGGCTGGTCGTCAATTCGTCCACGGACCACGACAGGCCGACCGGCGCCGTCTCGTCAACGCGCAACTGCACGGTGGTGTTTGCACCGATGTTGCCCACCCTGTCAACCGCACGAAGCGTCAGGTCATGGACCCCCTCATCGAGGGTGAAGGTGACGCTATCGGCGGTGGTTGACGTCCAGGCGTTGGTTCCCAGTGCGTACTGCACGCTCGCCACCCCGGAGCCTTGGCCGTCGGTGGCCGCCGTGTTGAGGCCGCTGACCGTGACCGTGGTTGATTGCTGCCATGCCGATCCGTCGCCAACCGTCACGGTGCCGACGGTCGGTCCGGTGCGATCGATTCCAACAAACATCGTGGTCGTGGCGGAAAGTCCCGAACGATCGTACACCGTGAGTCGTGGCGACCACGTTCCCTCGCTCATGCTTCCGCTGCTCCAATCCCATCCGTAGGCGAGGCTGGTTGGCCCGTCTTTGGCCGGTGCGCCAGGGCCGGGAACGTTGGTGAGCGTGGCTTCCTTCAGGTCGTCATCGCTGGCGCCCCATCGGAAGGAAAGCGCCTCTCCGGTACCGATGTTGAACCAGGCTCGGTCAGCGAGGCTCGTCCCCGTTCCTGCGTCAGGGTTGAGAACGGTGAACGCGGTGATGACCGGGACTTGATTGACGATGTTGAACCAATCCGTCGTCGTGACGGCGAAACTTTCGCTGTCGCTGTCCCACCCCGAGGCTCGCAACTTGTAGGTGTCGTTGGTGTGGGCGGTGCTGTCGAAGGGGTAGATCCAGGGCGAAGACGACAAGTTGGCGACCTCGGTCCAAGTTGATTCGTCGGACGAGAGCTCGATGAGCAAGGAATCAAGCGTGCCGTTGCCGCTGATGGAAAACGACAGGGCCTTCGAACCTTTGACATCGTCGTCAAGGGTCGGTCCGTTCGAGAAGGCGATGCTCAATCCGGATGGACTGGAGGAAAAAACGACCGATTCGGAGGGGAATGCATTCTTTTCAGCATTGGGGGCAGGAGCCGAAAGCGGGACCAATGCACAGAGCATGATGGCGCAGAGCCAAACCGCCAGCGTGCCCCTGCCCATGTGCTCCCCACGCCCACGGACTGCCTTCAAGTCTCCCCTTTCTTCGGGAGGATACGGGGCATCCAGCCTGCTTCTTCGTGCGCAACCAAGCCTCCCAGCATGGGTCTCTTTGCGTCGTCTTTGGAGATGGGTTCAAGTGCTTTGCACGCTCTAAGGGGTTCATGGAGCGAAGGACCAACGCTGCGCTCATCCTTTGCTTGGTGCTTGTGAGCCTGATGCCTCTTCCCGCCCATGCGGCCAACAGCAACGGCGTTGAAGCCACGGCGGCCCAGATGTGGTTCTCTCCTTCCAATCCGGTGATGGGCGGTTCGGTGGATGTTTCGCTGATGCTCTCCAACTCCGGTGGGACCGATGCTCAGGTTGACGTCACCTTTTATCGAGACAACATCACGAACACCAACCGTTTGAAATTCGAGCAAGTCGAAATTCCTCCGGGCGAATTTGTCACCGTGACCGCCACATGGCCCAGCCTTCCGTACGGTACACAAACGGTGTGGGTGGAATGGCTTGCAAACGGAGATCTCACCGGGGCCAAAGTCTCGAAGTCGTTCTCCGTCGAAGGTTTGCCCAACTTGAAGGTGGCTTCCCTTGAAATCGGTGACGGTTCACCCGTCTTTTCGGGGGACGCCCTGCCCGTGGGTATTCTGGTGGAAAACTCGGGACCTGCAAACGCCAATGCGTCGACGTTGTTGCTCCACGTTCCCGGTGCAGCCGATGCCGAGTTGAACGTACCCGCCTTGACTTCGGGTGAATCGGCCTGGGTCAACAGCTCGGTCGTGGCCCCGAGCAGCGGCGTTCACCTGATCAACGTTAGCGTTGACGCCTACAACATCGTTCAAGAGGCGTCCGAAAGCGACAACAGGGGCAGCGCGGAACTCGTGGTCTCCACTCGCATGGATTTGAGTTTCAAGGACGACCTGACGGTCACCAGCCAACCGGGCGACCTTGAAGGCCCGTGGACCGTTGAAGGCGTGTTGGTGCGAACCAACGGCACCGGACCGGCCACGGTTCCCCTGTGGTTGCAAATCGCCAACCCCTCAGGGGGACTGATCACCAGCCCCCCGTTCACGGTGAACTTTTCCGGCATGGGGTACAGCGAACAAGCGTTCAGCGTTGAACTCGACTCCAACGCCTTGGGCTCGCTACCCGACGGCGATCACGTGGTGGTGGCGAAGGTCAACCCCTTCAACGAACCCGGGTTCGACCAAGAATTCACCGACAACGACGAGGCCTCCGGTATTCTCACCATTTCCCCTCTTCCCGACGTGTACGTTGACGCCATGGCTCTGCCCACCGTTCCGTCGGTCCAGTCCGGTGAAGACGTGGAATGGCGGGTGACCATGGAGAACACGGGCGACATCGGTGTTTCCGGGCGCTTCCATTACACGTTCGACGGCTTGGAAGGCCAGTCTCCGCTCATCACGCTTACCGCAGGTCAGGCGTTGACCTGGACGGTGGTGCTGTCAACGGCCCTGGGCGCTCACACCGCCGAATTTGAGGGCCAATGGGTGGCTTCACAGGGCAGTTACGACGCCAACAAACAGAACTCCTTCGCCAGCGGCACGGTGTTGGTGGAATCCAAGCTGAAACTCGAATGGGAATACGCATCGCTGGAAGTCACCGATGCCGAGGGCGACCCGGCGACCATGCCGTTGCGGGACGGCGAAGCCTACACCCTCACCATCGGGTTGACGAGCCAAGAAACCGGGCAAGCGAATTATACCTGCCAGGACAGCGCCAACACCGTTCTCGAGACGATGGCGGTGAACGTCGAAAACCGGAGTGACCGTGCTTCGCTCTCGTGCACCTTCAGCGCAACAGCCTCAACGACCACGGTCCGGATGATCCCCGAAGACGCCTCGATCAGTTCGGCCTTCCAGCGCTCCTTCGCCACGCTCGCCACAACAACCGGCGACGATACCGATGGTGCTTCTTCCGGACTTGGAACCATGGCGTTGTTCGGTCTTGGAGCCTTGGTGCTCATCGGCGTTCTCATCGCCGCCGTGTTCCTCACCCGAGAGCGGGAGGAAGAGGTGGAGCGGGACATCTACGAATACTGCCCGTCGTGCGACGGCGAACTTGAAGGCGACGAAGACCGCTGTCCGCACTGCGTGTTCAACCTCAAGAAAGCCCGCTCGCAATTTCACGATTGCAACGAGTGCGGCGAATCGATTCCAGACCTCATGGAAAATTGTGCCTATTGCGGTGCCTTCCAAGACGTCGCCTCCTTCTTTGAACGACGCGAACGACGTGAACGCCGTTCGGTGGTCAAGGAGACCGTGAGTCTTCCAGAGGAAGACAACGATGACGAGATCGTGACCGGTGACCAAAACTTTGCTGATGCCGTGAAAGAGTTTGGATTCGACGAAGAACATCTCGAAGAGGAATGGGACACCAACATCGAGGCGGCCGAGGCCGAGGTTGAAGCTGCGTACGACCGCCGCTACGCCGACGAACTCGCGATGGAGGACATGACCGAGGAGGAACTCGAGGCCTACAAGTCGCAGGTGACCACGACCTTGCGAACCATGAAAGACGAATCCACCGACCACGACGTTGAGGCCTTCCTTTTCGAGAAGGGCGAACTCAAATCCTTGGGTGAAGACACCGGTGAACTCAGCGCATCGGATGCAGATATTCGTGAACGTCTGTTCGAAATCACGGGTGAAGAGGGCGTTCTCCCGGGTGAGAAGGTCAGGGTCGGCATGAACTTGACCGATTCGTCCCTAGCGGGCAACGAAGTCAGCGAAGCCACCGCCAATTTCACCTTCGACGATGACGAACCGCTCTCCGCTTCAATGAAGAGCGATGCCGAACTCAAGGAGGAGGCGAAAGCGAAGAAACCTGCTCGTCGGCGTGCTCCGAAGCGAGAAGCGGTTGTAGAGCCCACCGTTGAAACCGATGAGTGTGGGGCTTGCGGTGCCGATCTGCCCGTTGACGCCAACGAGTGCGGTACGTGCGGCGCTCGCTTTGGCTGAGCGTCTGTCAGCGTTCATAGGGCTCGTCATCGCCGGAGCTCGGCCGTAACATCGCTTCATTCAGACGGTCGGTCCATGCAGCATACCCTCTTTCAATGCTCGGCACGCCGCATCGTCGCCTTGATAGGGCCCAACCGTGTGGTCGGCGTATGGGGCATCCGAAGCTCGCAGCGACGCTGCTGTTGATGGTCTTGATGACCTCGACGTCGGGGTGCATGGGGCTCATCGCTGCGCGAGAGTCGGTCGAGTCGCTTCGTGACCCCGCCTACGACAGCCTGAACAACAAGAAACTCACCATCGCCCACGAGTTCACCACGCTCACCAATTATTCCACGGAGTATGTCAACCGGTCGACGTTCACCGTGACCGAACAAACCACTGAAATTGACATTTACTTCAAGGTGACCTTCGAACTTTCCGAGTCACCGTTGTTCCCGGATTTGTTCTTTGACAACGAGACCCATTACGTTCGGGCCACGCTGACGGACAGCGAAGGGCGAGTCCAATGGGAGCAAGACGTTAGCGAAGACGCCTCCCCGCTTGAGGAACGGCTTCAACCCATCCCGTCCTTTGCGCTCGGTGAGTGGGAACTTGAAGTCCGAGCGAGGGGCGGTGGACAGAACACCGTCGACTCCTTGCGAGACCAGTTCCTGCTGATCGTAACCGTCACCAACACGTGCGTCCAGTACCCCTTGGTGGACGACTGTGCGTGAAAGCGCCTAGACCAAACTGTCCTCACAGGCGTAACGGCGAGAACAGTGTCGACATTTCCCGGGGCGGTCATGGTCCCGAGCAGCACCTCCGTTCGCCATCGTTTGCTGGACGCTCTTCACCGCATCGAACAGAAGGGCCTGGTTGGCTTCGTCCCAAGCGACTTTGTGCAGGTTTTCCTGACCGTAACGAAGGATGCAATAGGGCGGCGTCTTACCGGTCGTGCTGTCAACCAACGCGGCGTAGGCCAAGACTTGAACCGTGTGGGAGCGATGGGGTTTTTCCGGAACCTTTCCCGTCTTTTGTTCAACGGGAATCAATTCACCGTCGATGATGACGATTTGGTCCGGACGTCCCCTCAATCCCGTTCGTTCATCAACCAGCAACTGGGCCGACTTGTCATCGTCGGAATAGGTGACTTGCGTGTCGGTAGCGAGGTCGTTTTTTGCGGCGAGCACTTGGGCTTCATGGTTGCTAATGAGCGCACGTTGGAGGCGAACCGAGGCCAACAACATCCACCCGATGGTCGTCACGGCGAGCACGAACGCTGCTTGGTCTTGGTTGCTCGCAAAGCGCAAAGCCATGGCGTGAATAGCCAGCACGATGGCCGAGATGAACATCGCCGCTTCAACCCAACCGCCTTCCAACCAGCCGCCCTTGAAGCCAACCGGTTCGAAAATCGGGTCGACCAAGGTTTGAGCTTCTTCCACGGTCTGGTCGGGATACATCGGGCCCACGCCGAGCATGGTCCGCCACGGAATGAACACGGCGCCGATGCCGACAAACAAGCATGAAAGGGAAGCCATGGCCAAGAGTTTGGAGAACTCCGTGGTATCAAAATCGATGTTATCGGCGTTTTGAAAGGCAACGGTGTCGATGGTCAACACCACGATAACGCCAAACCACCACTGCCAGATGAGCAGGTTTCTCCGGCTCCGGAAACGGTGCTTTTGCATGGTTTCAATCGAGTCGTGAATGGCTTGGTGCACTTCTTTGCCCTGTTCGATCGCCTCGCTTTGGCCTGAATGACCTTGCTTGGACAGGTGCCACGACATCGGGCAGTAAGTGAATCGCTCAAGATCGCTGGCGCTGACCGGAAGGGCGCTGCCGTCGGCGTCCCGCCAGAAGCCGTCGTCGCCTTCTTTCGCTTCCGGATGGGTGGGTTTTCGTGAGGAGGATTCGATGGCCTCTCCTCCCGACATGGAGGCTCCACCCGGGTCCGCTTTTTGATACCTTTTCCCAACGCAACCACCGGAGAGCGGGTTGAAATCCACGAACGTCTCGGACGAAGCGGTTTAATATGGGGGGTCTGTGGGCGGCTTGCTGTGGTTCACCATGTCCGAAGAAACCCAACTGCTCGTGTCCGCTGAAACATACGAGGAGCACGCCGTGAACATCGGTACCCAACAGAAAAGTTCCGACATGAGCCGCTTCGTGGACCGTGTTCGTGAAGACGGGCTCTACCTCTTGGACATTCCCACCACGGATGCCCGCATTCGCTCCATCGCTGCGCTTCTCAACACTTACGACGCTCCCTCCATCATGGTCGTCAGCGCCCGTCAATACGGGCAGCGCCCTGCACGGAAGTTCGCCGAAGCCATCGGTGCTCACTCCGCTGTCGGTCGCTTCATTCCCGGTTCTTTGACCAATCCTGCTCTTCGCTCCTACATCGAACCCGATATCTTGTTCGTGACCGACCCGGCCAACGATCAACAAGCTCTTCGCGAAGCCGTCGCGACCGGTCTTCCCATCGTCGGCCTCGTCGACGCCAACAACCACTTGCGAAACGTGGACATCGCTTTGCCCGCCAACAACAAGGGTCGAAAATCGCTCGCCCTCGTCTACTGGTTGCTCGCCCGAGAAGTGCTCAAGGTGCGCGGTGAGACCACCGACGAAGCCTGGGCTGCGTTGGAAGACAACGACGTCACGGATTGGGAATCGACCTTCTGAGGTCAACGTCCACCGGCGAGAAATTGGCTGATGGCTTCGGCCATCCCTTCGTTTGTCGACTCTTGGTGCATCAGGGTTCGGACCTTTTTGGCACCGGGCAACCCCTTCGTGAACGCGATGGCGTGGCGTTGCATCCACTTGCCTTGCAGGCCAACCGTTGCTACGGAGTGTTCGATGTACCGGTCCCAACACCATCGGCGGGCGGCAAAGGAGCGGCCCTCTTCATTCAATTCATCCCAACCTTCGGTCGCTTCCACCCAAGGCAGTTCGTCCTCATCCATCCATCCCAAGCCGACTTTGATTTCGGCGAAGACGCTCGGTCGGCCGATGGCTCCTCGTCCAATCATCAGACCCGATGCCCCCGTCTGTTCAAGGCATGCAGCAGCACTCTGCGCGTCCACGACATCCCCGTTGGCCACCACGGGAACGTCCACGGCGTCCACGGCTTCCTTGATGCTGCTCCAATCGGCCACGCCGGCGTAGCGCTGACGAAGGGTTCGTCCGTGAATGCAAAGGCGTTGGGCGCCGACGTCTTCGAGCCTTTGGCAGAGCGAAGTGGCGTTGTTCTCTCCCTTTCCGGTACCAAGGCGCATTTTTGCGGTGACGGGCAGGTCGATACGGTCGACGATCGAGGCGACCATGTTCACCAAACGGTCGGGTTCGCCCATCAGCGCCGCCCCTGCGCAGATGTTGGTGACTTTGGGAGCGGGGCAACCAAAATTGAGGTCGATGATGTCGGCGGTGGGCGCCAACATTTCGGCGGCGGTTGCCATGTCGCCGGGATCGCCACCAAAGATTTGAGGGATGAACGGCGATTCGCTCGGATGGGTTTCCATTCGTCGCCAAGACGTTGCAGCCTCTCGGGTGAGGGCGGTTGAATTGGTGAATTCGGTGATGGTGAAATCGGCTCCGCACTCTCGGGCCACCATGCGAAACGGAAGGTCCGTCACCCCCGACATCGGGGCGAGAAAAAGCGGGCGCTGACCGCCGTCCCACGCATCTTGTTTTGCACCGATAAACGTCGTCACGCGCTCACCTACGACGCATCCGTCTTCATCATCGCTTCATCGAGCAAGCCGGCGACGCGGACCATGCGGCGAAGCACGCGGTCCAACCGGTCCTGGACGTTGCGTTTGACGGCAGAGGGTTCAGCCCCGGCCATTCGGTACCCCATGGGAAGCCGGCCTCCGAGGAGGTTGAGCAGGAGCATTTGTTCCCGTGCTTCGACGGAGGCGAGCTGTTCGGTGACAAGGTCAACGGTCAATTTCCCGGTTTTGAGCGCTTTCAGGAGATGGGTTTGCTGGCCATCGGTGAGGAGGCGTTGAAACCCTCCTTTTTTCAGCAGCCAATCTTCGCCTCGTCGCTGGTGTTGCGTGGTCATGGCGGTCCACAACGCCGTACCCAATCGGTCCGTCCGTGGAACCCGCTCCACCATGGCGGTGGCTCGAAACCGGTCCAAGATCCGGCCCACACGGGCTTTTGGTCCACCGAGAAGTTCCGCTGCCTCATCGAGGGAAAGCGGTGCGTCCCGTTCCAACAAGGTCAGAAACACCTTCGCCGTGAGCGAATCGCCTGCAAGTTCCTTGCCCGGTCGTTCACCCAAGAGTCCGAAGTCGTTCATCCAGTGCGAAAGGGCCGTTCCCGTTCCGTCTTGCACGGGGCGATGGTCCACCAAACCCAGGGCAAAGGGAACCGTGTCGTCTTGAGGCAATTCCACCGGCAACGGCGTTGCTTCTCGCGTCCAATGCTGGTCGAGCAACGTCATACGCTGAGCCAGCACGAGCAAAGCGTGTTGCTGCACATAAGCCACGGCGTTGGAAATCGAACCACCCCGGAGGTAGTATTTCCGCCATCCTTTGCCCTCGTTTGTGTAGCCGACCAAACCCGTTTCCACCAGGCGGCCAAGGTGATGATTCAGCGCAGCGGGCATCTGAGCGAGTTCGTCGGCCAGCATCTGAGCGTCCCATGCCACGTCCGGCTGGCCGAACAGGTGATCGCGTAACAAACGGTGAACCACCCCGGCTCGACCGTGGTCTGCGGTCGCCTCCCCGCGTTTACGCACCAGGCAAAGCGTGTCCACCAACCAAGCGACCAGGCCATCGATGTCCCGGTCAAGCGAAGGCAGGGGTTGCTCGACCAAACGCAACGAGAACATGTGAAGAAGGCGGTGACGAGGGGCTTTGAACTTGGCGCATTAATCGTTGACTGAACAACAGATTTTGTATCCACTTTACGGATTGCGGCGATTCATCGTCGCTCATCAACGTAGGCGTAATCAACGTCTCGTTGGGCACGGGTGTAAATCTCCAAATCGATGTGGGGCATGAGTTCGATTCGGTCCTCTCGGAGGATGCCACGTCGACGCAGCACCTTGACGGCGCTGTGGACGGTCGCTCGTGTTCGTCCGAGGCGGCGAGCCAGTTCGGCTTGTGACCGCGGGATGCCTTCTCGGTCGATGTTTTCGAGGATCATGCGTTGAACAGGCGACAAGCCGATGGGCAGTTGTTGTGCCATTCGGCCTTCACCGACCACCGTGCTGCGAAGCACTTCGACTTGGCTTGGACCGCCGGCAAAATAGCAGGTCCGCCCGTTGACGGGAAGAACCGTCACGGATTGTCGGCTTTGCAGCACGTCGAGATGATGGCGCAACGTGCCGTTTGCGGTGTTCATCACGGTTTGCAGTTCACGGTAGCACAGACCCGGGCGGGCCTCGAGCGTCTTGAGAATCCGGCGGCGAAGCGGGTGTTCGGTAGCCGCCGTCGCTTTGGTTGAAATGCCGCCAAGGGCCATCGCACCGACCGTTCCCGCCACGGAGGCCAAACCGCCGGCGACGCCGACCACGCTGCTTGCAGCCCCGGCCAAACCTGCTGCAAGCCAAGGGCGCTGACGGGTCCACTGGGCGAGAAGAGGCATGTGTTCTGGTTCGCCTTCTCCCCAAAGAAACCATCGCTCTCGTGCTCGGGTGGAGACCTCCTGCAGCGGTCTGTTTCCGCCCTTAAATACCGTCAGAGGCGTTCTCTTGTGTATGACGAGCGAAGAAAATTACCGAGATGCAGAACTTGAGGCGACCTTGCAGGAAGCACTTGACAACGGCCACCGCGTGTGGGTCGTGGGTGACGTCCACGGATTTCACCAAACCATGGAGGCGCTGGTTGAACAACTTGCGCTCAGCCCAGAGGATTGGGTCGTGTTCTTGGGTGACCTCATCGACCGTGGGCCGGATTCTCACGGGGTCGTGGCGGCGGTCAAAGCGCATCCACGCATGACCTCCGTGCTCGGCAACCACGAGGCGATGATGCTCGAACAATTTCATGCCCATCGCCTTGCAACCAACGACATGGATGTCCGACTCTGGTGGCAAAACGGCGGCTCAACGACGGTCTATTCCTACGAGCGCGCTCATCGCCAACCCGATGGAGAGGAAGACGATGCGGCCATGTACGCCACGGTGAACGCCCATCTCCAGTGGCTTGAATCGCTGCCAATCCACATCGTGCTCGATGCGTGGCGTTTGGTTCATGCAGGCTACGACCCCATGCAGAAACTCGACGAGCAATCCCGTAACGAGTACCTGTGGATACGCAACCCGTTCCACCGTGCCGATGCGCCCGTTGACGGTCATCGTACGGTGGTGTTTGGCCACACGCCAACCGTTTCCCTTCCGGGTCATTCCCCCGCTGACTGGGGCAAGGTGTGGAACAGCCCCGTCAAGTTGGGTGACGGACGGCCTGCAGCCATGGGCTTGGACACCTGCGTTTACCACCGGCAGAACGGACCAAAAGTGCTCACGGCGTACGATTTGCAAACGGGCACGGTCGTCCAGCAGGCTCGAATCGAGCGATGATCAGGCCGATTGGACCGAACCTGCGGTGATTTTCAGATGGGCGACCAGCGGCGAGAGCAATCGACCGCAGGTCGTGCCGTGCGGGCTCAACTCGTAACTCACTTTGACGGGAGGGCCGTCGTTCACCGTGCGCAAGACCAAGCCTTCCTCTGCAAGAAAGCGGAGTTTGTCGGAGAGCGTTCGGCTTGAGATGCCGCTGAGCATGGTCTTCATCTCGTTGAATCGGCGTGGGCCGGTGATGTAGAGGGTGGCGAGGATCTCGATGGTCCATCGTGAGCCAAAAACATGGAGTGCTTCCACGGCGGCTTCAACCTCCCATTCAGCGTTGTAAGGGCCTTGATTGGCGAACTTGCCCAGGCGTTGCCGGATGCGCGTCCCTTCAGAAATGGTTTGCTCAATTCCGTTTTCGACCGCCTCATAGTCTTCGCGTGGCAGTTTCATCGGTGGTGTTGGCATGGCCCGTCAACGCACCCGAGCGGTTCAGACTACTTGATGTCTTTTCCACACCAAATCGACCGCTCTTCCGATGCGGTTCTCAAGCGTCTTGAGAGGTGCTTGCTTGAAGAAGAGGCCCGCTTTCCCAAGAGTATGGGAACCGATTCCACCGGGTCGTCGTCCCCCCGTATTTTGCTCGTACGCGGGGGGGTCCTCACCCCTTTTTCGGGGCTTGGAGGTGCGTTTCACGACCTCCGAACGGCGCTTGAACAAGGGCGCTTTGGTTCGTGGTCCTCCGCTGGTGTCGAAGAATACGATTTGGGAGAACACCCGTCCGCCTTCTCCAGGTTGTGGACGCGCTGGTCAAGCCATCCCCGCAGGGTGAAGGCCACGATTGAAAACCTTCATCGAAAGCAGGCGGTCGACATCGTTCTCGTCAGTGACCAAGAACAAGCTCATCTCGTTCCAAAGAAATCAGCGGTTCCCGTGGTGGTGTACGTGCACGATTTTTTCCACCTCTTCCCCCATACGGTGACGCTGTCGGGTCAAACCGTTGAGGTGGGTGATCAATCCCCCTCAATGGTGCGAAAGCGGGACCTTCGCCGATTGCTGAAGGGTTTGCAACGAGCGGACGCCTTCATTTGCAACACCGGTGCGACCGCCTCCATGTGCCGAGAGCACTTTCCCAACACCCCGCTCTACCAGATACCCTACGCGCTGGACGTAGCGTCCTACGCCCCTCCCCAAACGCTTCCTTCGCCACCCGAACCGCTTGCAAACGATGCCTGTCGCCTGCTCGTCGTTGGAAGTCACGACCCTCGCAAAAGGCTGGCCTTCCTCATGGAGGTGCTCGCCGGTCTGGACGAAGCCGTGGCCAGCGACATCAGCGTGCATCACATCGGCGCAGACGCTTCACCAGCGGGGCATCCATCCGCCACCGACCTTGCCAATCAGCACGGCGTGAACTGGCACCACGTGGGCTCCAACATCAGCGATGACGTTCTCAATGCCTACCGTTGGAACTGCGAGGCCCTGCTCTTCCCCTCCGCCGCTGAAGGCTTCGGTTATCCGCCGGTGGAGTCCATGGCGGCCGGACAGCCGGTGCTGGCCTCCGACCTCCCCGCTCACAACGAACTCATGCCCGAAAGCACGTGCCTCCCAGCGGAGGACATGGCGGCCTGGCGCAACGCCATCGTCGACGTGCACCGGGCATGGAAGGCTCGCGAGGGTGCTCCCCGAACCCCCTCGGTTGCGTTGATGGAGCACGTTTCCTTTCTAGCCCCCGACCGATTTTACCGGGACATGGCGAAGGCGTGGGATGAAATCTCCTCATCATGAGGCTCCAAATGCTTCATGAGCGGCTCTTGAGTCCGTCCCAACATGACAGCACCAATCCAACGCGTGGCCGTCGTCGGCGCAGGCAACATGGGCTCCGGCATTGCGCAAAAAAGCGCTCAGGAAGAATTTGACGTCCAGATGGTCGACCGAGAACTCCAATGGGTTGAGCGGGGCCAATCGATCATCGCCAACTTCCTTGAGGAGGCCGTTGAGCGACGAATTTTCTCACCGGCACAAGTTGAGGCGATTCAAGGGCGCATCACCGGCGTCGTTGGGGTGGAGAACACGGCGGCCGACACCGACCTCGTCATTGAGGCGGTGTTCGAGGACTTTGACGTCAAGACCGCCGTTTTCACGGCGCTTGACGGGGCGTGCGGCGAGCAGACCGTGTTGGCCTCCAACACCTCCTCATTGTCCGTTAACGCTCTGGCGGAGGCAACGGGCCGACCCGACCGATTTGTTGGTCTCCATTTCTTCTACCACCCGGCGAAGAACCGCCTGGTCGAAGTCATACCCGCCCAAGCCTCCAGTCAAGCCACCATCGACAAGGTGGTGCAATACTGCAAGATGTTGGGCAAGGTCGTCATCGTTTGCGCCGACCGTCCCGGCTTTGTCGTGAACCGTTTCTTCGTACCTTGGCTCAACGAAGCCTGCTTGTTGCTCGAGGAAGGGGCAGCAAATGCGGCCCAAATTGACGCCATTGCGTGCAAAGCGTTCCGCATTGGTTTGGGACCCTTTGGTCTGATGAACCTCACCGGCCCTCCCATCGCTTTGCATTCCACGGATTACTTGGCCGAGCAACTCAACACCCCCCGTTACACGGGAGCTGCGAATCTCCGGGCGCTGGTTGAAGCGAACGAGCAGTGGGATGTCTCCCAGGACGATGGCTACACCGACGAGCAATACACCGTCGTCTCCGAACGCCTGTTGGGCGTTGTCTTTGGCGTGGCCGCACAAATCGTTGAGGAGGACATTTGCAGCATGGAAGACGTCGATCGTGGAGCGAAAGTGGGTCTGCGTTGGGCTCGCGGTCCGTTTGAGATGATGAACCGAATCGGCGTTGATGAAGCGTGCCGCATGGCCGTTGCCTACGCCGAAGTCGCCGGAGAGGGCTGGTCCGTCCCCGCCTTCTTCTCGCAACAAGGCTCAACGGGATGGCAGTTCTCCTACGTTGACACGGTCGTGAACAACGGCGTCGCCACCATCACCATCAACCGACCTGAAGCGATGAACGCCCTCAACGTCACCGTGGTGAACCAGTTGACCGAGGCCGTCGCCGCAGCCAACGCCAACGATTCGGTCCACACCGTGGTGCTGGACGGCGCTGGCAAAGCTTTCGTCGCCGGTGCGGATGTCAAGTTCTTCGTCGACAAGATTCGTGCAGACGCCATCCCCGACATCTACGACTTTACGGCCGAGGGGCACGCGTTGCTCGAAGCGTTGGAAAACTCTCCAAAAACCACCGTGGCCCTCACCACCGGTTTGGCCTTGGGCGGCGGTCTTGAACTCGCATTGGCTTGCGATTACCGCATCGGTACCCGTCGCACGCAATTCCGGTTCCCCGAAACCTCAATCGGCATTTACCCCGGTTTGGGGGGCTCTCAACGGCCAGCCCGTATTTGCGGCATTCCTGCCGCCCGCTGGGCCGTTCTCGCAGGGAACTTCATGGACGCCCAGACGGCCACCGATTTAGGCCTCGTGACGCACTTGGTTGACGTTGCGGGCGTGGATGCTTGCATCGCTGAACTGGCCCAAGCAGGCAAGCCCGAAAACAAATACCCCGGTGAACCTGCAAATCCGGATTCACCGGTTGCCGCGTTTGCTTCGTCCTTCTTCAACGACTCCAACATGAGCGTTTTGATGGAAGGTGGATGCCCCGAAGGCTTCAATCCCGAAGAGAAAGGCGTCGCTCGGCAGATCAAGAGCCTCTCCTTCACCGCCCCCATCGGCTTGCGAATGGCGAGCGACCTCATCGATGCAACGGCCACGACCTCCCTCAAGGAAGGCCTTCAGTTGGAGTTGGACGGCTTGCACACCATCTTCGCCACTCAGGACGCCCTCGAAGGACTTTCTGCACTGATTGAGAACCGCCGTCCGACCTATCAAAACCAATGAACGGCGACCAAGGAAGGGCTTCAAGCCCAGCGGTCGGCGAGGTCGTTCATCGCCCCAACGAGTTGAGCGATGTCGATGTTTTCGCCGCTTTCCTGCGCCATGCGGAGGCGGTTCGTCACGGCCTCAACCGTTTCCTCGGTTGGGACGCTGCCGGTGAGTTCTTCGATCACGTCGGCGATGCTTCGTCCGTGACCGTTCATGATGGCCAAGATGGCCTTGATGCGTTCTTCGTCGTCTTTTGGGCTTCGTGCAGTCATTGGGCTTCCTCCAGGGCGATGTTGTTGTTCACGTACCAATCGTGCCACGGAACGGGGGCTTCCTCGGTCCACTTGTTCAGCGGACCGCTCTCGCGAATCATGCCGGTGCTTTCGACCTCAACGAAGGTGCGGTTGCTGCTGTGCTTCGGACCGGGTTGGCCCAAGACCATGGCGGATTCAAGAATACCGGCTCCCAAAGCAAGGCTGTTGGTGTCGGTGTTGCTCCAGTAGGAGGCGAAGCGAGGATGGGTGTGGACCCAGAGTTTGAACGGCAGACGGCCGCCCACGGGAGGTTGCAGGGTGACTTGGCCGGCCGTGCCCCAGTCGATGAAGACCTTGTCGTCGGCGTCGATCAGCACGGAGGTTTCCAAGGCGGCCAGCACCGAAAGAATGTACACGCCGTCCCAGCGACGGGCCTGTGCCAGTGCCGTTTGAACAGCGAGCAGTGCGGCATCGTCCACCCGCTTTTCGCTGGCAGCGAGGCAGGCCAACTCCCAGGTTTCATCCTCGATGGGCAACTCTTGAGCATCGGGAAGCACCATCATGCGCTCACCTCCGGGAATCCGAGAGCGCCATAGGTGATGCTGCCCATGGACTGCACGGGACTTGGCTTCCCCCTCCATTGTTGAAGTGCCCACTGTGCCCCGATGGCGGCAGCGACGGCGAATCCAAATTCGAGGTTGCCGGCCTCAAGCGCGCCTTCAACTTGGCAGCTGGCGGGCTCGTGGTCGGGGGTCATGCGCTCGAGCAAGGCGGGAGGACTTTGAGAGGAAAGCACCAACCAACCGTCACCGCTGCAACGCACGTCCATCCAAGGAACATCAAGGCCGTGGACCAACCGCCGAGGTTCGGGGCGGTCAACGCACACCATCACGAGGTCGGCGTTTTGGAGTTGGTCGGCGGTGCGAAGATTCTCAACGACGCCGCGAACCCGGAGGGCGCTCGTTTCGTCATCGAGTCGGTTTGCAAGGCAGGCCACTTTTGCCTCACCGATGTCGTCGCGGCTGTACTTTTGGTGGCCGAGGTTGCCTTCCTCGACGATGTCAGCGTCCATCAGGGTGACGTTTCCGGCGAGGTTCACCCGTCGCAAGCCTGCGACGAGCAGTTCAACGAGTTGGGTTCCAATGCCGCCGGCACCGACGACAAGCAGGTTTTTTGGGACAGATTCAGGCTTCACGGAATCCTTGTCCCTCAAGGGTATTTGAAGAACGCACCCTGAGCGCAGTTCCTTGGTGCCCAGCCCCCGTTCAAACGGTTTTGACTGAACGGGGCTCTGAGGCATGGTTGCGCAACGAGAATGAACACGACCTTTTGAAAAAGGGGGGCATCTTCGCAACACCATGGGCGGCAAGACGGCGTTGGTGACCGGCATCACGGGACAGGACGGCTCCTACCTTGCGGAATTGCTCCTCGACAAAGGCTACACCGTCTACGGATTGGTGCGCCGCGTCTCTCAACCGACCTCGGGACGCAGCCTCATCAACCACCTGATGAACCACGAGAACTTTCACCTCATCAACGGCGATTTGACCGACCAGAACTCCATCGATAACGCCGTGAGCCAAACCCAACCCGATGAGTTCTACAACCTCGGTGCCATGTCCTACGTTCCGGAATCCTGGCGCTCCCCCATGATGACCGCCGACATCACGGGTCTGGGCTCGCTTCGCTGCTTGGAAGCGATTCGCAAGAACGCCCCAAATTGCCGCTTTTATCAGGCGGGCTCCTCCGAGCAATTCGGAAAGGTACGCGACGTTCCTCAGACCGAGTTGACGCCCTTCCACCCCCGTTCACCGTACGGCTGCGCCAAGGTGTTCGCCTTCGAAATCACCCGGAACTACCGGGAATCCTACGACATGTTTGCCTGCACGGGCATCCTCTTCAACCACGAGAGCCCACGCCGTGGTCTTGAATTTGTCACGCGGAAGGTCACGATGATGGCCGCCCGTATCGCTCACGGCTTCGACGAGTGCTTGTGGATCGGCAATGTCGATGCGAAGCGAGATTGGGGGTACGCCGGCGACTACGTGGAAATGCAATGGCGGATGCTTCAACAAGACGAGCCGGGCGACTACGTCGTCGCCACCGGCCGCACCCACAGCGTCCGGGACATGATCACGCTCGCCTTCTCCCATGTCGGCCTCAACCTGAACTGGTCGGGCCAAGACGTTGACACCATCGCCACCGACCAAAACGGCGTGGTTCGCGTGCGGACCAACCCCAAATTCTTCCGGCCCGCCGAGGTGGACTTGCTCATCGGCGACCCTGCCCTCGCCGAAAAGGAACTGGGTTGGGTTCCGAAAACCTCCTTTGAGGAATTGGTGCAAATGATGGTCGATGCCGACATGGCCTTGGTGCAAGAAGCCGTCGACGGTGGATACGCTCCGCCCACGCCTCCAGAGTGAAGGTACGCCGAAAGGAGGGTTCTCGTGGTCGCTACTTCCACGCTCAGCGAAGCGGACATGGCGGCGATGATGAAGCGCATTTTTGATGTCCCGATGATGCACACCCTTGACCTGGAAGTCCTGCGCTTGGACGAAGGAGAATGCGAGGCAAAGGTGAAGCGAAAGAAGGAATGGGACGGGATTTTCGAAACCTTTCATGGCGGTATGTTGGGGGTTATCGCCGACTCCTTGACCTGCTTCGCCATCTTGACGAAAATTGGAGCGAACGAAAACGTCGCCACGACCGATTTCAACATTCGATTCCTAAGGCCGTGCAACACCGACGTCATCTGCGTCGGCCGAGCTATCAAGACCGGGCGAACCTTGTGTGTATCCGAGGCAGAAATCAAGGACATGAACGGCAAACTGGTCGCCATTGCCCAAGTCACCTATGCCCGCCTTTGAGCCAGCCCGCTCAGCAGCACCCTTGGCTGCGCATGGGTGCGGCGATGAACGCGACTCGGTCGATGTCCTGCGTGTTGTGAAGTTTCTCCAAGGCTTGGCGAATGGAGCCCGCTGAGCCGTGAATGTGCATGGTGTCCACGCAGGTGTGGCTGTTGGAGAGGCACTGGTGGTTGTACGATGAGACCTCAATGGCGTGGGAATGGCGCAACTCGATGAGTTTGTTTTCCACCCCGTGCTGATAGTAGATCACCAAGGTGCCTTCCACGTCTTCTTCGTCCTTCATGTTCGTCAAATCCCCACGTTTCGCGACCTCTGCAAAATGGTGCGTGGCGTCTCGCAAAAACATGCTGCGGTTGGTGTAGCCTGCGGCTTTCACGAGGTCGTCAAGCGAGGCTGCAAAGGCCTTGTCGGCACTGAACGAGAGAACTCGGCTCATGGCAACGGCTCTCCGGCAGAAATTATTAACATTTCTTTTATACCTATTATCCGACAACCTGCCATGAGTGAAGCCCCACTCCTGTACGCCGCCCTCACGCTGGTCATTGCCCTAACCTTTGGACTGCTCCCCATTTTTTCTTCCATGAAAGACCAGCAGGACCGCTTGAAAACATTCACCGCCATCGCTGCTGGGATTATTATTGCCTCAGCGATGCTCGTTGTCATTCCGGAAGGTTACGAACTGGCGACTTCACAGGACGCGCACGGCGAGGAAGAACTCGCCGGTTCGCTGGCATTGGTGCTGCTTGAGGTGCATCACGGCGACATCAACGCCACGCAAGCCGTCGAAGAGGTTGAGGCGCTGCTGGGTGGCCATGATGAAGCCCACGATGCCGAGCACGACGATGCCGGCCACGAAGAAGGCGAAGAAACGTTGGAGGAAGCGCTGCTCCACACCATCGAGGAATACGAAGCGGGTGACATCAACGCCACGCAAGCCGTCGATGAATTCGGGGCCTCGCTGGAAGCCCACGCCCACGAGGACGGCGACGACGCTCACGCCCACGAAGATGAAGCATCAATGCTTTTGATCGGGGGCGCCTTGTTGGCCGGCTTTGTGTTCATGCTGGTGCTCGAAGGCTCGGGCATTGGGCACGCTGTCCATGAAGAACACCACGACCACGGAGACGAACACGGGCACGGTCACGTGCACCACAACGATTCGGGTTGGATGGTCGTGCTCGGCTTGACCCTGCACTCCGCTACGGACGGGTTGGCGATTGGGGCAGCTGCAGCGACGGGTCACCTTGCGTTGACGGCCACCGTGGCCTTGGCGGTCTTGATTCACAAAGCGCCGGCAGCCTTCAGCCTGGGTGTGTTTTCCATGCACGAGCGTGCCGAGCGAAACGACTCCATTCGAGATGTCGCCGTCTTCTCGTTGGCCACGCCCGTCATGATGCTGCTGGCGTTCTTTGCGCTCGCCGACCTCGACACGCACGTGATTGGCCTCGCCATGCTCTTCTCGGCTGGCACCTTCCTCTACGTGGCGACCGTTGACACCTTGCCCGATATTCACAACATGGAAACAGGTCGCCGTGCCCTCTTCCATGTCCTCATCGGCGTGGTCGGTTTGGCCTTGGTGCTGATGGGCGCTGACGCCGCAGGGTTGATTGAACACGCCCACTGAGCGATGCTTGTCATGGAGCCGCTGCCGATTCTCTACTCGTTTCGCCGCTGCCCCTACGCCATGCGGGCGCGAATGGCCGTCGTGCGCGAGGGCTTTCGAGTTGAACTGCGTGAGGTGGTGCTGAGGGATCGCCCCGAACACATGATGGAAATCTCACCGAAAGGCACGGTCCCGGTGTTGCAGCTGCTCGACGGGACGGTGATTGAGGAGAGCCTCGAGATCATGCAGCACGTGCTGGATTGGGAACTCAGCGAGGAGGAAGCCAACTGGGCGGAGCGCAACGACGGGGAATTCAAACACCATCTCGACCGCTACAAGTACCCCAACCGGTACGAGGGCGTGGAGGAAGACGAACACCGAGCCCTTGCGTCGGTGTACTTGAGCGACTTGAACACCCGCCTCGGCCAACAACCCTCGTTCTCAAACGCGCTGAGCGATGCGCTGTTCCCGTTTGTGCGTCAGTTTGCGAACCATGACCGAACGTGGTTTGATGCTCAGCCGTGGCCCCATCTTCACGCTTGGCTCGAGGCTTGCCTGGCCTCTGAGGCGTTTGGTCGTTGCATGGTGAAGGTGAAACCTTGGGTGTCCGGGCAGGATCGCCTCCTGTTCCCTCAAGCAGAGGGGACCCTCTGATGAGACGGGTCATCAATCCGTACCCTCTGAGGCCACGTACCCGTCAAGACGATCCATCGGAGGGGGTAGAGAACGGTTGGCGTGCTGGCGCTCACGGCGTCTCAAAATACGGCGTCATGAACTCGAAGAGTTTCCTCGCCTGGGTTTCGGGTGTAAGGTCGAGCTGCTTGATGTGTTCTCGGCCAGCCGCCGACCACGCCGTTCGGTTTTGATGCCCTTCGTCAATGGCTGAAATCCAATCGTCCCCTTCGTTCATGAGGCGTCCGGTTTTTCCATCGACCACGGTTTCTCGAAAGCCCCCTTGATTGGTCACGATCACCGGACAATCGACAAAATAGGCTTCAGGGGGCGTGAGGCCGAAAGGTTCGTTGATGGCGTTGCTCACCATGGCTTTGGCGTTTCTCATCAACGCCCGAATCGTCGCTTGGGAAACTCTTGGTAGGGGCTTGAGTTCGACGCTGTTCCTTCTGGCGTGCTCCCGATGCTTCTCCGTGACCCCACCGCCGATTTGGACAAGTTGCAAACCCGAACGGCTCAGTTTGGTGATGGTTTGCCACAGGCCTTTGGCAAAAATCGCGTGGCCGATGGTGATGACGTAGTTGTTTTCGGTCAGGTCAAATTCTTTTTTCACCGACGCCCAGTCCTCATCTTCGGTGGCGTTGAGCGGCCAGAGAGTCGGGTTGATGCTGGGGTAGAGAAGGTTCGCATCAACACCGTAAACCTGTTTGATTCGGTCACATGTGAACCTTGAATTTCCACTCATTTCCCCTCTCTTCGACGCGAGCCTAGCCAATTTGAGGTCGATTTTTCGTTGTTTTGACAACAGAAGATTGGTCAGTTTGAGGTTGTGTTTGGGCGTCCCGTCGACCGCGTAGTGGAGTTCGTTGGTGTGCAAACCTCGGTTCGGCTCGAGCATGTGCGTGTGAACGGGAACGGCGTTCGGTATCAGCGGAAGGATCTCCAACGAAGCCATCCCGGAGGTGATGTTGACGGCGTCGATGTTGGAAAACACCGTGTTCAAACCGACGCCCTGTTCGGTTGAAGCGAGCATTGAGCGCCATTTTTGTGAGGCGGTCTTTGACGAGGTGGCGAAGATTTCTGAAACAATTCCACGGGCGTACGACCACTTCTTTGCTGGGGAATACAACGGGATGCTCAATTCATCCAAGTTCTTGATGAGTTCGTCGTTTGGATGCAAGGTGGCGAGGCTGATGTCGAAATAGGATGACCAAGCCTTGAGGTTGTTGATCAAATCCCGTTCGCCTCCTCCGAAGTGCTCAAACGAGCCTTTGACAACCAAAAGGCGCTTTCGTTGAGCGGGAGCCATGTTTCATCTGAGAGGGGCGGTTGCTATAATGTTGAGCCGTTTTCGTAAAACCGGTCTCTAATTTGACGTGAACACAATTCCTTCTTCGCCGATGTTTGCGTCGTACATGTGCTGCAGCACGGTCTTGAGTTCCGAAACGTTGTGCTCCTGTTTTTGGTCCGGTAGGGCGAACTTGGTGAATTGGTCCGGTATGACCGAAAGGAAGGCATCAACGTCGATATCGGCGACGTTCTTGAGGTGGTGCGGCAGGAACTCAACGACGAGCGTTTTGCACTTCGACAGAATGTCCGGCATGCCTTTCATGGCGAAGTATTCCGAACCTTCGATGTCGAGCAGGACGAGGTCGTAGTCGTGTTCGGGCAAGTAGTCGTCCAATCGGTGGGCTTCCATTTCAAGAATTTCCGGGTTATCAAAATCATAGAGGAAACTGCTCTTTTTCGGCTTCCTCTTGCTTCCGCCCGAGTTGACCGTGTTGAGCAGAAATTCCACTTTCTCGGGGACGTCGTTGGCAAAAATGTTGTGCGGTGTGATGTTGGTTGCGGCGTTAAGGTGGAGGTTGATCTCCAGCAATTCAAAGGTGTTCGGATTTGCCTCAATCGCTGTGACCTCTTGACAGTGCTTCGAAAGCGGTATGGCGAGCGAGCCGACGTGCGTTCCAACGATCAACACCCTGGAACGGTCGGTGATAAAGTTCTTGAGTCGCTCCACTTCACCGATACCAAATCCACCCTCGCGCAACTTTTGACCCACTTCGAGGTCCTCCGGGTCAACGGCAAACACACCGTTTTTGCTGTTCGTGATGATGGCCCTGATGTTGTCGCCGAGCTGCTTTCGCAGTCGCTTTGACTTCCTTCGCTTCAACCCGAGATGGAGCCGCCAATAGAACGCTCGAATCATGGTGAGTCCTCGGTTGGTGTTGCGGTGCGCTTCGGTTCAGGTCTTCAGCGGATGATGGAGCATGGTTTTTCGTTCGCTTCGGTGGTCTTGAACGGTCGTGGTCGTCTTTTTGTCGTGTCCAGCAATCCAAGGTCAAGGTCGTCGTATTCAATCGCTTCGGTGGGATTCAGCACCCCTCTTCCGGTCAGGACACCATCGGAAGGTGCTTCACCGGCGGGGCAATGCCCAGGTCTTCGGGGAAGAACATCGTCGGTTCTGGAATGGGGATGGGCGTGATTTCTCTCCCCACCAGAGCGACACGGCTGGGACGCGAGTCGGAGAGCACCTCTCGGTTGGTCAACGGGGCGATTTTTTCCGAGAACGCCATGATGTCGTCGTGAGAGGGCATGTTTTCCATCGACAGGTTCTCTCGGCTGTGACCGACGAAGACATAGCCCTTGTTTTCGATGAAATCCGGGTCAGCTCGGTTGTCCAAAGCAGCGAATTCCTCGATGTGGGCGTCGCTCATGTTCACGCCTTTCATCAGCGTATGCCGGCACACGATGCGGGTGTCCAGCGAAGGCAGGAGGTCAATCGTCTTCTCAAACTGGTCCCAAGCACCGCTGTTCCATTTTGGCCGACACACTTCGTCGAAGACCTGCTTGTTGGGAGCGTCCACCGACACGTAGAGCTGGGTCGGCAACGTGTCCAACTTCTCAAGCACCTTGGGCAGCGTTCCGTTGGTCACGAGCATGGTCGTCATGCCGTGCTTGTGGCACAGATCCATGTACTCGCCCAATCGGGTGTAGAGCGTTGGTTCTCCGTTGAGTGAAATCGCGACGTGCTTCGGGTTCTGAGCGTCCAGCCACTTCTCTCGAGGCACCTTGGGGTTGCCCCCGAAGCCCGAGAGCAAACGTCGCTGGGCCCGGACCGATTCGTACAGCAGGTCCAGAGGGTCCTGGTCGGTCAATTCGAGGGTGTCCATGTGCGGTTCACGCCAGCAGTAGGTGCACGCAAGGTTGCACTGGTCAACCACCGGCGACATTTGCATGCAGTTGTGGCTGGCGACGCCGTAGAACTTGCCTTTGTAGCACTGGCGGTCCCGGAGCAAGGATTCCTTGGTCCAGTGACATGTCTTCACGCCGCCGTGTTCACCCACGATGTGGTAGCGTTGCTTCTGCAATTTGGCTTTCAGTTGCGGGTCCATGCCGGCCATGTGGCTCACTCCTGGAGCCACGGTCCACGGTCGGCACGGGCCGGTTGGGGGTGGCTCGGATGCTTCCCCGTGAGGGGGCCTCGCTATCAAGGGCTCGCTCAACGATTGAGGATGGGCAGGAAGGCGTTGGCTGCCTTCTCGCAAGCGTTGGCCACGTCGTCCAAACGCTGGAGAACCCGATACATGTGCATGGCCGCCAGCGCATCATCGTCGCCGTTGGAGAAGACGTATTTTGCCGCCGCCGCTTCGACCATGTCGGCTTCGTGCTCCTTGAGGTTGACCTGGCGGATTTGCTCTGCGAGGGCGTCTCGTCCGGCTTTCGTTTCGCCCGAGATGGTGAATTCACGCAGGGCGTTCACAGTATCCTCGTAGGTGGCCACGGTTGCGGCCACCGCCGCTGCCATCTGCTTGAGCTTGGCCTTGGCTTCTTCGTCTTGGTAGAGTTCACGGAAGGCCAGTTGTTCGGCGACGTTTTGTGCGTAATCGGCGATCCGGTCCTGACGGGTCAGCATGTGCAAGAAGTGATCAATGCCGACTTGATAGCCCAACCGCATGTCTTCGCTGAGCATTTCCCGAAGTTCGGTTTTGAGGTTGTCCGCCTCCAATTCGGCGTCGATGGTGGCCTGAATGGCTTCGGAAGCGTCCTCGCCGTCGCAGACAGCGTTCACGGCCGTGAGCATGTGGTTGGCCGTCACTTCAACCGCTTGAGCGTGCTCGTGGAACTTGTCAAAGGGCGAGCTTTGCAAGCGCTCTTGACTGGCGTCCGAGAGGGCGTCTTCGACGTGGATCTCGCCGCCGCTCTTCCAGATGGCCACGCCAACGGCGATGAAGGAGAGCGGTAGGATGACGATCATGTTCAGGACGTCTCCGCCGGAGGCCACGAAGAGAACGATGGCACCGAACGCCGCCACGGGAACGCTGGCGACCCATGACGCAGCGATTTTTCCGAACACACGGAAATCAACGCCTTTGGCGCCCCCCGCTAAGCCGACCCCGACCACCGCTCCCACGAGTGTGTGGGTGGTGGAGACGGGCACGGCCAAGAACGGCATGGAAAAGACGAGGATGGTGGTGGCGGCGCCAAATTCTGCTGCAAAGCCACGGGTGGGCGTGATGTCGGTGATCTTCTTTCCGATGGTTTCCATGACGCGCCATCCCCAGGTCATCACACCGATGGCGATACCGGCCGAGCCCAAGAGAACCAACCACAAGGGGATGGGGGCTTCCTCGGCAAGGAGCATGTCCGGGTTGGAGAACACGTCCCAAACGGCGGCCATGGGCCCGATAGCGTTGGAACGGTCGTTGGCGCCGTGGGCGAAGGCAACGTAGGCGGCGGTGATGATTTGCAACCAGACGAAGATGCGCTCAACGCCCTTGAAGCCGCGGACCTCCTCTTCGATGTCCACGCGGCGGAGCACGTAGTAGAGGGCGATGCTGGCGAGCACGCCGATAGCGGCGGCGAGCATCAACGCGTTGAACGGCAACCAAGCGTTGTCGGCGTAGGGGTTGAACACACCGTCTTCCTTCGCGGGCAACCAGGTTGATTTGTCAATCCAGCCGTTGCTGTCCGCTCGGGAAATGAAGCCTTTGAGCGCCTTGAACTGAAGCGCAAGACCGAGAACGAAGAAGGTCGGGAAGGCCAGAATGGGCGCTAACCAGCGGGAGCGGGACACGGGGTCGTCGTTGTCGAGGATGGTCTTCTTGATGATGATGTAGGAAAAGAACGCCAGCAAACCGCCCATCAGCGGACTGGCCACCCACGACATCACCACTTTCTGGACAACCTCCCAATCGATGAGGCTCGTCTCGTGCTTGACCTCGAGGATCAAACCGACGCCGATGATGCCCCCGATGATGGAGTGGGTGGTCGAGACGGGAAGACCGAGACGGGTGGCGATGGTCAGCCACGTGGCAGCGGCCATCATGGCGGCGATGAAGCCCAAGGCGATGTCCTGCGAGAGAACGGTGTCGGCCACCACGCCCGCATCGTTGAACGGGACCGTGAGGATCCCCTTGCGTACCGTTTTGGTCACGGCATCGCCGGCGAAAAACGCCCCTGCGAATTCGAAGATGGCGGCGATGATCACCGCTTGTTTCAGGGTGAGGGCCCGGGAACCGACGGAGGTTCCCATGGCGTTGGCAACATCGTTTGCACCGATGTTCCAGGCCATGTAGGCGCAGACGACTAAAGCGAGGGAAATCAGAAGCACGGTGACAGGTTCCATGCATAGAATCGACCCAACGACAATACATATACGGGCTGGTGTATATTCTATATAGGTGTATTTAGGGAGAACGCCATGGGCTTGGGACCGGGCGACCACGAAGTTCGAAAACTGCAAGCAACGGGGGGCAGCACCTACACGTTGAGCTTACCTAAACCGTGGGTGGTCGAGTTCGGATTGGAGCCCAGGGATTCGTTACGCGTGGATTGGCGGCCCAGTGGAGCCTTGCGCATCACCCCACTCAACGAGCGCACCGTTCGTGAACTTCACGCCTTTTTTGACCATTCCCGCCTTCCCGAAAACAGCCTTCACGACCACTTGATGGGAGCGTACATTTCAGGAGCCGATGTCATCAAAATCTCATTCGAAGAAACGAATCATGCCCTTTTAGCACGTTCAGTCCGACGATTCTTGAAGTCCACCCGTGGATTCGAAATCGTTGATGAACAGGCGAGAACGATGGAATTGCGCTGTTTGCTCAACGCCGCCGACATGCCCCTGTACGCCAGTTTGAATCGAATGTATCTCTTGGTGACTTCGCTGATGCGGGACATCATCAACGTTTTCGAGGGCGGCGACGCTGATTTCCTGAGCGATGCTGAGGAGCGGGAATCTGAAGTCGACGCCCTGTTGTATTTGGTTGAGCGGCAAACTCGGTTGCTGCTCGACTCCCACAGCGTGGCTTCAAAACTCAACCTCACCCGGCCGCAGGCCTTGGAGTACGCGAACCTTGCTCGAAGTTTGGAACGCATGATGGACCACGTGAACGCGCTGAGCCGTTTCACCACGGACCACCCTCGGTTTGTCGCCAGTGTCGGGTCGTTCCCCCCGCTTGAGCACGTTCCAACGTGGAGGGGGGCGCTGAAGGAATTGATGATCAACATTCGGACCCGAGATTCAACACGGATCGAGGAAGCGCGCCACGTCCTCAAACGCACCCAGACCGCTTTGCTCGCTTACGAACAAACCCACCTCCGCAGCGGTGCCGACGGCGCTGACCTTGCTCACGCCCTCGGGATTTCCGAATCCGTACGGCGGTTGTGTGCGTATTCCCGTGATTTTGGCGAGGTTTTGCTCAACATGAAAATCGCGGCAGAAATGACCGCAGCACGGTGATCCACCGGCGTCCTTCGGTGTGCTAAGAAACACTTGATTTTATTTTAACATCTATGTGTTGGCAATTTCACCGTGCCTTGAAATAGGGTGCGGTGTAAAATATACACTGAAGGAAGCACACCTTCAGGGATCGACATGGACAAAGAATTGGACACCTACACGCAGCTTGCCGTGGACTCGTTTGCGTACCGCAACGGTATCTTCCGGAGTTTTTGGGACCGTTGGATGACCGCTGTTGCGTTTTATCGCAGCGGTGTTGACCGTCGAGGTGCGCTGATGGCAAAAAGGAGGACGATTTGAATGGATGCATACTTGGAACGCTTTGTGGACGAAACGATGGACGCTCAGGTGACCCGAAACGGGATCTTCGCTCGTGAAGACCTCGGTTCGCGTGTTCGCCGCTGGCTCCGCATGAAGTGAAGCGATTCTTTACAAGAAGCGAGGTTCATTGGCCCCCATGGGTCAGAACTGGGTGCCTCACCTGTGGGGTTTGCTCACGCCCGGGTTAACCCTGGCGTGTCTGGTTCTTGGCGAAGGGTGGATGGCCGCTCCGTTGGTCCTTCTGCTTCTCGTTTATCCGCTGCTTGAAGCGTTGATTGGGCAGTCCGCCAAAACCGATCCGCTCCAGGAAGGGAGGGCACACGACATCATCGTTCATCTGCATGCGGTGTTGGTCCCCGTGGTTCTGGTCGCCTTGCTTTGGCGGGTCTCCCTTGACGGGCTGACCCTCCCGGTGGCCTTTGGTGTGCTTTCAGCAGGGTTGAGCAACGGAGCCTCCGGCATCGTCTCCGCCCATGAGCTCGGCCATCGCCGGCCAAAGTCGAAGAGTTGGTGGACGGCTCGGCTCTCGCTTTTTTCGGTGCTTTACCTCCACTTCACGACCGAGCACAACCACACGCATCACCGGCATTGGGCACGAGACGTGGACCCCACGTCCTCGCCCTGGGGTCGCAGCATCTACGTCCACGTGCTCCAAACGGTGCCTCGTCAGGTGAAGGGAGCCTACCGGGCGCGACCGGTGGACACGCGCCGCTCCCTGTTGGTTGAAGCGGCCTTCCTGCTCATGCTCGGACTGTTCGGCTGGGTGTATCTGGTGGCGTACGTTGGCCAAGCCCTCGTGGCCATTTACCTCCTGGAGTTCGTGAACTACCTGCAACACCACGGCCTACGACGAGGGGACGATGAGCGCCCCAACGCTACCCACGCCTGGGAGAGCCGTCACCGTCTGTCTCGATGGACGCTCATGGAACTGCCGCTTCACCCCTCGCACCATCTCAAAGCCAGCACGCCGTATCAACGGCTGGACGTCCACGACGAGGCTCCGCAACTGCCCCTTGGCTACTACGGTATGTTTTGGGTTGCTCTGGTGCCACCGTTGTTTTCTCGTTGGATGCGTCGCCAACATGAGCGCTCTGCATCTCAACCCGTGCCGCCGTGACATGCGTGAGCGACCGGCTTCGGACCAAGAAGGGCGGTGAACAACCTCGCCGTCGTCATGTTGTGTTCGCGAGTTCCAACCGCCCTCGATACACGGCTTCGGCTTCCTCGGTTGACCGAGCGCCGATTAACACAATGACGACGAACGCAACTTTGTTGATCAGGTCGGCGATGTTGTAGGTGAAGATCATCCACGCTGCACCGTCTTCACCGCCAATTTGCAGGGCTCCTACGACATACCCCAGAGGGTACACGAGCCACCCCACGAGGATCAGCAGACGCATTCGTCGGATGGCCAATTGAATTGAGGCATCTGCTATCAGTCGGTGATCGATGCCGTAAGCACCCGTGAAGGGTGTGCCCACAACCACCAACACCGTCAGCAAACCGACGCTTCCAAGGAAGAAGTAATACCAATGAATCACCGGTGGTTCGGCACCCGATGCTAAAGCGGCATCCACCTCAGTTTGGCCTGCATAACCGAACACCATCATGAAGATGGAGGTCACGATGATGACACCGGGAACGGACATACCGGGAATGTCGTACATTCGGTGCTTGGTGAACGATTCTCTTCCCGCCAGCACTGCAAAGGTGATCGCCATCAAGGGGACGGTGGTCATCCAATCTGCATAGCGAAAGTCGGTCGGAATCGACCCGCTCGTGAGGTACACGTCTTGCATCAAAGCATACTGGAAGCCAGCGATTCCCACAATCATGACGCCGAGGCCAACCGCAGGTCGGTGTCGTCGGGCGACATCGTTTCGCTCCATGAACAAAAAGAAGGCTGTTGCGATGAAGACGAGGCCGATGCCAACGAAACTGATGTAGGTCACCCGCTCGATAGCGCTCATGCTCGAACCGTCCTCAAACTGCGCAGCGCCTACGGCGGATACGGTGGGCAGCCAGAGCATGAATAAACTCGTAACGACAACCATTGCACCTAACGTTCGGTCTGTTTTCATGAGCATCTTCCCTTCTCCGAACAATTTTCAATGGTTTAACTCAAATAAATCCGTTGGGGGTTTCCCCGTAGGTCGAAGGGTGCTCGAAAATTCAACCATCACACAGAGTGCCTAGCTTGAATCTGCCCCATCGCCGAGGTTCCAAAACCCAGCTCCACCTTCCTGTGTCTCGGATGGTTGAGAAGGGACTTCTCCCGCCTCCTGTGAGGCCTGAGGCACGCGTTCTCCGGGGTTCTCGGCTTGTTGTGGTGCAAGGATATCTTCGCTCGTCCTCTCCTCTTCCACAATGGGCCCGGTAGCAGAAGAGGCCGTATCTTCAACAGAACCTTCCGTCCCGTGAATTTGAGCGAGCAAGGCTTCCCGGCTGATGTAGGCGAAGGCCGTGTTGGAACGTCCGGATTCGTGATGTTCTCTGCCATGGACTCCGTCATCATCCTCGTCGTCATCAGCATTATCATCATCGTAATCTTCATCGCTGACGTCAAAGTTCAAGTCTTCTTCAAAATCAAAGTCGTTCTCCGAGTCTATTTTGCCATTCTTTTTTAGGAAACTGGCGATATCCATGGACTCGCCGTCCTCTCCTTCAATGAAGAGACCATCTATGTCATCATCCTCGTCGTCATAAGCCAACAATGCAGCTGCTTTACGTGCAAATGCAGCTTTTTTTTGTGACACACGTGCCTTGCGTTGCGACAATGAAATTTTAGTACGATTTCTTTGCAATGGTTTATCTG
>JAURDA010000015.1 GCA_030828165.1 Candidatus Poseidonia sp.
TGGCGCCTGCCTGCACCTCAAATCATGATCGAAGGTTCCAACACGATTTTTCGTAATTTCAACGAGGTGGTCTCGATGATGGACCGAGATGAAAATCATGTCTACCAGTTCATCCTCAACGAATTGGGGACCTCCGGTTCGCGAGACGGACCACGTGCCCGTTTCAAGGGTCGAATTCCACCAAAGCGAATCAAGGGAACCATCGCCAACTACGTCAACACCTACATCAAGTGCAGTCAATGCTCGGCTCCCGATACGCACTTCATCAAGGAAGACCGGACAACCTTGCTCAAGTGCCAGGCTTGCGGTGCAACACGCCCCGTCAAACTTTGAGTTCAATCCATGACCAGCGTTTTGGTCGTATCGATCTCACCGGTCTTGAGATGGTGGAGGAGGGCTTCAAGCGTATCTTCATCGCTGAGCGAATACCAGGTGCCTTCCGGGTAAACAACACATGTAGGTCCGTACTCACAGTGGTCGAGGCAACCTGCTTTTTGAATCCGGACGGAGGCGACGCCCTCCTCTTTCACCGCTCTTTTCAACGATTTCAAGAGGTCAAGGCTCCCTTTTGGGAAACACGAAGGCCGGGATGCCCCCTCGGCTCGCTCGTGACCGCAGACGAACGCGTGCCGCTCAAATCCCGATTCGGTACGACCTTTGGGGTCCTTGGTCATGCCCCTGCCTCCATCTCGTTGATGGCTTGAGCGAGGTCGATATCCCGTTGCGTGATGCTTTGGGTGTCATGGCTGAACGTTTCAACCACAGCATAACCCCATCCAAAGTGCAATTCTGCGTGATGGTTCAAGGCGTTGCAAAGGTCGCTTACTCGGTCAATGAAGGCTTTTGCTTCGTCGAAATTCGGAAAGGCAAATTCCCGCATGAGGCGGCCTTCGATGACGCTCCAGTTCTCTGGGGCGTTCAGCATCTCACCCCCAAAGGTGTGAGTCGTCGTTGCCCGTGGTCTCCTTTTCGACCTTCTCGTGAAGTTTTGAGCGGCGCTTCATGTCCTCGCGCTCGAAGGCCAGCAGTTCCTTGTCATCGATGTAGGCTGGCCTGGTGTGAGCGATCAGTTGGACGCGCACGATGACCTCTCTTGAGATGAAGTGGCTCTGCCCGTCTTCGTCCAAAATTTCGAGGCTGCTCTTGCCGCTCGCAATAAGTCGGCCTCGCAGTGTAGCATCTTCCGGGTTTGCAAAGGCTTGAACGTTCATCAGGATTTCAACGAAATCGTCCCGGCGAAGGCCTTGGCGACGTTCGAGAAGGTCTCCGTTGTGAACCGGGTTCAATCCTTCGAGTTCTGGACTGCCCATGTCTTTCCACATCGGTTTCGCCCAGTCAGGCAAGGTGACGGTTCCTTTCTTCGCCATGTTTGATGGAACCGGCGAGCGTACTTGAACCTCCCCTTTGCCGAAGAGAAGCGGTCTGTGACGGATGACTTCTTTTAGGGGTGAGGTCGGGGTGGGGATGAGGTCTCTGCATGAACGTCTCCTGGCGAACGCTAGCAACGGTTTTGTTGGCGGACGAGGTCCTCGACAAAGCGTTCTCTCGGGCCAAAAAAGCAGCCGACCGTGTTGACGACCCCGACCGTATTTTCCGTGTCAGGAAACAAATGACGAGAATGGTCCAAACCGCAGCGGATATCATTGCGACCGAGTTCCAAGACTTGGTCTCGGCTTGGCCTTCTCTCGACCAATCCCCCCTCTTCGATGTGGCCATGATCGACGCCTGTGTTGGTTGCGACGAATACCGAAAGAACCTCGCCACCCTGCAGTGGGCCGCAGGCCAAGTGCAGAGAATCGCCTCGCAAAATGCGAAGAAAATCATCCGGACAGGACGAACCGACTTGATGCACGAAGCTCGGCGAGAGGCGTATGGACGCATCTCGTCCATCATGCGCCAGGTTGGGCCGGCCCTTGATTGGTTGAGTGAGGCTCGTGAAACGCTCAAGCGGTTGCCGAAAATTGACCCGGTTCTTCCTTGCATCGTGGTTTGTGGTGCTCCGAACGTTGGAAAATCAGCCTTCATTTCGGCGTTGAGCACCGGAAAAATGGAAGTGAACCACTACCCTTTCACCACCAAACAAATTCACGTCGGCCATTTCACCCATCGCCGTTTGCCACATCAAATGGTGGACACACCCGGGCTCCTTGACCGTCCGATGGAGGAGCGAAACCACATCGAAATGCAGGCCCTTGCTGCTCTGGAGCACATCGGGTCCTTGGTCCTGTTTTTGATGGATGAAAGCGAATCCTGCGGTACGCCAATCAGCGAGCAGATGAACCTGCTCGAAGAGGTGCAAACCCTCCTCCCCGAAACCAAGTTGATGATGGTGAGCTCAAAAGCCGACCTGCTCAACCCGCTTCCGCCCATGTGGGACGAGGTCGTTGATGCCGAGGCTGAGTGGCGGGCGAGCGGCTCAAAGGGAGAACCGGAGTTGCCGTTGCTTCTCGATCCCTCGGGTAGGGTGTGCATTTCCGCCACCGAAAACGTGGGTTTGGACGCCATGCGTTTGGAAATTGTCCGGCAGGTCAAAGCCGCCCGGCCAACCAACCCGATGGAACTCCCGGAAGGTTGGTATCGTCAAGATATCTGATCACATCGTTTCCAGCCGCTGAATCCCCAAGGCTTCCATGCCGCTGTTGAGGGTTGAACGTGCGAGTTCAGAGACGGCGAAATAGAAACCGTTGACCTCATCTCCATCAAGGATATGACAGTCTCTATAGAATCCATTGTACGCATTGGAGAGCTGCAATATATACTCTGCGAAGAGGTGGGGGCGATGTTCGCGAATGACTTTCTCAAGACAATCGTCGTGGACAGCAAGCGTTCGCAGGAGTTGAATCAACCCGTCAGGCATGTTGGCATCGATGGTGAATTCTGGCGCTTGTGGGTTTGCCCCGAGGTGCTGCTCGACGTTTCGAAGAATGGAGCATGCCCGGGTGTGGCTGTACATGACGAAGGGTGCGGAGCCCGCCTCAAAACTGAGTGCGTCTTCCCACCTGAAGGTGAAGCCTTTCTCGGGGCTGACATTGACGATGTTGAAGCGGACCGCTGAAGTTCCCACGGCCTCAGCGATGGTCGCCACGGATTCCTCGTCGTACTCGGGTCGGCGTTCGCTCACCACGTTAGCGGCCTGAGCCTTGGCCTCCTCAAGCAGGTCGTCCATGAACACCACGTTGCCTTGACGGGTTGACATCTTGCCTTCGGGGAGTTTGATGAACGAGTAGAACATCACTTCCGGTCGGGGTTCGCCCAGTTCTTCGAGCGTCAACCCCACCTGTTGGGCTTGCAATTTGTGGTCTTCACCGAGCACGTTGATGAGTTCGTTGCTCTGGGTCCATTTCCACCGATGATAGGCGATGTCCCTTGTGGCGTAAAGCGACGATCCGTCGCCTCTTCGGTAGAAAAACTCGGTTTTGCCCTTCAGCCCCCGCTCGCCCAAATCAAGGTACTGTGCACCGTTCTCAGCATGGCCGTTGATGGCCAAGGCCCCCAATTCGTCCATCAGGGAGGCGACATCGCCGTTGGTCACAAAAACCGATTCTTTGGTGAACCGGTCGTAGGTAATGCCGAGGCGCCCAAGGGTGGCGAGCATCCCGTCGAGAACGGGTTGATAGGCCGCTTCAAACGATTCGAGCACGGCTTCATCACCGTTTTCACTCGCATGAACCAACGCTCCAATGGCTTTCTCAATCTCGGGAGATTGTTCGCTTTCCTTCCTGAGGAGTTGTGCGGCCTGATACCATCGGACGCGTTGGTGGTCGGGCTTGCTTGCCCAAAGCGGGTTGGGGGCTTCTCGTCCTTCGAGCAGGGCTTCGACATCATCCCGACTAAGAGCGTTCAATGCCCACGCCAGAACGGCGACTTGCTTCCCCATGTCATCCACGTAATATTCAGCCGTCACTTCGTTGCCCCACAACCGGTGCAGGCGAACCAAGGTGTCACCGAGAATGGCGTTTCTTGCCCGCCCGACGTGAAAGGGTCCGTTGGGGTTTGCCGACGTGTGTTCGATCAAGACGCTTCGTTTTGCTTTCTCCATGCCGTTGTCAACGCCAACCGATAGCAGGTGGTTGGCGAGCCAAACAGGATTGACTCGGATGTTGAGATAACCGTTCACGGCGTTGATATCGCCGATGCTTTCGTGATTCTCCATCGCTGCGCGAAGTTCTTCGGCGATGCTGACCGGCGATTTCTTCAAGGCTTTTGCAAACGGAAAGCAGGGAAGAGTCAAGTCACCCTGGTCGGCTTCTCGTGCAGGTTGAAGCAGGCTCTTGACGAGGTCAGCGTCGCCTCCAATGGCTTCCAAAGCGGCCTCCACCCTTGAGATGACGTTGGTTTTGAGCAGTTCCATCGTACCACCTCACATCAACGGGTATCGGAGAATGGCGGCCAAGCCACCGAAACCCTGAATCAGTTGCGAACCTTCCTCGGTGTCCACCGAGATGTAGACGACCTCGGTGTTGCTTTCCTCCGCCATCATGGAGAGGGAATCGATGAACGAGATGCTCGAACGTTCTCGAACGGAATCGTTGGATGCCTCGCAACTCGCACAATCGGGCAGTTCTTGTTGGCGCGTCAAGCGTTCTTCCCAGGAACCGTCGTCGCCATGACCGCATTTCTTGCATTCCAATTCAACGATGTTCCCACGGAGTCCTTCGGAAAGAAGGAGCGTATCGACCGCACCTTTGCTGAGCGCGTCCTTGATCATCATCTCGCCGTACGTCGCTTTGGGGTGCGTTCGAATCAGTTCGGTTAGGAAACGGTTCATGATTTGCCGCTCGGCATCAAGTTCAATCTCGCCCATGAGTTGGCCTGCGTTTTCGACCAGTTCCCGAACACCGGATTCGTTGGAATAGCCGACGTCAAAGGTTGTTTTTGCAATTTTTTTGGCGATTTCGTGGTGGAAATACTCGTTTTTGACCACGAAATCCTTCGTTGCACCGGGACCCCCGATGATGACGGCCTGGATGTGCTCCAAATTCGGTAACCAATACGCCGAGGCGTGCTCGGTGGCTCGCTTGAAGAAATTGTGGGCCGCCTCCTCGATGAGTCGCTCGAACCGCTGGGCGGATTGACCACCTTGCCGGTGTTTGCCCATGATGTTGGAGACAAGGTGTTCTTGGACGTGAATTCGCTTCCCCGAGGCAATGCCGTAGGCGGCTTCGGAGCGGTCGATCACAAACAAAGCATACGATTTTTTGTCAACCAACATGTCCTCTAGTTGCGTCAATTCAAACCTCGAGTCGCATCGGTATCTGAAGGAGATCAAGGGTTGAGGCGGGTCTTGAACCACGATGTTAACCATTCGGGATTTGTTGTTGCCGATAATGATGGAACCGACAAAAATTGCAAGTCCGTTTTCCCCCGGCGTTTTGAAGCGAGAAAGGGTCGAAATGGCCGACTCAATCGCACCTTGAACGTTCTTTCGGGTGCCTTTTGACTTGATGTTGGCCGCTTGTCCGTGTTCGTTTTGGAGCATGGACCTTGCGTCCGATATCTGTCGGTCGGGAGGGATGATCAGCGTCACAAGTTCGGTTCCAAACCCTTTCATTTCCCGCAGTTCTTCGAGGGCAAGTTTCAGCCGCATGCGGCGTGCAGATACTTTTGCATCATCTGCCATGCACTTCCCCCGTCCGCTGGGTCGGGGTGAGGCACTTCAAACCTCGCACACTTTCGCGAATCTTTCCAATGTGCGTTTTGGCGGGGATAGGATGAAAACTCGTCCGCGTTGCAATCCGCTCATGAGCACCGTTCATGTCGTCGCCCTTGGGGGGAGTCTGCTCCGTCCCGAGGAAGCAGCGGACCGCTCGATGTGGATGGGCCAGTTCCGCCAATTGGTCGTCCACTTGGAGGGGAACGGACGAAAAATCGCCTTTGTGGTGGGCGGCGGTTTGCCTGCCCGAGAAGGTATCGAACTTGCGAAAGACACCGTGAGGGACCCGCGCCGCTTGGACCAAATCGGCATCGCCGGTACGCGTCTCAACGCCACCGTTCTGCAACAGGTGCTGCTCGAAATTGGTTGCGATGTTGCCCCCAACGTCCCCCACACCGTTGATGAGGCTCGGCAAGCCCTCGAATCCCATCATGTGGTGGTCATGGGGGGGACCGTGCCCGGCCATACGACCGATACCGTGGCGGTTCGCTTGGCAGCGGCCTTGCATGCACGCCACTGCATCATCGCCACCAACGTCTCCCACGTGTACTCAAAAGACCCCCGCAAGCACGAAGATGCCGAAGCGTTGACCGAATTGACGTTGGCCGAACTCGCTGAGATCACCGGTATCGGGGAGCCGCTTGAACCCGGTGCCTCTGCCGTTGTTGACCCTGTTGCCGTTCAAGTTGCAACGGACTCTGGCATGAGTCTCGCTGTGTTGGATGGAAGAGACCTGTCCCGTTTGGACCGAGCGCTGGACGGTGAATTGTTTGAAGGGACGCTCATCAAGGCCTGAGGTGAAACCGTGGTTGATGCAAGGAAAGTGAAGGAGATGGCGGCGAAAAAAGCGAATCAATTCATCGGAAACGTTTCCGGAAAAGTCCCTCCTCACAAACACTGCCGCATCTGCCAAGAACCGATTCCGGTCGCTGCAGACCCACGAGTTTGCAAACAGCAAACCTGCATCGAACAGAATGAAAAGGACGAAAAGAACCAGAAAACGGTCCGAATCGCCATGTTTGTGTTCTTTGGTTTGTTTGCAATTCCCTACATTCTCGCCCTCGCAGCGAGGGTCATGGGATGACGGATCAGTCCAAGCCAAACTCTCGGACCAGGAGCAAACGAAGGAATCGCTGTGCGCTTTGCAAAACCAGCCCCGTCGCCATCAACGAGAGTCCGAGCAGGCCGATCCACACAGCGGAGATGCCGTGGCCGATGATGCTGTCAATTTGCAACGTGAATTCTTGAGCCGTACGCATGCCCATGGCGGCGCTTGCAGCGAGCAGGCCAAAGCCCGGAATGCCAAGAACCAACAAGGGTTTCTTTTGAGAAAGCGACAACATGGCCCAGGTCATCACCGTGAATCCGTGGGACACGGCAGTGAAATTGGAACCCTTCGGGACATCGTACCGAATGATGGTGGGAATCTCTTGGACACGAAGTTGTTTTTCGTTGGCATCCTCGAGTAGTTCGAGGGAGAGTTCCATGCCTTCCGAATCAAAGCGGAGCCTTTGGAGCGCTGTTTTTGAGAAGGCACGGAAGCCGGATTGGGTGTCCTTGACGCCAAGTTCGCTCGTAAGGTTGGACGCTGCCGTGATGACCTTGATGCCGAGTTTTCGGTACGCCGGCATATCGGTGCCTCCTCCGCCCTCAACGAAGCGCGAGCCAATGGTGAAATCGGCCTCTCCGGAGAGAATCGGTTCAAGCATTTTCGGAATGTCTTCGGTGTCGTGCTGGCCGTCGGAATCAAGCAGCACCAAGGCGTCGACGTCCATCTCCGATGCCTTCAGGAAGAGGGTTTTGAGCGCACCTCCGTAGCCTCGATTGACACGGTGTCGGATGACGGTTGCACCGCAAGCCTCGGCGATTCGCGCGCTTGCATCGGACGAGCCGTCATCGATGCAAATTACGGCGTCCACGTGGCGCAGGGTGCGGACGACAACTGAGCCGATGGTCTCCTCTTCGTTGTACATCGGCATGCCTGCGACGATGTACGGTTTCGATGGACCAGTGTCCTGTGACACGATTTGCCGTCCCCTATGTTCTATATATGGGCTTTTGAAAAAGAACGAAGCAAACTCGGAAAGGCCTCCCTGTTGGCCTTGGCCATCAAGAAGGCGTTGTACTTCTCGGTGAGAAGGAAGACGGGCGCTTGACATGCTGTCTCAGTCGTGCAACTGGGTCACGGTGGTGACGGCACGCTCTCCGGAGAGCACTTTTTCAAGCGCCCCCATCGAGATTACCAACGGCACGTAGGCTTGGCCGTCGCTGGTCATGTACGTGCTGCAATCGGCAAAGGCAGCCGTGTTGATGGAGAGCTTGAGCGCTCCACCGGCATTGCTTCGACGAACGTAGCCCACCAGGATGTTGTTGTCCTGCACTTCGGTTTGGGTTTCGGTTTTCGATTTCTTCATAGATTCACCTCCTCCGAGGTCCGTTCCTCAGGACCCGTGTGGATTCCGTTAACGATTATGAAGCCCATCGTGGTCGTTCGGCGTGGAACCATTTCCCTTATAAGAATGCCTTTGGTGGTTGGTGCATGCGAGCCTTGGTCACGGGAGGTGCAGGCTTCATCGGTTCCCACTTGATTGACCGTTTGGTCGCTCGTGGTGACCACGTGGTCGTCTTGGACAACCTCTCAAGCGGAAATCTGGCCTTCATCCAGGGCCATTTGGATTCGGGGGACGCCGTTCTTGTAAACGGTGATCTCCGTTCGCTCGACGATGTAAAACAAGCCATGGCCATGGACATCGACTGCGTGTATCATCTTGCGGCGAACCCTGATATCCGTCTTGGGACCCGGGTAACGGACACCGATTTGAACCAAGGGACCGTGGCGACCTACAACGTTGTTGAAGCCATGCGCTTGGCCGGCGTCAAGAAAATTGCCTTCGCCTCCAGTTCGGTGGTTTACGGTGAGAACGCACCCATGCCAACTCCAGAAAATCACGGCCCCTGCATGCCCATCTCCCTGTACGGTGCTTCCAAGCAAGCCGGAGAGGGTCTCATCAGCAGCTGGGTCGGCACGTTCGGCCTCCAAGCCTGGATCTTCCGTTTTGCAAACGTCGTCGGCGCACGTGGAACTCACGGGGTTATTTTTGACTTCATTCACAAACTGAAAAACGATCCAACGCGCTTGGAAGTGCTCGGCAACGGTCTCCAAGAGAAATCTTACATGGAGGTCGGCGATTGCGTGGACGCCATTCTTCACGTGATGGCCACGACGGACGAGCCGCTCAACCTCTTCAACTTGGGCAGTCACGACACCGCGTCGGTTCGGCGAATCGCTGAAATCGTGGTTGAAGTCACCGGTTGCGCTGACGCTCGTATCGAATACACCGGGGGCGACCGCGGTTGGGCCGGCGATATCCCGCGTGCCCGTCTCGCCATCGAGCGCATGGTGGATTCCGGGTTCGATGTTCGCATGAACAGCGAAGATGCCATTCGCCACACGGCAACCTGTTTGCTCGAAGAAATTGGATTGGAGGAATGAACGATGAAAAACGATATTGAAGCCGATGTGCGAACGGAAAGTGGAATCAAAATCATGGCCTTGTTTTTTGTGGCCATCATGTTCCTCGCCTTCACCACCGATCCCATTGCCACCGGTACAAAGGCCGGTGAACGAGCACCGGATCTGGAGGGTATGGCTTACAACGGCAGCGGCTGGACGAAGTTTGAGATGTCGGATTATTTTGAGAACAACTGGACCAAGGGCGATGCCTCGGGCGAATGGATGCTTATCGATTTCATGGACACCGATTGCACCTTCTGTTTGCAGGCAGCGGAGAAGGTGGCTCAAAATTCTAACTACTTCATGAAATTTCAAAAAGACTCCGACGGGACCCCTGCTTGGAAAGGACCAACGGTGAATTTCGTCGCCAGTGCCACTCAACTTGACATTCCAAATCACGAGACCAGTCGCGACGAAATCATTGGTTTCCGTGACAAAACCGGCGACGATGAGTGCGGCGGGTCCGCGTGTGCAACCCGAAACGGGGGCGCCCATGCCTTCGTGTACATTGACGACATCGACCAAGACAACATGAAAGAATGGAAGGTTCCTGGCACACCTGCCTATTACCTGATTCAACCGGACGGCATCGTCGCATGGAGTTCTTCAGAAAACCCGAACGAAAAGGTAGCGGACGCCATCATTCGCCTGACCTTGGAGGAATGAGCATGAACCAAAATCTCATTTTAATCGGCTACATCGTCCCCGTCGTCGTCGGTCTCGTGCTCATGACGCCAGCAGGCACCTCGATTGGAAACATGCTTGTGGGCCGCAATCCGCTCATGATTCACGCAAGGCGTCGTCACATGCTCGGGATGAACCTCGTGGCGTTCACCGGGTTTGTTGTCTCGGCCCACACGTTGTGGATCAGCAACAAAATCAGCGAAGGGGGCAACGTTTGCTCCAGCGCAACGGTGTTTTCATGCGACGATGTTTTGGGCAACGCCGCCTACAACACCGACCCCGTCTTTGGCCTCTCGTGGGGCTTGATTGGGATGGCCGCCTTCGGTGCCTTGTTGTTCATCACCAATTCTGTCGGGAAAGAGCCGGATTCGCTCTGGGCTGAGCGTTACCTCAAGTACGGCATGTACATGACTGGAGCCGGCCTTGCTGTCATCGCCCTCTTGGTTTCCTACGAGGTTGAGATGGGGAAAATCTGTCAATTCTGCACCATGGCTCACATTTCGAACGTTGTTGCTTTGTTTGGTTTTTGGAGAGCGGGACAAATGCACGACCGCGGCGAATGGAACGACAACACCGAAATAATTTCGAAAGGTGATGGTGAAAACAAGGAGTGAGCGGGATGAACAAGGAAACGCTGTTTTGGTTGGTTGTCACGGTCGGCGCTTTGGCTGCCCTCGGTTTTTTACTTGGTGAAAGCGACGGGGAACCCCTGTACAATTCAGCCGATGAACGGCATGCGATCGCCGACGAATGCATCGGTTCCCACTCAGGAATTGACCGACACGACCATGCTGACCTTCGTATTTCCGTCCTCGGCTCGTTTATTGAGATTCCAGGTGATGTTGGGTTGAATGACGGAGATTGCACCATGCGTCCTCTTCACACGCATAGCGAGGATGGCCGTATTCACGCTGAATATCACGACAAAACGACCGATCTCCCTCTGGAAGCCTTCTTCGACACATGGGGGATACACATGGATGAGACGGGTTTTGATGACTACCGCGTGGATGACCAACACGAATTTGTGATGTTTGTCACCGAAAGCGGTGGCCAACGGACTCAAGTATTCGATTTCGGTGAACACATCATTGAAGACGGACAGTTGATCGAACTGGTTTACCGAGAAATCGCTTGATCAGGGTGTGAAGTGACCAGCAAACAGCGCTGCGTTCGGCTCCTTTTCGATTTCTTCCATTCGAATCACCGTCACCTCAATTTCCGTAGCATCCTGATAGGTCGTTCGTAATTCCCGCATGAGTTTCCGTTGGACGGCCTCCATGTCGTTGCCCACCAACACCGAGAGGTGATGGGTGGTGTTTGAACCAACTTTAGCGGTGTATTCAACCACCCATTCCTTCGAGGGTGCAGTGTCTTCCCAAGCGACGTCCTCCCATGTGTTTGTCATGGTAATACATTGGCTTGGCCGTTTATCAAGCCTTTGTCTTCCCGTGAGGTGTTTTTCCGGAAATCGGGGGAAATGTACGTTTTCCTATCGCTCATGTGAACTGTTGAGGCCAGAAAGTTACTTTTTTGGAAGGATGGCCGCTAAAGCGAGCAAGACAACCGCACCGATCAACACCGTGGAAAGACCGCCTTGGTCGCTAACAACGGCGCGGTCTCGGTAAGCGAGTTCAACGACACCCAACGATTCGGTGCTGGAACCGTTCTCCAATGCGGAGGTGGTGTATTCGTGAACGAGGACGATGCTCCAGGTTTCGGTTTGAGGAAAGGTTACGGCGAAATCGTCCACGCATCCCGTCATCAGCGAGGCGTTGATCGGGCCGTGAAGTTCGGTGATGGTGTTGGTGTTGAGGTCGCATGACGCAGCACCGACGACGACCCGGTCGCGGGTTTCCTCCCCGGGATTTGCAAAACCTTCGGGCATGATTTTCCCGTGCTCGAGGACCAAGAAGGTGAGTTGGGTGTTGTTCTGAACAACGGGCGCCGCATGAAGGACCTCAACGCGAAGCCCGTCGTTGGTTTGGACTACTTGAAACTCCAGTTCGGAGACGGATTGGCGTTGCACTTCGGCGTCAAGAATATCCCGCTGCACGTCCCGCCATGCATCGTAACCAATGCGGAGCGGGCCATCCTCCACGACGAACGTCGGTGTTGAGGCGAGCGCGTCGCCGTAGGTGAGTTTCAAGCGTTCAATCCGATGTTGTGCAGCAGGTGGTTGGAAGGCATCTTCGCCGTCAGAGGGGTGAAGAGCAACCAAGGCGATTCGTGAACCGTGACTGTCGGCGACTTGGACGAGTTCGGGATCGATTTCGGCGCACGATGGGCACCATGTTGCCGTCAATTCTTGGACGAGAACGGTTCGTCCCCCAACGTCGCTCGACACGGGTGCCTCAAGGGGCGTGTTGGTGTTGACCACGACCCCTTGGATGGGCATGCAAACGACGAGGGTCAAGAAAACGGCCCATCTCAGGGTGCGTCTCCTCCGAGGAACGGTACCCAGACTCGTGGCCACGGTTTGGCGACATCGTTCGTCCCCTTGATTGCTTGCTTTTGCCGCCTATCAGGAAAAGGGTTGATGAGGGCGAGGTCGGCAGGTGACGATGGGGACCTTGACATGGCTGACCACTGGGTGGAGAATCACAAGCGTGATTCTTGGCGCCGTCAAGCCAAGGCAAGCGGGTATCGTGCGCGTTCTGCGTTCAAGTTGCTTCAGATACAGGAGCGTTTCAACCTCGTCCGCTCAGGCGACTTTGTGTTGGACGTGGGTTGTCATCCCGGGGGGTGGGCTCAAGTCGCCGTGGAGTTGGTTGGTGAGAAGGGTCGCGTGATCGGTGTTGACTTGCAATCATGTGCACCGGTTGAAGGTGCGGTGTTGCTTACCGGAGACATCACCGACCCCATGACGCAAGAGAGAATCCTCGCCGAGTTGGAGGGTGAGTTGTTGAACGTCATCGTTTCCGATATCTCACCGGACATTACGGGAAAATGGGACATGGACCAATCGGTAGCCTTGACGCTGGTTGCCGATGTCATGGATTTTTCACTCCCGCTGCTTCGAAAAGGCGGTGGGTTCACCACCAAACTGTTCCAAGGCGTTGGAGTGGAAGAGCTCATCCGTGCCGTGCAACCTCATTTTTCGAGCGTTCGCCGTTTTTCTCCCGATGCATCGAGAAATTCATCCTCGGAGGTGTATTTGGTTTGCAAGCACCACACGCCATGGAAAGCGCCGAAAGCGAGCATCCGAGCCCGGTTTGAAACCGAACTCGACGTCCTTCTTGGAGGGGGCGAAATCGCAGAAGACCCCGAGCCGACCGCTTCGTCGTTTAAAGTCCGCAAAAAGAAAACGAAGGACGACCTTGAAGAGGATTGAGGTCAAGTTGGCGGGTCATGGAACCCAAACACGGCCTCACTTGGCCCACCCCTGCCAACCGCATTGCAAACTTGAAACCAAATGCACCCGTGAAAGACCTTGAATTGGTGGTGCTTCGCGTTTATCCAAAGCGGCTCATCGTCTCTACACGATACACCGGTTACGTCGCCGCTGCGTGCGGCCGTGACGAAACAGGGTTGGTCGGCCTTGTTCTGTGGGGCGACCAGATCGAGTCGGTTGTCATCGGTGATGTCGTTCGTCTCAATACGGGATGGTGCCGTTCCCGGGACGGTGCGTTGGTCGTGAGCACGGGGAAACACGGACGTCTCACCGTCGTGAGCCGATTTGACGCTGAATGAACCGATTCCGGCTCACGCAACCATAAAGAAGGGGAGGTCGTGGGCAGATTCGTTACGAGGCATCCCCATGAGTGAACGAGCACACCATTGCACATCGTCAGGCGTCCCCCTTGCCCAAGAGGGCTCAACCACGTTCCCTTGCCCGGGTTGTTTCAAACCGATCGGTCGAAGTCCACGAGTTCGCAACCAAGGCGTCCTCTACAAGTGCCCCGAATGCGGGTTCGTTGGTCCCTGAGGTGATTTGAATGGGTATGGTGGTTATGACGTACAAGGTGAATCCGAACTCTGAACTCCAGGATGTCGATACCGACGCCATCGCCGAGCAAATCGCTGCTCTGCGAAACGACGATTACGACATTCAGGCGGTTGAAACCAAACCGCTGGCGTTTGGATTGAAATTTGTTCAGGTTCACGTCAAAATGAACGACGGTGAGGGACTCGCTGACGCTTTTGAGGGCATGATGGCCGACATCCACGGTGTCGGTGAAATCGAGGTCCTCTCCATGGGCCTGCTCTGAGGCGAGATCAAAGCCATTCGTGCGCAAGGGTGAACCCTGCGCGTCGGCTTTACCCGACGTGAAAAGCCGAAACTTGACGAAGTTGAAGCGGGTCTGGCTTGATTTTCTTCCCCCAACGGTCGGTGTTGCTTGAGCAAGGAAGCAATCAATGAGCTTCGTTTCCACCCATCCGGCTTGTCCGTGCGGTGTTCGGCAGGTAGAGCGGTCACATCTTGGACAGCGGGCCTTGAATGAACTCTCGCAGGAGGACGGTGGCGTAACTTCCAGAGCCCAAAGTGAAACGGAACCGCAGGCAGGCGCCATCCGGATGCCAGCGATCGCCTTCTTGAGGACCGCTTTCCCAACGCTTTCCCATGGTTTGAGCATCCGCCAGGGGCACGGTATCCACGGAAAACTCGTTGAATTGAGCCACCAATCCGCGTCGAGTGCCCTTTGTGGAAAGGCGAGGAATCGCCTCAACTTCCCACGTCGTATCTGCGAGTCCCTCTGCTTCGATGGTGGCTTGCTCAAGTTCACCCGGTTTGCCTTTGGAGGTGGTGATGTCGCTTCCGGGCAACGGGCCGGTTGTCATCAAACGCCCGAGCTCACAGTTTCTTGAGATACGAGAAAGGGTTCGTTGTTCGGCCACGATGCACGAATTGACATCGAGTTGGCCTTTTTCATCAACCCTGCCAACGATGTCGCCTTCCACCGGGGTCGCCAAGGGAAGGCCTGCCTCGATCCTGCGCTGGAGGGATTTGTTGAACACGATGGATTGCAAGGCGTGGACCGTCATCAACTGAAGGTTGTTGGGCAATTGCCGGAACGCACCGGTATGGTCATCGGGGTGAGCGAGCAGGTGTTCGATCATCCTCCGTTCAAAACCCATCCAGCGAGGCATGGTCTCCACCAAGCCTTCGCTGATGCCGTTCTCTCGGATGGAGCGACGTATGCTTGCTGCCTCGTCTTCTTCGTTTTCACCCTCCATGCTCAGGTAGGTCATGACCGCAGCTTCAAAGTCTCCACGTACCACCTCTCTTCCAACATAGGGTGTGACCGGGCGTCCTGAACCGAAGCGTTGTGGCCCAATCCAGTTGGGGAATCGGTTCGCACCGAGCGACGATTCCATGGCCGCCGTGATTCGCTCGACTTCACTCAGTGCTTCTGAATCCGAAAGCGGCCGTCCTGCTTGGTCGCAACACCCCCGAACAACCACGGTAAACCGATTGCCCCGGTGGTTCCCGAATCCTATTTTTTGGTGCGTGCGCCCAAGAACTTCGATTTCGACATCAGGAAGTTCAACATCGGCGACTTTGTTCATGGGTGCGTCGATGACAAAGAGTTGTGACGTGACCGCTCGCTTGTCTTTGGTTCCTGCGAAAAAAATACGGTTGCGAGGAATACGGAGTTTTGCGGCGAGTTGGTTGCAAAACCGGTTCGTTTCCCAGTTGGTGAGCGTGATTTTGGCTACCGTGAAGCGCCCTCGGTTATCGAGATGGACTGGCGTGGCGATTTCTTCAACCCGGAAATCGGTGACTCTGGCCTTGATGATGCCTCCCACGCCTGATGATTGGGTAGCGTAGCCGACCAAGCCGATGGCTTCGGCCAATGGGTCGGGCATGGTATCGACCTGTTCAGAGACTTGCGTTGTCGAATTCAGAGGCCACGCCGCTGATGATGTCGTTCAACACTTTGTCCACACCTGCCTTGGACGTGGTGCGGATGTAGAATTCCGGGTCGTCCAGTTCGGGGTGGCCAGGGAAATAGTTGGCGTAGTCCACGTCTTTGTGGCTGTTGAGGCGCTCTCGCAACACTTGCAAAGCGGTGTGGCTCTCGCCGATAATACGAAGTCTGAGTTCGTTTTTCTCTTTCTTAAGCACCGTGACCGACATGATGACCAACCCGCCGACTGACCCCCTTGTCTTGAACCTTCGCCTTGAGATGTGCCAGCGCCATTGATGGGGGAGGTGGACATCAAAACGACCTGTTTCTTTTTAATCTGCGTGCATAGGCCAAATCATGGATACGGCGGGCCTTGAGGAACGCCTTGCAGAATTCGCTCCTCGATTTGAGCGGTCCGCACCGGTCATCGTCGCTGTGTTTTCGCTCATCACCCTTCTTCTCGCAGGCAATCTGTACCTTTCTCCCCCCACCTTCCAAACCGATCTCAACGATTTCTCACCCAACACGGATGCCTCGGCTGCGCATGAGCGGATTCACGAACACTTTCCCAACGAAATGCGCCCCCTCTTCGTGCACGTGGAAGTCGATGATGGCAGCAACGTCTTGGCCCTCGAAATGCTTCAAGCGATGAGCGATGACTTGGCCCATTTCAAGGAAGAGTCTGAAAAGCGGCAAGACGTTGTGAAGGTGTGGACGACCGCCCCCGGCATCGCACAATTGGCGCTTGATGAAGAAGCGAACAGCACCCTCCTCAACGACGTTGCTGATTGGCCATCTTACCTTGATTTGGTCTTCAACGAGAACGAAACGTGTGGCTTTGGTGTCGATGATCAACTGCTCTCCGCAGCCACCTACGCTTCTGCGGCCCTCTTGCACAAGGATTTGGATTTCGACCCGGTGTGCGACTACTTGGGCAGCGGTGAAGGAAGCGGAACGCCTTATGCCTCCTCGACGATGTGGGTGCTCGAGGTGGACCCGGACCTCGAAGAGAGTGTACGACGAGAATTGCAAGACCAGCTTCGAGGCGTCTTTACGGAGCGCTCTACGTCCTCGCCCTTGACATACGTCGTCATTTCAAACGACCTTCTCGCTCACGACATTGACGAGGGGACGTTTGACAACCTCATGGTGCTGGTTCTCCTGGCGTCGCTCGTCGTTGTCCTGATGTTGGGCGTGTCCTTCAGGTCACCCAAACCCGTGGTGTTTCCGCTCATTGGCCTATCAAGCGCCTTGATTTGGACGTACGGCATTCTCAACCTGTCCGGGGCCGTGTTCACGGCTCTTGAGGCCACGGTCGCCCCACTGGTGTTGGGGCTTGGCATTGATTACGCCATTCACCTCCAACGCTCCCAGCGACAAATCTCCGATACGCACCCGAACCCTGCCGAAGCATGGCTCCGCTCGGTTGCCCACCTCTCCATTCCGTTGTCGCTGGCAGTGGTCACCACGGTTGCAGCCTTCCTCGCCAACATCATCTCGCCCCTTCCCCCGCTCGCCACGCTCGGTTATGCGTTATCGCTGGGCGTGATTTCGGCCTTTGTCTCCTCGACGGTGTTTGTTGGTGCCCTTCACGTGATGTTCTCCGGAGAGGGTCAAAAAGGGCCAGCACCTGAAGTTTTGACCCTTCCAACGTTGTCTGAAAACATCCTGAAGGTCCAGCAGAAGCAACAGGTCGGGGTTCTGCTCATCACCATTCTTGTCTCCGGCCTCGCCGTTTACGGGGCCGCTTCGCTTGAAACAGATTTTGACCTTGCCGACTTCGTCAACGAAGACATGCCCATCATGGAGGTCCGAGAGGAAATCGACACCAGTTACGAGAGCGCAGGTTGGAAAGTGGTCTATGTGCTCTTGGAGCCCTTGGCCGGTGAAGATTACATTCCCGGAGACCAGACCTTGCTTTCCGAGCTAAATTATTTCCATTCGGACCTTGAGTCCAACAACGATGTCGTTGGTGTTCCCACGCCGTCCTACGAAGGACCCCTCCCTGTGGTTCGTGACGCCATCTTGCGGGATGCATCGCTTGGTGTTGCCCACAACATGGAAGTGGACGGTGGAGAAGTTCAGCGTATTGAGCGCGATGAAACCATCGATCTCGGCATGTTCTTCGCCGCCCTGTCCGAAAACACCACCGTTGCCGACCCGCTGACGGGTGAAACTTGGCAGGAACGGGTTCGCCAGGTGGTCCATCTCAACGGCGACAACATTGTCCATCTTCGTCATGAGATTCGAGTTGAAGCATCGACCTCGGTTGAGTCGAGCAGGGTGATTGAGAACTTCATCGAAATCCTTGGCTCTCCAGAGGATTCAGGTACCCTAAAAGCCCAACTCGACGGACATGCTCAACTTCACGTGACCGGCGATTTGGTGATGCTGGAAACGGTGCTCGACGGCCTAAGTCTCACTCAAATCGAGAGCACCGCCATTTCGCTTGTCGTCTCCTTCCTCGTGCTGTTTGCACTCACCCGTCGGCTCATGCCCGCGGTCATCGTTCTTTTCCCCGTCGGGGTTGCTTCGCTCTGGGTCGTGGGCTCCATGGCCCTGCTTGGCCTGAAGTGGAACGTGTTAACGGTCATGGTTACGGCGTTAACCCTCGGCATCGGCATCGACTATTCCATTCACATGTGGCGACGCTTTGAGGTTGAAATGGCGAAACGGGGCGATCACTGGGACGCCCTACGTGCGGCGCTTGACACAACGGGCGTAGCGTTGATGCTAAGCGCAGCAACGACGATGGCCGGCTTTGCCGTCTTGCTCTTCTCGCCGATGCCCATCATCCAAGATTTCGGTCTGATCACGGCGGTGACGGTGCTGTTCTCGCTCCTTTTGGCCTTGATGTTGCTGCCCGTCTTGGTGGAACTTTCGGCTCGTGGCGAGGAAAACACGCAGAGCGAGTGAGTTCAAACAACGGCCAAGGCTTCGACAATGTCGTTCATCTCAAGTCCTTGCTCCCGTGCAACGAGTGCGTAGGCAAGCCACGGCGTCATCAAATCGAACGCCGCCTGTTTCCGCTCGGCACGGCGGCTTAATTCCTCGTTTTCCAAACCGCTTTGACGAGCGACGTACCGGATGACCCTCTGAAGGAGTTTGGCTCTCGGGTCACCGGTATCCCTCGTCGATTCACGCCTTGACGAGGTTGTTGCCGACTGTACGGGAGCGGGGGTGGATCTCCTTTGTTGGGGTTCGACCTCGTTCTGTGTGGCTGGTTCGGAGGCACGCGATGCAGGAACGGGCTGAAGAAGGCGGCTGGGCCTTGGAAACCACCCAAAGGGTACGTTCACGTTGCCCAGAGGCACGGTAGGCACCAACCGACCTCCCTCTTGTTTGAGCCATCCTGCAGCGTGCAACGCCTTGACGGCGGTTTCGGCTTCATCCGGTGCCACCCATTCCATGTCAAAGGACAGCGTTCGTTCAAAATCTTGGGCAGAAAGGCCATCTGTTCCACGAAAGGCGATGGTGAGAACACGGCGAATGTCCTCAACCTCTTCACGCATGAACGGAGAGGAGTTCGAGGGCCTTCATGAAGGTAGGCGTTCGAATTACTCTGAGATTTTGGTGAAGGATTTGTCCTCATTCAGCACCCATCGCCCGCAGGTTTCACCGACGTAGAACGTTCCCTCTGCGGTGTATTCGTACGCACCACCCCCTGGGAGGTGGCTGTAGTCTTCGACTCGAACCTCTTCTTCGTTCGCTTCGGGTGCCGCCGTAGCCACACCGAGGGCGTCAATGTACTTGGCAGCCATCGATTGTGGGGATTCAGGTTCAGGAGTCGCTTTGGTTGGTGGTCCCCGTGGAGGTGATTTTGGCGGTCCTTTGGCGGGCGGGTTGGAAGGATTGCTTGCGATTTTCCCACCCGGTGGACCCCGGCGAGGTGAGCTCGTTTCAGGGACGGTGGTGGCAGGGGCAGGTTCGGATGCTTCAGCGCTCATCGCAGCCGCCAAGACCGCTTCGTCAACGTCTCCGTTGGTTCGGCGGCGAAGCAAGACGGCTGCGCCAAGCAGGGCCAATGCGCCGCCTCCACCCAAGACGGCCAGTGCACCGAAGCCCCCGCCCTCGGTGGTGAACGATGCGGTGTATACGTTGTTGGTCTCGTCAATCTCCCATATCTGCTGCTCAAGGTCAACCGTGATCTCAAGGGTCCACTGGCCCTCAGGTGCGGTAAAGGAGCGGCGTACGGATTTTGCCGTGTTTTCGTCCATGGAACTGAAGATCGAACGACCGACAAGGGTTCGTTCGTCACCTTGGACAAGCTCGATGCTTGCGTTGAACGGCGTGGTCAATCCTTCTCCCTCGTTCACCACGAAGAACGAGAGCGAGACCTTCTCGCCAGCTTTGCTTCCTCCGGTGATCTTGACGTTTTCCAACCCCAAATCCGGTCCAATGTTGTTCAGCGATGCTTCCAGCCAAGGGTCAAGGTCAGAATTCCCCGTTTCAGAGGTCAACGACCAACCCGCATCGTCTCGACCTTCGGCCCAGCAGGCCAACGTCGCTTGAGGAGAGAGGGTGGACGGGTCTCCAAGTTGGCTGAAATCGTAGGTGAAACTGAACATGGTGTTGCCGTTGAAAACCGTGGTAGCGTTCCGTTCAAGCGGGATAGGCGTCCACTGAACCGCTAACGAGCGAATCTGGCAGGTCAGCGTGAGCGGGGAATTCCAGCCTTCCGCTTCGTCGATGTTCACGCCGACCTGGACGGCGTCGAGGTGATACCTCGAGATGGTGTTGGAGAGGCTTGAGGGCAGAAGAGCGGGGGCGACGTGGTCAAGTTGGAACGTGGCGACCTCAAGGGAGGCAAGGACTTCGGTTTGCAACGGGTCCAACAAGGTCACCGTCAGGTCCTGAACCAACCCGGAATCCTCCGGCGTCGGAATGGAAGCGAGCAACTCGCCGTCGACGATGGTCACAGGGAAGCCACCTCGCCAATCTTCTCCTTGAACGGTCCCGTCCCAGCGGAGACGAAGATCACCGGAGTACGGTGTACCGCTCGTCAGATGGTGGACGTTGGCTGACAAGTTCAAGCGGTCACCCGCCATCACCACGGCTCCTTCCTGAACGGTTTGTGTGACGACGCCGTCGTTGTCCATCAGGCTGTTGAGGTCGATGCTCATGGATCGCTCGAGCACCCACGCCTCATTGAAATCGTACCGCTGCAAGCCGTCAAGGTCTCGAATGGAAAGGTCTACCTCTCCATCAATCAGGCCAGCATCGGTCAAACTCCATTCAACCGTGGCCGTTACCTCGAGCGTCAACTGTTCGTCCTGCTCGCTGACCACGCATCCGTCGGGGAGAATCTGAAGGCGTTCATCGAGAACCGAACACGTGTTGTCAAGCACGGTGTAGGTGAAACCCAATCGCTCGTCGTTGCCCAATTCAAGCTTGATATCGATCATGTCTTCAAGCCCGTTCGCATCGGTGACAACGATGGACCATGCCACTTCTTGGGACGGTTCAAACCTCATCAGCGTATCGGAAAGCAGGTTTTTGGTGGGGGTGAACGACACGAGTTCGCTCTTCGATGGGGTCCGGGATTCCCAGCGAGCATGACCGTTTTCCGGCAGGGCTTGAGGGACGGCGTATCCGGCGATATCATCGCCTTCCAAAAGGACACGGGCGCCGTCATGATCTTCGTTTACCGTGTCGTTCACGGAGAGGTTGACAAACCAAACGTTCCCGACGTTTTCGAGCAAATACGTCGCCGGGGTATATTCTGCCCGTTGTGCAACGCCATCCTTCACTTCACCAGCGGTACCGTCGTTGAGGCCCTCAAGCCACGTGTAAGCGAACAGCGTCTCGCTGGTAAAACCCCCCAAGTCGTAGAATGCAAAGGAGACCTCCTGGTCGGCGGCCTCGTTGATGTAGGCGTCAAGGGGAGGCTCAACCGATTGGAGAACAGGCGACCGTGCATTGACCACGAATTCGTGGGGTTGGGTGGTAAACACGAGTGACCAATCTTCGTTCGTCCGTGCCTCCATCCACAAGGCCACGTCGCCCGAAAGGGTCTCAGGAACGTTGAGCAGGGCGTGGTGAGGTTGCCCAGAGTTAAGGCGGAACCATTGCGAACTTTCGTTGGCCCAAATTCGCTCGCCAACCACGTCCTCTTCGTAGGTTTCCATGTCAAGGTGGAGGCGAGCCTCGATGTTGCCTCCCAAAAGCCGAAGCCCGCTGTTGGTGAAGTAATGGTCAAGCGTAATGTTCAGCCCGGTGTTCCCCGGAATGACTTCGCCTTCCTCCAACGTGGCGTTGCCCTGACTCGATGCATCGGCGGTGATGTCGGTGACTTCCACGGTGACGCTGCGGTCAACGGCGACCACGCCGGGATGAAGATACGTCGCATTTCGTTCGGCGTGGGTGGTGGTCTTCACGCGGAGGTGGCTGGATGGTAGATTCCCGCTGAGGGAGAAGCTCCAGTCCACCGTTTGGCCGTTCTCGGTTGCGGCGCCCAACGTTGCGGTGGGTTGGCCGAAGAGGAGTCCTTCTTGGTCGATCACCGAAAGGGTTGACATGGTCTCGTTCCAAATCAGTTGAGTCCACGATCCTCCAAAGGACATGCTGCCCACGGCATCGCTCGGGTGGAGTTGCAAGGTGTAGGTGCCGTTTTGGGTTGTGGAATGATGATGTGTCGTCAGCGTGATGGGCGTTGAGGTCGGCTGGAGGGTGCTGGGGACGCTCGTGACAAAGGCGGTGGAATCGGCGCCAATGTTCACGTTCACCAGCGTCGGGGTTTTCCACGTCATGATTTGGTTGGTGCTGTAGCGTGCTCGAAATTGAATGTAGGGTGCGTCTTCAAGCGTGTCGGTAAGCGAGGTGTTGCCTGCGGAGAGGTAGGTGTTCACGGGGACCGAGGTGGGCTCCCAAGCCGCCGAAGCCATCGCTTGCTGGGTTTGAGCCGTTCGGTATTGAACGCCGATGGATGAGCCTGAGGGTTCAACGGTGTTGAACTCAAACCAGAGCAAACTCGCTGCACCTTGGGTGTGGGTTCGCATGTCTTGGATGGCCGATGTTAGCATGCCTACTTGTTCGGTGGGATTGATGTGATATTCGGTTTCGGCCAAGTATTGGATGCTCCACGTGCTGAACCGAGTGTAACTCGAATCGCCCGACGCATAAACGAGGGTGTTGTTGGCCCGAGCAAGCGTTGAATCGTAAATCCCGATTTGGAGCGTTGCTCGCGTAGCCCATCGGTTCGTGAACGGGTCGTAGCCGTAGGTTTTGTCACTGGCCGTTCCTGTCCAGCCCGTCACCTCATAGCCGCCGTGAATGACGATTTCGTCGTTGTACACTTCGGCTGCGTAGGCAGAAAGGGCATTCGTGGCGTTGGGGAGTTGCGACCAGGTGTCGGTCACCGGGTCATAGGCTTCGGTAAGGTTGGTGATTTGTTGGACGGTGGTGTTGGCGACCGGATCGAAGAAGGTAGCCACACCACCGTACGCGATGAGTTTTCCACGGAAGGCGACCAAGGCAAACGAATGGCGCTTATTGTTCATGCTCGCCACCTCCGCCCGCGCGTCGTTGACCGGGTCGTAACGCATCAAGCGGTCATTCATGTCAGAACGGTCCGAGGCGGTCACGCCTCCTGCAACGTAGACCAAGCCCCCCAGCGAGGCGACGCCAGCAAGACCGACGGCTTTGTTGGCCGGCATCGACGTGCCGTAACTCCAATTGCCTTGGTTGGGGTCGTAGACTTGGACCAAACCGGTGGCTTGTTGTGCGGGTGAACTGAAGGGGTAATGGTCGCCGATGGCGTAGATTTTGTTGTTCACAACGGCGCATCCGTGGTATTGTTGCGTGGTTTTCATGTCTTCGAGAGCGGGCGACCAAGATTTGTTGGCCACATCAAAGATTTCGACCATTTTGGTCGGTGATTCGTCGCCCGTTTGAGTGGGGTTGGCGTCCATGCGTCCACCGATGAGGTAGACTTCATTGGTGTTGGGCAAGTAAGCCGAACACGCACCTGTTCGCAAGGTGCTCAGTCCCAAACCGGTCGTCGCCGTCCACGAAACATCGGGTCGGTTGAGCGTGGTGAGCCCCGTAGCGGTGTCGAGGCTGAGGTTGGTGAGCGTGAACCCTTGCCCGGAGGTGAAGTTTTGGTGGTTCATCACGGTCGGCAACGCTTCCGGGGGTTCGGAGAGCGGTGCAGTGTTCGGTGCAGGTTCATAGGCGGTTGACCAACTTCCGAGGAGGAAGAGACCAACGATGAAGGCCGAGGTCCACTGCCCGGACGGTCGGACTGCCATGGATTTGGCTGGAGCCGACGATTGAAAGAGCCTTCCCTTGAAGACATCACATGGCAGGAGCGGACGAGGTTCCCAAACGGGGAATGTACTCCGAGGGGTTCATTGCAGCCAAGTAATCGCCGTCAGCAAGGTTCTCCAGTTCGTTCGGCGTTAGTGTGCGTCCGTCCAAGGTGAAAATCGTGTAGCCATTTTCAACGAGCGGCGCAAAGATGTCCTTCGCATGCTTCCCAATCGATGTGAGGAGGTTTCGGCGCAATTCAAACAATGCCAAACCGATTTTTTTCTCGGCCAACATGCCCGTCGCACCCTTGAGAACATCGTCTTCAAAGCCCTCAACGTCAATTTTGAGAAAGTCAATTCGCTCAATGCCGTTGTTCTGACAATACCTGTCAACCGTATCGACCTCAACGTCGATTTTCTCCACGGTTGGGCTCCCCGAGGTGTCCCCGAGCGAGTGGTGTCCGTGGAAGGTTTTCACGTGAAGTTGGAGAACACCCGGTTCTCTCCCGAGGGCCAACTGGGAGAGGGTGATGTTCTTGGTTTGGCGTAACACGATTTGGTCGTTTGTCATCTGGACGTTGTCGGGGTGCGGTTCAAACCCGTGCACGTGGGCCGTACGGCCGGCAAACCAATTGGCGATGGTTCCGATATTGGTCCCCACATCAAACACGACGTCGTCTTTCGTGAGCAAGGGTTCCACCACGTCCAGCCAATACGTTGCATCAACGGAAATGTTCTCTTCCAAGGTCCATCGAAGCCGCTGTCCTTCCAGCACGGGGCGGAGCAGACCTCGCTTGGGGTCGTGCACGTAAACCATAAGTTCGGAGCGTTTGATCCATCGCTTGATGATTGGCTCAGTGATGTACTTTGAATACATCCTTCCTGGGAGGCGAAATCCGTAACGTACCGCTCGATACGGGAACGAACCTTTGAACGGCATGCAATATCAAGACACGCTCTCAAGGTCAGTTCTTCAACGTATTCATGCGATGAAGTCCGCAGACCCATCCCGGTGACGTCCTTCGCAAAAGGGAGAACCGAGCGCAGGGCTCAACGTGATTCCTCGTCGCCCTTCGCCGCTTTCCCAAAGGCAGCCAAGACGGTCAAGCCTTCAAGAATTCCCAGCGCAATGAGCAGCGTCGGTCCGGCGGCAGCGTGGGCTTCCACATTGAGGTCAAAGACCGTCACGAGTGGACCGCCATCGCCATCACCGAGGACCCCGTCCAGAACGCCTCCCGAATCATCGTCAACCAGACTCACCTCGCCGGTGATGGCATAGCGGTCGTCCTTATGCAAGGTCCACGAGAATCCTGTTTGGGATTGAGCATCCGGGCCTCCAGCGAGGAACGTGATGGTTTCGGGGTCGCAGTCAACCACCACGTCGGAGTCCAGGGTGGAAGCAGCGATGAGGCGGTCTCGTTCTTGGCCCGAGATGATACCTACCCAGACGCTTGAGACGTTCCAGTCGACATCGACCTCAACCGGAAGGAAATCGCCGTAGGGTGGCTTGGGAAGAACTTCCTCGGCGATGGCGCAGCCGGTTCCGTCGGCCGGGACGGGGATGTCCTCAACGGTGTCGGCATAGCGCACACCGAGGACTGCCCCAGCGAGCAGGCCTCCAAAAATCAACGCGAGGACCACCAACCACCAACGCATGATACCAAGAAGTGGGCTTGGTTTTTCAGTTCTCGTTTGAACGGGACTGCTGATGTCGGGCTTGTTCAACCGTCTGCCAGGCGCCACCGTTGTGAGCTTCAAGGCCGGCTTGACGGAGCATTTTGGCGGCCTTTCCGGAACGCATGCCGCTGGCGCAGCACGTGATGATGGGCTTCCGTTGTTTCTTCAGGGATGCCGTTTTGGAAGCCAACGAAGCAAGGGGAATGTTTCGGCTCTCTTTGCCGTGGCCGTTGCGGTACTCGCCGGGCGTGCGAACGTCAACGATGACGGCACCTTGAGCCAACAGTTCCTCTGTGGTGGGGCCACCACCACCAAAGAATTTCTTCAGCCAGCCGAACACGTCATCGCCTCAACCGTAAACGACGGGCATGCCGGCATTTTTCCATCCCGTGATGCCGGATTCAAGTTCAATCAGGTTTGTGAAACCGAGATCTTGGAGCGTCTTCGCCGCATCTTGAGAGCGATTGCCGCTTCGACAATAGAGCAGAATGAGCGAATCCTTGTCGCTGGGGAGTTCGCTTTCCCGACTCTCGAGTTCGGTGTGTGGGATCAGGGTTGCGTTTTCAAGATGGCCGTCTTGTTCCCACTCGGATGCCGTACGAACGTCGAGGAGAAAACCCTCCGGATGGTCGTTGATGGCCTCGTTGAACCCTTCGACGTCCACACGCTCCCAAGAGGCTGAACCTCCCAAGCAACCGGAGAGGAGAAGAAACACCATGAACGGGAGATAGCGGCGCATTGTGCGGGCCTCGAGGCGCCGTTTTTTTATGTTGTTGGAGGAAAGCCAACCTCCGAAATCGGTTGAAATCGTAAACGACAACCAATCATGACCGTATAAATTATTATATCCTGTCAAACATAGCGTAGCAACTAAGATGATACCATGAACAACAAGTTCCTAACTCTAATTTTGGCCCTAAGCTTCGTTTCGGCAGCCCTCGCAGGCTGTACAAGCAACGAAGACGAAACTGACGATGACACGACGACCACCGTTGAGACGGTCAAAATCGGGTTTTTGAACCCGTTGACCGGCCCACTGGCACAAGATGCTGCTGGGTTTACTTACGGTGCTACGGAAGCCATCACTGACTTGAACGCCATGCAAAGCGACATCGTGTTCGAACTCGTCGAAGCCGACTCCGGCTGCGACGGTACGGTCGGCGCTGCAGCAGCCCAAACCGTCCTCGACGCCAACGTCGTTGCCGTTGCAGGTGCTGCCTGTTCAGGCGCTTCCATGGCCGCCAACGCCGTTCTCTCGGCTGCTGGCGTGAACATGATCTCCTACGCTTCCACCAACCCCGGGCTGAGTGACGCTACCGCTTACCCCAACTTCTTCCGTGTCGTTCCCAGCGACGCCATCCAAGGACCCGCCGCTGCTGCCATGATGGTCAGCGCTGGCGTTGAGGCTCCAGCCCTCCTCCACATGACCAACGATTACGGCTCCGGCTTCGCTGACGCCATCGAGGGTGCATGGGAAGGCGACCTCTGTGCAAAGATTGGCTACGCTGAAACGGCAACCGACCTCTCCTCTGAGATCACTCAAATCGCCGACGCAGAGTGCGACGCTGTCTTCATGGTCTCGTACGTGACCGACGCTGCCCTCATCATCAACGAAGTCAGCACGCAAGACCTGGACATCATGATGTTCAGCGGTGACGGACCAGCAGGCGAGGGCTTGCTCGAAGAGTTGACCGATGACATGGCTGCTGACGGACTCGCCGTGACGGCTCCTGCTGCAGGAACCTCCTACGGTGACTTCGAAGCCCGCTACGACGCCTCCAACGTCGGAAGCATCAAGCAATACGTCTTGACCTCCTACGACGCTGTGAGCATCATCGGTAAGGCCTACATCGCCGACTCCACCGACATGGATTCCTCCATCCGCTCCGTGGGTACCAACTACGAGGGTGCAAGCGGCTTGCACTCCTTCCTCGCCAACGGTGACGTGGGCGGCGCAGGATACGACATCTGCTTCTACTCCGCTGGTGCTGCCGATGACGGTGAGTACGGTTGCCACGGCAGCTGGAACGTCGCTGACGGCGTTTCCTACGACTGGGGCGACGAAGGCACGAACGTCAAACTCGGCTTCATGAACCCGTTGACCGGACCACTCGCTCAGGACGCTGCTGGCTTCACCTACGGCGCCGAGCAGGGCATTGCCGACCTCAACGCCATGGGCGGCTTCTGGGGCTACTCCTTTGAACTCGTTGAAGTGGACTCCGGTTGCGACGGTACCGTTGCCTCCTCCGCTGCTCAAACCCTCGTTGACTCGGGTGTTTGGGCCTCCGGTGGTGCTGCTTGTTCCGGTGCATCCATGGCCGCCAACTCCGTTCTCTCGGCTGCCGGCGTCCCCATGATCTCCTACGCTTCCACCAACCCTGGCCTCAGCAACGCAAGTGCTTACCCTGACTTCTTCCGCATCGTCCCCAGCGACGCCATCCAAGGCCCCGCTGCCGCTGACATGATGGCTGCTATGGGCGTCACCAACCCCGCTGTGCTTCACATGACCAACGACTACGGCTCCGGATTCGCCGACGCCATCGAAGACGCATGGGAAGGCGACTTGTGCGCAAAGATTGGATATTCCGAAACCACCACGGATGTGAGTAGCCAAGTCTCTGAACTTGAATCGCTAGACTGCGATGCTGTCTTCATGGTGTCTTACGTGACCGACGGCGCCCTCATCCTCGAGGCCATCTCGGGATCGTCGCTCGATGTGATGCTGTTCAGCGGTGACGGACCTGCCGGTCTTGGTCTTCTCGAAGAACTCAGCGACGACGTCGCTGCAGACGGTCTTTACGTGACCTCGCCTCGTGCTGGAACCTCTTTCGGTGACTTTGAGGCCCGCTACGACGCATCCGGCGTTGGCAGCATCAAGGCCTACGTCCTGACCTCCTACGACTCGATCATGATGCTCGGCCAAGCTGCTGTCATTTGCACGATGATGGCGGACGAAGGCATGAACGAGTTGACGCCTTCCGAGTGCATCGGCTTTGTTGGTGACGAGTACGAAGGCGCAAGCGGTCTCCACACCTTCTTGGAAAACGGTGACGTTGGCGGCGCAGGTTACGACATCTGCGGTTACACGGCCACCACGACCGACGACGGCGTGTACGAGTGCACCAAGTACTGGACCGTTGAAGACGGCGTCCAGGACGCTTGAAATCCGAGTGAAGTTCACTGAACTCCACCTTTGCCTCCCTTGAAAGGGAACGGCAGAGCGGAGCCTAGGTGAGCAAGGTACGTGAGTCCATGGAAAGCTTTCGAGAACGGTTGGGGGAACTCTCCCGTCTGCAACGTAGGTTGCTGGTTGCAGCCATCGTTGCGCTCGACGCCATCCTTGGTTTGCTCTACCAGTCCGGTATCAGCAACGGCATCGACGCCGTGTTGGGGGGAAACATTCCCAACGACATGGTGTGGTTGTCGCAATCCCTCCAACTCATCTCCATGGGGTTTTTGCTGGTCAAGGTCGTTTTCGACGATCTCGCTTCCGGATGGCTTCGCTCAGGACTGATGGTGCTCTCGCCCCTCTTTTTGCTGCTTGTGGTGCTCTTTACCATCGAGTTGCTGATGAAGGGGCTTGAGACACAGGCGACGATTTACTTCAACCTGTCATCCATCGGTTTCAGCACCTTAACCTGGTCTTCGACGTACTTGGCCATCGCCGTTGGCTGTACGCTCACGTACAGCGTTCAGCGCTACGGAAACTTCGCTCAAAGCGAGTTTTTCATGCTTGGCATGTACGTGGCCGTGATGTTGACGTGGATGGATTTCTTCTATCCCCTCCACGCAACCCCCAAAGACGGGGTCCTGGTTTGGTCGCTCTTGGTTTGGACGTTGATTGGCGCTTTTGTCCTCACGGGCATTGCAGGGGTCATCATCGACCGTTTGGTGTTCCGAGGTTTCCGCGATCGCAAGTCCAACACGGACGTGATGATGATCGCCTCGTTGGGCGTTGCGCTCGTTCTCCGAGCCATTGTTTATCTTCGGTTTGGCGCAGGGACCAAGTTGTTTGAACCCGACATTGATTGGAGAATTGCTCGTGAACAGCGCTTTGAAGCCTCCACCGTACTCACCAAACTCAATCTTGGTGACCGTTCGTTGGAAAGCGGTGAAGTGTATCGTTATGGGGCCTGTGAACAAGTGGGGACCGACCCCGATACTGGAGCTCCGCTCTACGAGAAAATCACGACCGAAGGGTCAGCACCGCTCGCCGATGTGTACAACGTCGGTGGTGACTGCGTAACGGAACTCACGGCCAATTACACCTACTACAGCGCAGCCATGCCGTTTGTCATCTTTGCATCGGTGGGGTTGCTTCTCTTGTTGCTGACCAAGACCCGTCTCGGACGTCGCATGCGTGCGGTTGCCGACAACCCCGAACTTGCAGCTTCCTGCGGTATTAACGTGGAACGGGTGCACATGACGAGCGCCTTCCTCTCGGCAGGGATTTCTGGCATTGGTGGTGCTATTTTCGCCATGACCATTCGCTACAGTCCCGAAACGGGGTTCACCCTGCTGTTGCCCGCCTTTGCCGTGATTGTTCTGGGAACCATCGGCTCCATTCCGGGCGCCGTTGTTGGTGCCCTGATCATCGGCTTTGTTCGGTCGGTTTCTTCGCCGATTTTGATGGGAATCGGGACGCCTCTTGAGCGCTCGAATTATGCCAACCTCGCCGAAGTGATGCCATATGTACTCATCATTGCGATTTTGCTCATCATGCCGAAGGGCATCGGAGATGCATACGACCAGTGGAAAATCAAGAGGATTCGCCAACGGGCAGAGGATGATTTCACCCCGAATCCAAAACGTACTGCGCTCATCGGTATTTTCGCCGCTCCCTCAGGGCTTCACCACTTTAGCATGCGAAACTCCATCCGTGGACAACGGTATCTGTTGACCACGGCGATGGCCTACATCGTGTATCGCTTTAGCGGCTTTGTTCGGGAACATTCGATTGCCGAGGATGGAATTTTTGCCATGTTGACGGGCGGTGACGACGCCATTCGTCTCGCCCATGCACCACAATCGCTCTCGGTAGCCGAACAGGAGCAGTGGCTCTGGCTCATGCACGGTGAAGAATTGCTCATCGCTTTCCTGGCCAACATTGGCTTCCTGCTGTGGCCAGCCGTACCGCTTGTCCTGTACCTCATCGCTTGGAGGGAGGCCTCGTACACTCTGCGTGACCGGGAGCACAAGCCCGATGAACGTCTTCCCAATCTCCTGAATGCGTTCTCGGCCAAACGCCATCAATGGGGAACGACGCTTGGCACGAAGTGGAAAACTTTGCTTGAATTCGTTGATGAAAAAACGATGGTCATCAGTCATTTTGCGGGCAAAAAGCAGGCTGCAGCTACCGCCTACATCAGAGAAAAAGTCGATTTCAACCATCAAGACCTCTTGGCGAAATACAAGATGGGTTACGGGAGAGAAAGCGAACGCGGTTCTTGGGTTTTGTTTGCGCTCTTGGCCGTCGTCATGGCTCTTTTCATCAGTTGGTTGCCGGTGGCGGACTCTGACCAGGCTTCCTTCGTCAAGGCGCTCCAAGTTTCGAACGTCCTGGTCACGTTGGCGATCTTCGCCATTCTGGCCATGTCGCTGAACCTCCACACGGGCATCACCGGTCAGTTGAACTTCGGTGTGATTTTCTTCGCCTCCATTGGGGCAATTACCGTTGGACTCCTTACCGCCCCCAAAGACCTGCACGGCTACGGTTGGCCGACCATCCCCGCCGTGCTCTTCTCGATGTGTTTGGGTGCGCTTGCTGGATGGTTTTTGGCCTATCCAACCGCAAGGCTGCGAAGTGATTATTTTGCCATCATCACCATTTCCCTTGGCGAAATCGTCCGTGTCCTGTTGAGCGGTGAACCTCTGCTTCGGGCGGGCTCATGGGGCAGCGCCGTGGGTATTTCCCGGTACACGCTTCCGTTGCAAGATTGGTGGTTCTGCGGGTCCGATGTACCTCTTGATAGCAACGGGGTTCCGTTACCAGCGACGGTGTGCTCAAACACCGACGGCATCGACAGCATGGCCGTCACGGTTGGAGATTTGCTGAACCTCGGTCAACCGGCACCCTACCTCATGGTCCTTGCGTTCATCGGCGTCCTTGCGACGCTCTTTACCTGGTGGTTGCTTAATATCGTCCTCTCCTCGCCATGGGGTCGAATCCTTCGGTCCATCCGTGAGGACGAAATGGTCGCCCAACATCACGGTCACGATATTCTACGGCACAAAGCCGCAAGTTTGGCCCTCGGCGCCGCCATAGCCGCCTTTGCTGGCGCTTTGTGGGCGTGGAAGCTCACCGGCTTCCAACCCAGTTTCATGTCGCCTTCCAAAACCACCTTCCTGGTGTGGGCAGCCTTCATCATCGGAGGTGCTGGAAACAACCGAGGTATGGTGATTGGTGCAAGCATCATCGTGCTCATGGAATTCGTTTTCAACGTCCTCGTCGCGGCTCAAGGCAGTTCCGACCTTCCACTCAATGAAACCGCAGACATGATCGACGGATGGTTTGAGTGGTTCGTGACCGATACCGTCGAAGCGATGTGGATTTGTGTGGCCATCATGGCCGTTGCCTATCTGTTGAGATGGCGTCCAACACAAGAGACCTTCATGCACTTCTCAATTCTTCTCGCCCTCGCCGCCTTGTTCTTTGACGACCGTTCCATCGATGAGGTGTTCCTCAACGGAAACATCCGTGCTGGTATGGCCTACGTGAAGGTTCTGCTCGTTGGTTTGTTGCTGATTTTCTCCTTGAGATTCAACCCGAAGGGTCTGCTTCCAGAAGTGCCCTATCGACCAAACCATCCATTGAAGGGGGCTGAGGAACAATGAAACCCTTGCTATCGGTGAAGAATCTGCGGAAGGAATTCGGTGGTTTGGTTGCGGTGAAGGACGTCTCCTTTGAGGTAGGTGAAGGAGAATTTGTCGGTTTAATCGGTCCCAACGGTTGCGGAAAATCCACGACGTTCAATTGCATCAGCGGTCTTTTGGAAAAAACATCGGGAAGCGTTGAGGTATTTGGCGTGGACGTCTCCGACAAACGTCCTGACGAAATTCAGAAACTTGGCATGACGAGGACGTTCCAGCACACGAGGCTTTGGAAAGACATGACGGTGATTGAAAATCTCCTCGTCCCTCCCAGAAAGCAATTCTCTCCCAATCCTTTCCTTGCTTTGTTCCGGGGTCGCTCACGAGCGGAAGAGAAAGAGCGGCTTTCCAAAGCCTTCGCCGTCTTGGACCAACTTGAAGTCCCGCATATGGCTCACAACATGGCGGGTGAACTGTCTGGGGGTCAGAGCAAGTTGGTGGATATCGGGCGCTCCATGATGGGCGATCCACAACTGCTCCTGCTCGATGAGCCCGTAGCCGGAGTCGCAGGTCCGTTGGCGATGAAGATTTTCAACAACTTGCGAAATCTGGTTGATACGACCGGCATCTCGGTGCTGGTGATCGAGCACAACATGGACTTCATTCTTCGCCAAGGCGTTGATCGAATTGTCGTGATGAACGAAGGCAATGTACTGATGGTCGGTACACCTGATGAGGTCCGCTCCAATCGAGCGGTCATCGAGGCCTACTTGGGCGCCGCGGGCGATGGGGGTGAGGAGGAATGACCCGACTGCTCGATGTGAAGGGGCTCAGCGGAGGATACGGTAGCGTCCAAATCCTCTATGACATTGACCTGTACGTGGACGAGGGCGAATTTGTCACCATCATCGGTCCGAACGGGTGTGGGAAATCAACGTTCATCAAGACGCTTTTTGGTATTGCAACCCTTTACGGTGGTGAAGCCACGTATCGTGGAGAACGGATTGAAAAAATGCGAACGGACCAATTGGTTCGCAAAGGCATCGCCTATGTCCCTCAGGTTAACAACGTCTTCCCGACACTTTCTGTGGAGGAAAATCTGCAGATGGGCGGAAACTCCCTGCCCAGCAACGTGCTCAAGGAACGGATTGAACGGGCCTTGAGGATGTTCCCCGACCTCAGGTCCCGAGAACACGACTTGGCGGCCTCTCTTTCGGGCGGCGAACGGCAGATGTTGGCCATCTCGCGTGCGCTTATATCCGATCCCTCCTTCTTGCTCTTGGACGAGCCCACGGCAGCGCTCTCCCCGTTGTATCAACAACAGATCATCGAGCGAATTGACAACTTGCGAAAAGAGGGGATCACCGTTCTCATCGTTGAACAGAACGCCCGCTTGAGCCTCGCCCGCTCCGACCGCGGCTACATTTTCGCCAACGGGAAAGTCGTTCACACGGGCGACGCAGATTTCATCCTCAACGACCCCGAAATCGGCGAATATTTCCTCGGCAACCACGACGACCATTGACGACGAAATTCTTGGCGTAATTCACAGCCCACAAAGAATATAACCACCCGTCAATGGCGAAAATCCATGAAGGGCATTGTGTTTAGGGAATTCATTGACATGGTTGAAGCATCGTTTGGCGACGAGATGGTGGACACCATCATTTCATCGTGCGACCTTGAGAGCGGAGGCGCCTACTCGGCCGTCGGTACCTACGACCACACGGAACTGGTGCAGATGGTTGTGGCTTTGTCCGGCCAAACCGGTGTTGAAGTCCCTACGTTGGTGGAAGCCTTTGGAACCTACCTCTTTGGGCGATTCCTTGAACTGTTCCCGGTGTTCTTCAACCACTCGACGTCGTTTGAATTCCTTGATTCCATCCACGATGTGGTGCACGTCGAGGTGCTCAAACTCTACCCGGACGCTGGCTTGCCCTCGTTCAACAGCTCCATTTCGGCAGACAAGAAAACCTTGCACTTTGAATACCATTCCTCGCGGCACTTCGCTGATTTGGCGGTCGGTTTGATGAAGGGGGCGTTTGCGCACTGGAAGGAAGATGTTGACATCGCCATCGAAGATCGAACCTCGGGCGAAGTGCAAGTGGTGATGTTTACTTGCACTTTGAACGAGTGATGGTGGCCTGAGTGGACATTTTTGAACTCGCAAAGCAGGCCAAAAAGAACAAAGGCGCTGCAGATGGTGATCCAACGGCCGTGATCGCTCGGCTTGAGCGGAAACTCGAGCGGGAGAAAAAAGCCCGCCTCACGGCTGAACAGACCATTGAAGAGAGTTCACGACGCCTGTACCTAGCCAACCAAGCGCTCGATGACTCCAACAACCAACTCGAATCGACCGTTCTTGAATTGAACGATACGATGTCAAAATTGACGTCTGCAGAAGTCAAACGTCAAGCGACCACGGCGACGTTAGTCGTGGCGTTGGTGCTCTTCATCATCAGCGAGTTTGCTATCGAACCCGAACTGGAGAAGTCCATCGAAAACACCTTGGTTCTTCAAATTTCAAAAATCGGCATCTGTTCCTTATTGATTCCGTTCGAAATCATCGCTTCTCGTGTCATCGAGAGTGGCTTGACCGAATCCGGTGAAATCAACCGGATGATGTACCGGAAACTT
>JAURDA010000016.1 GCA_030828165.1 Candidatus Poseidonia sp.
ATCGAAACCGTGGGCTCCGGTCAAGCCGAGCTTCGTTGCGCAGCCGTTGCGGACCGTATCGTGGTGGTGGAGGGGCCTGCACGAGGCGATGGAATTCAAGCCGAAAAAGCAGGCTTGCTCGAACTCGCGGACATCGTTCTCGTGAACAAGGCCGACCTTGAGGGTGCGGAACGTCACGCCGGTGAACTCACGGAATCCTACGCTCTTGACGGCGATGATGCTCCGGATGTTCTCCTGACCTCGGGCCTCAAGGGCATCGGCGTCCCCGAGGCGGCCAAAGCCTTGCTCTCCTTGCCGGGTTCAAACCGCGCCCTGCGTGCACGCATGAGGGAGCGATTGCTGGCTCAACATGAGCGACGGCTGGTCCAACACCCGGCCTACAATGCGGTCTTGGACGGTCTCTGCGAGGGCACCCTTGATATCACCGAGGCGTTGACTCAACTCAAGGGCGACGACCATGAACGGGCAAGTTGAACTCACCAACCCCGTTGACACCTCCATCGGCGGGATGCGTGGACATCTGCTTCGAAGAGGCATTCATCTTAGCATGTCCTTTTTGCCGTTCATCTATTTCGCCTACGGAGAACAAGTGGCCGATGCCATCGGCCTCAGTCTCGACCAATTGGTCGCTTCCGTCCTGCTTGTGGCGATGACGGGCGAGGGCATTCGCCTCCGTGTGGGGTTCACCGTTTTTGGCCAGCGGGACTACGAGGCCAATCAGATTTCGGCGCTGGCTTGGGGGGCCATCGGCGTCGGAATGGTCTTTTTGCTGGCACCAACCGAGGCCTATGCTTGGCCGTTGATCCTCTCGCTTTCGCTTGGCGACCCCCTCATGGGCGAACTTCGGCGAAAAGGCATGGCGTCCCGAAACGTCATGCTCGTTTCGACCCTTGCCCTGTTGGCCATTTGGCTCGTCGCCTGGGCTCAATTCGGGACGCCGCTCTGGATGGCCCTGCTTCTCGCCCCCGTCTGTATGGCGTCGGAATGGCCTCGCCTCACCTACATCGATGACAACGCCACGATGGTCCTCATTCCCCTCGCCTTGGTGTTGATCCTCGAGCCCTTTGCTGGCGTGATGGTCTGAAGTCGGGCAGCAACGTGGCCCTTCTCTCAATATGTTCAAATGGGGGCTTCAGGTGGTTGGGGTTGGTGGAGAACCATGGCTGACGAACCCCACGCAAACGACCCGCCTCAAATCGCTTACCAAGTTGGCTTTGCCCTCGCCATCGTTCTGCTAGCCGTCGTGATGGTCCGTTATCCCCTGTGGTGATTTTTTCACGACGAAACTGAACACCTCTTCAAAAAGGGGTCCCGTGTGGAAAGAACATGTGCGGTATTGGGGGCATGCTCGGCCATCCCGATGACGCCGTCCTCAACCGAATGAATTCGCTCCAACAACACCGAGGCCCCGATGCCGCCGATGTTTGGCGCGACGAAGACGTTGGCTTTGCCCATGCACGCCTCGCCATCGTCGATCTTGAATCAAGCGTACAACCGATGCACGGACAGCACGGCACGGTCTTGGTCGTTAACGGCGAAATCTACAACCATCGCGCCCTCCGTTCGAAAAACCCTCACTACCCCTTCACCACATCGGGAGATAGCGAAGCCATTCTTGCCTTGCATGCTCAGGCGACTCAAAGCGAGTCCGCTCGGCTCAGCGCAACCGAACACGCGAAATGGATCGGACGCTTGGACGGGATGTACGCCTTCGCCTTGTGGGACCCACGCCATCGTCAACTCCTGCTCTGTCGAGACCCCATGGGCATCAAACCGTTAACCCGTACGACCGTTGAGGACACGCTGCTCTTTGCAAGTGAAGTCAAGGCGTTCCGAGCCCACGAAGGACACCGTCCAAAGCTGGACCCCTTGGCGCTTGGTGCCCGCTTGGTATGGGAATACCCGTTGGACGCCACCACCCTTCTGCAGGGCGTCCACCAAGTTCGCCCCGGAACCGTGGAGTGTTGGGGTCTTGATGCAGATGGACATCCGGTGCTTCGGAGTACGGCGAACATCGAACGCCAGGCGATTCAGCCCCAAGCGAGTTGGGACCCCTCTCAACAAGCCGAAGCGCTGTTGGAAACGTTCGTCCACAGTGTAGAGCAACGCTTGATGGCGGATGTTCCGGTTGGCATCGTTCTCTCCGGCGGGTTGGATTCAAGTCTTGTTTGCGCCGTTGCTGAAGAAGCCGCACAACGTGCAGAGCAACCGGTTCCCGCCTGTTGGACGGTGGCCGAGAGCGAAGACAACCCCGACTGGGTTGCAGCCGAAAACGTGGCGTCGCATTTGGACCTCGTCCATCACCAGCACTTGCTCGAGCACGATGCCTTTGAGGATCGCCTGCCGAAACTGGCCTGGCACGGTGAAGATGCGGACGTCACGGTGATGTTCTTCCACCCCTTGTTCGAAGCCATGAGCCGCCATGTCAAAGTGGGCCTTTGCGGCCAGGGTGCAGACGAATTGCACGCCGGCTACCCGCGCTACGGGGACCTGAAAAGCCACGGAGGTGCCCTCAACCGGCGCATGCAGGCACTTCCGGGAACGATGAGGGACGACCTCCTCAACGGGACACTCCAACCCGAAAACGGCTGGTTTGCACCCGAACACAACCCCAAATCAACGACGGAAAACCTGACCAACATGTTGAATTTTGAACTTGAACACGGTCAGTTGAGCAATTTCCAACTCCGACTGGTCGACCGGCACTCGATGGCTCACTCCCTCGAAGTTCGGGTGCCGTTTTTGGGTCGCCAACACCGAGAGGCATCCAATCGTTTGCCCTTGGATTGGAAACGAGGTGGAGGGCGAGAAGAAAAGGCGGCGCTTCGGAAAGCAGCCGACTTAACACGGCTCCCCAAGGACATCGTTCGGCGACCAAAACTTCCCGCTGGACGTGCAACTTCGCCATCCATGCTCCAAAACTTCCTTGAGGAACACCGAAGCCAAACCGAAGAACTCCTAACGCATTACGCCCCGTGGGCGTCTGTTCTGAAGGGACAGGAAGAGTTGGCGCTCGGCCTCGGACTTTTTGATGCGCTTCATCTCGCACCCGACGGGCACAAACGCACGAACCAAACGCTCGATCAATTGATTGCAGGAGTGATTTCACCATGATGAGCGACCGGAACAAACTTCTCGAAGACCAACGCGAAACCATCCGGGCATGGATGAAAGCCAAACGGACCGAAGTTTCGGTACCCATCTATGGAAGCGTGGACGTGCGAGACGCTGGGTGGAAAGTGGGCGTAGTTGATGCCAACCACTTCCCTGCGGGCTTCAACAACGTCTCGAAGGAGGAATTGGTGGAGTTGGCCGCCCTCTTCCACGACCATGTTGAACGCAATTACCCTGAGTGCAAATGGATTCATCTGATACCCGAGAGCCATACGCGAAATCAAGCCTATGTGGAAAACATCGCCTCCATCAAAGCCATGATCGAACGAGCAGGATATTCGTGCACGGTCGGTTCAACGGCCTTGAACGACCTTGACTCCGTTCACGGGCTCACCGGGCCGCTTGAACTCACCACCGTTGAAATCGACGAGCAAGAACAACTCCGTGTTAACGGCGAGGTCCCCGATTTGATTCTCCTCAACAACGACCTCACCGAAGGCACCATGCCCGGCCTCAAAGCGACCACCACCACCCCGCCGCCTCACATGGGTTGGCACCAACGACGAAAATCCGAACATTATGCGGCGCTGACGCCGTACGTCAACGAAATGGCGGAACTGCTCGGCATTGACCCCTGGCACCTCATGCCGGAATGGTTCGTCTCCGAGGACAAATGTTTGACACAAGAGGCATGCAAGCAAAAACTCGCCCAAGAAATTGACGCTTTTCTTGACCGTCTTCGAGAAAAATACGCAACGTTGGGCATTCAGCGTGAACCCAAAGTTGTGATCAAGAACGATAGCGGAACGTACGGATTGGGCGTTATGGTTCTCAATTCGGGAGAGGAAATACTCAATCTTTCCAACAGGAAAGCCAACAAGTTGCGCTATGCAAAAGGGGGCGTTGATGTTGAAAATTTCCTCATCCAAGAGGGCATTCCGACCTCCCTCACCTCTGAAGAGGGGGAAACGCTGGAACCGGTGGTGTACCTTGTTGACGGTGAAGCCGCCTCGTGGTTTTACCGGATCAACGGTAAAAAATCTGACATGGATAATTTGAATTCACCCAGTTCACGCTTCGAAAATTTCGAAGGTGCCGAAAACCCGTACCGTGTTGATGCCCATGGATGGCACGCTCTGGTGGCCGAACTGAGCATGCTCGCCATGGGTGCTGAGGCAGCGATTCGCAAGAACGCGGAGGGCGATGAGACGCAAACGGTTTCCGGCTGATTTAGGGGCCGTTGACCGGGCAGTGGACGCGTCCATCGTTACAAACGGATTGCTCCGAGCCCAAAGGACGCATTCTTGAAAAATCATTAAATCCAGAACGACATGCCGGCCGGGTAATGTTTGGGTCTTCAAATCCGCCATCAACGAAGCGTCAAGTCAGAACAAAAACGGCCACCGCCATCGTTTTTCTTCTGATGATGAGCACCTGGAGCCTTGCCGGTCAGGCAGAGCCGACCACCGGGCGTTCCCAGCAACCTTCACCACCCACCCCACCCGTGTGCGACAAATTGTACGTTGGTGCTGAGGCTGGCCTTTTGAGTTGCAACAACGAAACCCAACCCGGGTATACGGTATTCTCAGCAACATCGCACGACCAAATTTACCTCATCGACGAACGGGGCGAACTCCGCCACCAATGGAGCAGTACGCATCCGAACGGTTCCAGTTACGGCATCGATATCGGAGCCAACGCCACCGTCTTGCAAATGCTGAACGATCTCCCACCTGAGGAAGGTCCGTTGCTCATGGAAGCCGGAGGCTCAGCCACTCACATCGAGATTCTTGACGCCAACAGCCAACTGCTTTGGGAAATCACGGAATACGCCAACACCTACCGCTTGCATCACGACGCAACCTTCCTTCCGAACGGCAACGTGTTGGCGATTGCTTGGGAGTACATCGACGAAACCACCGCTCGGTCCATGGGACGTGAAGAAGGGAAACTTTCCTCCGACGGCCTCTGGCCGGATGTCGTGATCGAATACGCACCAACCGAATCTGGAGGAGCCACCATCGTTTGGATGTGGAAGGCATCCGACCACTTGGTCCAAGACCAAGAACAGATGCTTCCTACGTACGGCAACCCGTCCGAACACCCGGAAAAAATCGACATCAACGCCGTGGGCCCCAACTCAAGAGCGGATGACGCTGATTGGATGCATTGCAATTCAATTGATTACGACCCGGTTCACAAGCACATTCTCTTGTCTTGCCGTCACACCGAAGAACTGTACATCATCAACCACAATCTGACATGGGAAGAAAGCAACGGGTCAAAGGGTGATTTGCTTTACCGATGGGGCAACCCCTTGAATTACGGTTTAGGTTCGTCCAATGATCACCACACGGTGGTTCAACACGACGCCACCTTCATACCGGCCGGTCGGCCGTTCGCAGGTTCCATCTCGTACTTTTCAAACGAGATGAGTGGCCGGTCCGTGGTGGGCATCATCAACCCTGACCGCAACGGTGATGCTTTCATTCTGAACAAATCCACGGGAATGTACAACCCATCCCAACCCGATGAGGAATTCATGCTTCCAGCCGGTTGGGGACCGCGTTTCCAATCAGGAGCGACGCTCTTGCCGAACGGGCAGTTTTTGGTCTCGCATTCCCTTCGAGGAAAATTGGGTCAAATCGGGAACGACAGCGTGATCGATTGGGAATATAACGTCCCGTTGAACCCCGGAGGCCAGACAGCTTCCAGGACACAGAGGATTCTGCCGCCGGTGTTTTTCAAAGCCGAATGGCTGGAAACCAACGACCTCCGTCTGCAGAACCTTCCACTCGACAGGCAAGGCGTGATCGAACTTTATGACGACCTTTGTCCGGACGGAGGTGACGATGTATTGTGGGATTGGAACGGTGATGGATGTCTTGAAGACGACGACCAGGACGGGGTCACCAACGATGCTGATTGGTGTCCAAACTCTGAACAGGACGAAACCGTGGACGAGTTGGGATGCTTCGACGAGCCCGAGGAAGTGCTGGGTTGCAAGGATGAAGAGGCCTTGAATTACAACCCCGAGGCCGAAGTGGACGACGATTCCTGTGAATACCCGCCTCCTGCCGTGGTGGGTTGCATGGACGAAACCGCGTCAAATTTCAATCCAAACGCTACCGAGAACGACCAAACGATGTGCGAATACCCTCCTCCGGAAGTTGAAGGCTGTACAGACGCAACCGCTGAGAATTACAACCCTGACGCAACCCTCGACGACAATTCGTGCATCTATCCGCCGCCTCCGCCCACCGAGGGCTGCCACGATGTTAATGCGACCAATCACGACCTCTCCACGGACGTTCACAATGCATCGCTGTGCACCTACCCTGAACCGCCTGAAGAGCCCGAACCCGTGTTGGGTTGCACCAACGCCTCAGCGACCAATCATCTTCCCGAGGCCACCCAAGACGATGGCTCGTGCGAATTCCCCCGCGTCGAAGGAACCGGAGATGAGGACGAAGTGATCGACCCCGAACCTCCGATCGTGACCTGCGAAGAGCGTGGAGACTGCCCACCGGTTGATGAAGACCAAACGACGGATACGACGGCTGCAACTCAGGTTCCGCTGGTGATGGGGCTTTCCATCTTGGCGGTTTTCCTGCTGGTTGTGGTGGTTGCCCAAGCATCGCGAAGACTGTACCGTGATGATGAGTGAGCGCAACACGATGAAAGCGGAGATGCACTCGCCATGTCATGGCTCAGCGCGTTTGGCTCTACGTGACAACCATCGCCGTTGGGTTGTGGTGGTCGGCGACGTCCGCCGGCGGAGCGGTCGCTGAAACGCATGCAGAGTGGCCGGTCAACCTGTGGTGTTGGGCTGTTTTTGCGCGCATCTACGCCACCACCGACCGCGTTGAGCGGATCGAAATGGTGACGGTCGTCGCTCTTGCAACGCCGATGGAACTGTTTTTTTCGGAAGTTTGGTTGATTTACGAATACCAGCGAGATTTCATGCCGCTCTTTGTCCCGGCCGGTCATTACTTTCTTTTTGACCTCGGTCGACGAGGTGCAAACCAACTTCGCAAACGCTGGGCGATGCCCCTCCTTCTCCCCTTTGTTCCGCTCGTCGCTTACGGAGCATGGACCGGTGGCGACACGTCGGGGGTCATCATGCTCGTTCTGGTCTTGGGGTTCACGGCTTGGGGACCTCAGCCTCGCCTCTATGCCACGATGGCGTGGGTTGCGTTGGCGATGGAGTTGTGGGGCACCTACCTGGGAAACTGGACGTGGGCAAGCAGCGTACCTTGGACCGGCCTCACGGCATGGAATCCACCGCTTCTCGTCGGGGCGTTCTACTGTTTTGGCGACCTCCTTGTCAACCTGTGCGTTGCTAAGTTTCAAGGGGAACGGCATGCCGAGGTCACAGCATGACGGGCGCTGACGAGTTGCGGAAGCGTCGCGAACAAGAGGCGTTGCGAATCCGCACCGCCTTGAATCGCCAACGAGGCGAACAACGTGCAAACACCAAGGGCGGTGAGGGCACGGTCGCCTTTGTTGAAGAACGAAAGTGCATCGGTTGTGACCAGTGCACCATCGTCTGCGATGACGACGCCATCGAACTTTACCATGTAGACGTTCGCAGCCCTTTGATGACGGTCGAGAGCAATCGGAAAGCGAGGATTCTGCGAGACGCGTGCACCGGCTGCCGTCTCTGTGTGTTGGCTTGTCCAACCGACGCTATCACGATGATCGACCGATGAGGTGAAACCATGTCAAAGAAAGGAAAAGACGCCACAGCCCAACGCTTTGGGGGTGAATTCGGACCTTACCGAAAGCCCGGAACCACCGGTGTGAGTCTATCCACGTTCAAGACGCTCGTTTGGACCTCGAACATCGGAGGATTGATTCTCGTCGCCCTTGCGTTGGAATTGCTCTTTGTCCAACAAGCCTTTGCTTGGGGCTTCGCCGCTCTGGTCGGCGGTGTTGCCATCGCTTTATTCCCATCAAACTACGAAATCGTGGGCATGGGCGATGACGAAGACGAAGCGCAAGGTTGACGCCATCAAGCTTCAACCTGGTCCGTAACGACGGAAGCAACGCCGTGAGCGGCTTTCTTCTCGTTGACTTGGCGAGCAAGGAACGAGACCACGTCGAGGATTTCGATGTCAGCGTAGGCCTCGTCGCCTTCGAACTTCAGACACTCGAAGTGCGAGACGCACTTCGGACAGGAAGTGAGCATGGTGTCAGCGCCCGTGGCTCGAACTTCTTCCATGCGCATGACACGGAGGGAACGTGCGTTTTCGTTGCACGACATCATGCTCGATACACCGCAACACATCGCGTCTTCACCGTGATGTTCCATTTCAACGATTTCAACACCTTCAACGGCGTTGATGAGTTCCCGAGGTTCGTCGTAGATGCCCATCTGGCGGCCAAGACGGCAAGGGTCGTGGTAGGTCACGGTCGTGTCTTCGCTCTTGAGGGCCATGTCAAAGCCTTGCTCGATGAGGAATTCGGTGGTGTGCATGACCTTGACGTTCTCCAGTTCGTAATCACGAGCGAAGGTTCGGAAACATTCTGCGCAGGAAGAGACGAGGGTATCGATACCGGATTCGTTGATCTTTCGTTGGTTGTAGGCCTTCAATTTCTCAAAGACCTCGTCGAGTCCCTGCCATTTCTGGTCGTGACCGCAGCACTTGAGGAAGTCGCGTCCGAGATAGGCCACATCGGTGTCCATCTCCTCGAACAGCGTGAAGGCGGCCGTCGTGGTGTCTCCAAGGTTCATCGTGCCTTCGTTGACGTGAGAGAAGACCATCTCCTGGTCGAGGTAATCAACGCAGCCGGGGTAGTAACCGACGTTGGAGGTGATGGGGTAGTCCTCCGTGGCGATGAAATCGTCGTCCGCTGCCTCTTCCGCCTCAGCGTTGAGAACGGCTTGCAGGACCGTGTGAGGGATTTCTGCTTGGGGCCCGCCAACGATGAGGCTTCGTCGTATATCCACATAGGAGTCGTAGTTCACAAGTTGCGGGCAAGCGTTGGTGCAGGCCGTACAGGTAAGGCAGGAATACAGCGGGACACCGTCGTCTTCGTTGTTCCACGAGTTGTAAATGATGTTGAGTTTATCACCGCCGTTGAACAAGCGAACAGGGCATGCATCGTCGCACAGATCGCAACCGTAGCACTTGTTCATCTCAAACTCGTATCCACGGGCCATGTAGCGAAGCAGAACGAAGACCAAGGCGCCAAAGGTGACGCACGGAATGAACATGGCGTAGGTGAGTTTCGCATCCAGCGCCTTGGGGTTCTTGTGGTAACTTGGGTTTTCGATGTACTCGTAGGTCGAAGCACCGAGCGCCATTTCCTCGCTATTCGAGAGGTTGACCGTGTGCCCGGCAAGGCTCGCAGGCGCATCCTCACCCCACACCAAAAGCGGCTGGTAGGAGGCGATGGTGAAGGCGGTTTCCGTGGTGATACTGGCGTTGAGGGCGAGCGCCCCGCTAACCGTCACCTCGTATGCGTAGCTGTAGGTACCGGGTTGAAGTTCAGCGGTTGCTCCTTCACAGTCGGCGAAGGACACCACGGTTGCGCCCGAAGCATCGGTCACGGTCAAGGTGGTGGCGATCATGGTCTGGGTGGAGATGTCGTTGATCTTGCGTTCGCTCGACCGGAACTCACAGGCCACGTCGGTGGTCAACGTCTCCACCGAGTCGTGATGTCCGTCGGGGAAGAGCGAGGTGCCGTCCGTCACCGTGAAGGTGCCGGAACTGGTGAAACCATCGCCTCCTGCGAAGGTCGTACCGCCCGCTGCAGCGTTGATGCCGTTCTCAGGGTCTTGATGTCCGTTGGAATCGGTGAAATCTATGATGATGTAACGAGCAGGCTGGTAGATGTTCCACCCAAGCCACGCTGTAGTCGGCACAACACCGCTCTCGGACCACCCACGTTCATCGGTGAATTCGTTCACGTCGTGAACGTGGACGTCGCTTGGTTGCGTCCTCATGGCTTCAAGTTCGCCGTAGTCCTTGATGGTCAACAAGCCCTTTGCATCCCAGAAACCGTTGTCGTAGGTGTCGTAGGTCGCCACGGTGGCAGCCGAGGAGAGAATGAGAGCACCGACGAGCAGTTGTCGGCTTTTGGCCACGGTCATGCCGGTGCCCCAAGCCTTGATCAACAATCCTCGGCCGATGAAGTAGACACAAATCCACAATAAAATACCCGTCATCACCCAAGGTATCGAGTTGAATACATCGGCTATCCAAGGCTCTCTTGTCCCGCACAGGAGGTCACCGTGCGAATCAAGTTTACAGAAATCAGACCTGTTTTTCCCATACAATTCGAGGAAGATGTTGATGGAAAACACCGAGATGAACCAGATGTGAGCGAGATAAACAGCTCCGGCGGCCGCAAACCACGGGTCCTCAACAGGACGCTTTTCCCGGCCACCCAGGAAGGGTGGAAGGGCAAGAATACCGACGGGGATGCCGGTGAGAGCAGCGCCCCACCAAGCAGCGTTCCATGGGAACATCGGTTGACCGACGATATCCCCGACGAAACCGGTGGGCACCACGAATTGCGGGAGGTATTCACCCCATCGCAAGTAGCCGTAGGAAAACAGCACGTACCAGTCGGGGAAAACGAAGCCCGCCTGAGCATACGGGTCGGCCGCACCGTGGAGTGGGGGCGGAATCAACCATGCGTAAAAGAGCAGGATGGAGAGCATCGAAGCGAAGATGATGGTGTCACGAAGGACTTCGTGAGGCCAGAAACCGTGACCGGTTCGGGTTCGCTTCCGCTTGGCTTCCGCCTCCTGGAGATTGGCTTTTTCTTCCATGTACATGGAGGCCACTCGGCCGAAATTGTCGATAAGTCCCATAATTTTCCCTCCGTATCAATGCGGCTCCGCAATCCCTTGTACCCATACGATGAACAGGTGAATGATGATGAGCGTGGTGACGATGACGGGGAGGATGAACACGTGAATGAAATACATCCTGGTCACGGTGAGCGGTGTAAGTTCGGAGCCGGAGAACAGCAAGGTCGCGATGTACTTCCCGACCAACGGGCTTGAATTGGCGAGGTTGATACCGATGATGGCTGCACCGTAGGCCAGACTGTCCCACGGGAGAAGGTAGCCCGAATAGCCAAAGACGATGGTCAACGCCATCAAGGCAACACCGATGAGCCAGTTCAACTCACGAGGGTTGCGGTAGGCGCCGGTGAAGTAGACGCGGCACATGTGGAGGAAGACGCTGGCCACCATGAAGTGGGTCGTCCAGTGGTGCACGGCTCGCAGAATGTAGCCGAACGGGAGTTGGGTCATGATGTACTGCATGCTGGCGTAAGCGGGGGAAGGGTCGCCTTCGCCACCCGGGACGTAATAGATCCCCAGCACAGTACCCGTGATGACGAGAATAATGAACGAAAGGAAGGAGATGCCTCCCAAACAATAGAGAGGGTACCAATACCAAATGATGCGGAGCTTGTACTTCTCGGCGTGGGTGAGCGGCATTTGTCGGTGCATGTTGTAGTAGGCGCCCTTCGACATGTTCCAGTAGTCCTGAAGCCGGAACCGAGTGTCAAGCCAGGAGAAGACCCACAGGAACGAACGCTCCGCTACGCCCATCTTGCCGGTGGATTCCACCGCACGGAGGATGTCTCGGCGAGGCATTTCCTCGTTTTCCTTACGGAGCGTGAACGCTACGATAAGAACGAGGAAGGCGATGAAGAACCACAAAATCCAGAACATTGTCGTCATTCAATCACCTCAGTCACAATACGTGTACCAATCCACATAATCGGTGATGCCTTCGATGACATCGCCGTTGAGTTGAATGGGGATGATGGGCAAGCCCACCGGCGCAGGACCGCCGGCTCGGCGGATTCCGGCGTAGTTGAAGGTCGCCCCGTTGGATCGGTTTCGATTCGTGTTCATTTCAAGGGCGGTGGGGTCAAAGCGAGAGGAGTGGCAGATGCAGAACATCTTGGTTCCCCCGTCGTCACCGCCACCGGGCGTCCACGAGTCTTCGGTGAAGGAGTTGGAGACGAGTTGCCAGCCGGGAATGCAGCAAAGGTGGGTGCATCGGCCAAAGACCATGATGAGGTCGTCGGAGGGCATCAAACGAGGATCGGCTTCAGCTAAGTCTTCGAAGTGGCCGACGTATTTTCCGGTCTCGTCGTAGCCTTCCATGAATTGAAAGCGGGCCTTGCCGTTCGAGGCGGGCGTTCCAGCGTATTTTGAGTGGGCGACGTAGTTGACCACCACGGGAACGCCGTTCCAAACGCCAGCAGCGCCCGCCGTTCCGGTGGACGAACTGGCGGCCTCGGCTTCGAAATCGGCCTTGGTCATCGGTTGAAGGTGTTTCGCGCCGTACCACGCTTCGTCTTCACGGCCTTTCGCCCAAAATTGGACCGCCAGGTCGCCGCCTCCGCCCCCACCGGGTGGTAGGAGAATGGCGGCAAAACCCAACATGCCGAGGGATGCGGTGAGGACACCGGCCGCCGTGTTGAAGCCGTAGCGTAGGAACTGCCGGCGGTTGATGGTGGTGGCCCCGCCGGCAGCGATGTCAGCGGCGTCGGAAGGAGCAGGTTTGAGTTCGTATTCGCGAGCCATGTTGCATCACCACTTGTACTCCCGCCAATCTTTCTGGTGTTCGGGGATGAATTTGTTTTGAGCGTGTTTAACGATGATCGTATCAGGGACGATGTACTTGAGGTAGATGATACCCACCATGATGAGCGTGGTGAAGGTCATGGCCAAATGGAAGGAAAGTTGCTGCTGGTCCCATCCGTTGGCGAGTCCGTAAACCATCGAAAAGCTCCAGTAGCAGACCCAAAAGAGGCCCCAGGCAAAGAAGAACATGGTGAGGTAGGAGCCGCCTGAAGGCGCCAGTGAAGCGCTGACGATGGTGCCGGGCTCGGCGACGTTGAAAACGCCGTGGTCGATGGCTGACGTCATCTGCTCTTCGGTCAATTCCGCTCCCTCGAGGGCGTTGCGGGCATCGTCCACGCTCACGCTGCCGTCGGCAACGCTTCGCAGAAGTTTGGTGATCGTATCGTCCATCACTGGTCACCTCTTCGCATCAATTTGTACCGCAGCCGAAGTTGATTGCTCCGACCTTTGTAGGAGGTTGAGAAGCCGTACCGCAGAAGCAAGCCGGCAAAGGCGACGACGCCAAGGACGGCACCGAATCCAAGCAAGCCGAGCCAGTGGGCTCGGAGTTTGGCGCCCATGTGATGGAGGTCGACACCGTGGTGAGCGGGTTCTGGCGGGCTGACGTTGCCGTCGCCGGCGAAGAGCGTACGGGTGCCCATAGCCGTCGTGGTTTCGTCGCCTTCGGACAGGGCGAAGTTGAGTTGGTTCCAGCGATCTTCGACACCGGGAACCTGGTCGCCGTTCACGGAGTTGCCGACAATCCAGAAGTTAACCGTGCCTGCTCCGGCTTCAGCGGGGGCGGTCCATTGGACCACCCAAGCCCGGTCAGCGTTTGCCGAGGAGGCTTCGGTGTGGGTGAGGCTCTGTTCGTCGAGTTCCCAGTTTTGGGCCTCATCGCTGGAGAGTGTTCCAAGAGACACTCGCATGGAAAAGCCGCCCGTGTAGGTCCCCGTAGCGGGTGGGCCGCCGATGAGTTGGAGGTGGAAGGTGTAGGTTTCGCCGGCAACCCAAGCGAACGGAACGTCGTCCAAGATGACCTGAACGCTGTTGTCGGCGACCTCGTTGTGGCAGAGACATCCGGACTTGGCAACATCGTCGATGTCAACCTGGCCGGTTGACCCTTGGTGAGATTGTTCACCACCGATCCCTCCGTGGTAGGAGGATGCAAGGGTCGGGAGCAGCAGCAGCACCCCCGCAAGGGTGAGCAACGCAATGCGGGACGTCGGAGCAGATTTGTGCATAGCCTCACCCTTACGCTCTTTCCGACTTGGAAGGACTCCTTAAACATTGTCAGCAAAACACCACAGAAAGTGCGGCGCAGTGTTGCGTTTTTTGAGATTTTTTTTCGCATCAAAGTTTCAATGCTGCCGTGCTGCGAACTTCGGAGAGAAGGATTCATGCGGACCGTGCGTTTAGTGGTGTTGAGCCGCATGAGCAATCACCCGTTTGAAAACACCTACAACCTCTCCGACGAACAATTGTCGTTGCTTGATGAGGCGGAAGATTTGATGGTCAAAGGTGCGCTTGGGGCGGCGGAGAAACTCCTGCTCTCCATGTTGGAGACCGACAAAGATTGCATTCCCGTCCTCTCCAACCTTGGCCACCTGTACGGCCGTCACCTCTCGGAATTCGAGACCGCCGTGGAGTATTACGACCGAGTCCTCGCCCTCGAGCCCGACAACGCTTGGGCAAGGGATGCCCGACGGCGGTATTTGCGCTACATCGAGTAATGCTGCACACCAAAGTTGATGGAGAAGCCACGCACCGTGGCCGTCATGGAAGCCTCCAGCATTCTCATCGCTGGCGTTGGAGGCATCGGGTGCGCTTGGGCGCATCGAGCGCACCAGCGCTGCCAACAGTCGGCTCATTTGGCGCTGGTCGACGCCGACGAAGCGAGTTTCAAAACAGGAGAAAACATCCATCACCTTCGACTCGGCCACGCCCTCGACAGCGTCGGTTGTGCTGCCCTCCCCCCTCTTGCTGAGCAGCGGATGCGAGGCCTCAACACGCTAACGGCTCGCCTGTTTGAGGAAACCGAATTGGTGATTCTGCTGACCGGCCTGGGCGGCGGCGTCGGCACCGGTGCGGCGCAAGAATTTGCTCGCCAAGCACGTCAATCCGGCGCCATCGTGCTCGCCATTGCCGCCCTGCCGTTTTCAGCGCAACCCACCCGTCATGTGTTGGCAATGGAAGGCTTGCAGCGTCTCGAATCGACGGCACACATCACCGTCCGACTCTCCCTCGAACGGCTCGCACGACAGGCACGAGAACGGGGCCAACTCTGGCAGATGGGAGCGGAGTGGGTTGAGGATTTGGTGGAGGGTTTGGTGAGGACGTTGATGCACATGGGCCTCATCAATTTGGATCTGATGGACCTCCGAACCATCGTCAACCAGACCGGCGAGGCGACGATGTTGGTTGGAACCGGCAGACCCGACGACCCGAGAAGCATTCTCGAATCCGCCTTGAAAGCCCCGCTCGCCGAGATGGACGTGAGCGGAGCCAAGGGTTGCCTAATTCAAGTCGAGGGCGGTCTCGGGATGACCATCGGCCAAGTGACGGCCGTGGCCGACTTGTTCACGAGCGCCGTTGACGAAGACGCACAACTGATTTTTGGAGCCCGCGTGAGCGAGGATTTGGAGGACACCATTCGGGTCGTCACGCTCCTTTCGGGCATCCAATCCGGTTAGTCGACGACTTCCACTTCATCGTCCCAGGCCACGTCGTCGGCAAGCACTTCGGGGGCGCTCCAAGCGACGTGAGCGCCGATACTCGGTTCCGCCGTATGCTCGTCGTTCGAATCGGTAGCCGAGTTCGCTTGGACGTTGGCTACGGACCCGACATCGCCCAGTAGGGAAGCCACCTCCTGCTCACGCCCGTCTTGGGAAGGTGCGTTGGCGACAACCTCCGAAACGATTCGCCGGACGTTGGAACTTGCCTCAACGTGTGCAAGCCTCTCGTTCAACACCTTGGGCTGCATCCAAAGAACCGTGAGCGCGACGATCAAATGGCCCGCCATCATGACGTTGCGAACATCTTCGAGGACGACGGTCATCATCGCCACGCTCCCAGCGTAGGCGTAACCAAAGGCCAATCCCACAGGCAATGCGTTTTCCTTGGATACCAATTGGAGAGAGGATTTGAACGACTTCGAAGTGAGGGCCCAAATCGCCATGATGACCGTGAACATCATCAAAAAGAGTTCCTCGACCAAGAGCATTCCTTGTTGTGGTGCAAGAGCCCAATGACGCCAAACCGTGAGAAGGTGCCAGGAGACGAAGGCTTGGCTCACCAACATCCAACGCACAGTAAACCCGTAGAGGTGAGCGGATGAGGATGCAGCCATTCGCCCGGGTTGGGTCCTTCGCCAGGCCAAGAAAAACACACCAGCAAACACGGCGATGAAGACGATGTTTGAGGCAACCACGCCCATCGCATCGGCGTTGTTGCCTGCGATGGTTTCGAAGGCCACGAGCAGGGCGAAGACGACGGTCAATAGAAGGAAAAAAATCACCGATGACGAACGCACCGTCCCACCTCGAGAACGTTGTTCATCGTCCGTCTCCTTTGACGAAAGTGCGGCGTTCAACCACCGCGAGAAACTGCGCCCCTGAAGAACGGCCCATAGGACAAAACAGGCGGCCAAGGCCAACGGCAAAACATCCGTTTGGTCACCAAGCAACCCGTTTTCCCCGAGAACAAGGAGAAGAAGGAAGGCGGCCAAACAGGCCATGACCAACGGGAACACGCAAATCCGAAACGACATAAGCAAGCGTTTGAGCGCAGAACCGTGGGCTTGCTCACCATCGAGCGTCGTCCAACGCTTCACCGGTCCAAAGGGAGTGAGGAGCGCCGTGAGACCGTATCCTCCCGCCAGAGAGAGGTAACCGATGGAGCTCAACGTCTCGTTGCCTCCACCCGCCAAAAGGTGCAACAGCACCCCCAAAGCCCCCAACAAGGCAACATGGGGGAGGGTGCGAGGATGAAGGAGAACGCGCAGGAGGCCAAGGAGCGAGGCGTCCTCGTCAAGGTTTGATGGAGCAACAGGGTCGTTGGTTGTTCCATCGCCTTCCGCAACGGTCTCGCCCATATCAATTCGTGGATGCGAACCGTTTTGAGGCTATGGTCGTCCAAGGTGAAACATGATGAAGAATGGAGGCTTCGGAAGGTCGTGGCCAAACGGTTGACAAAGGCACTTCGAGGGAAGCGGCGTTGGGTCGGCGTGGTGTTCTCACCCACAATAAACAGCCGAGAGAAAGCCGAAGCGCGGGTTGAGAAACTCAAAACATCGCTCGGTGAGCCCAACCTTCGCCTCATGGATTTCATTCCATCCCCTCGAAGAGGACACGAATGCACCGCCACGCCGGCGGTGGCCGAGCTTGAAGAAGGGGCCGGATTGGGCATTGTTCGGACGCCACTCTCCGCCTATCCACACCTTCGGGCCTTGATCGGCGGTGAAGGAGCGTTGGACACGCTCGGGATTTCCACCTTGACATCAAGCGGAAAAATTCGTCTGGTAAGAGAACGTCTTGGTCTGCCAAAACCAAAACGGAACTGAACATCGGGGCCCACGTGCGCTAGCATCGTCGTGGGAACGTGCCGAGACAATGAAGAGCATCAACCTCCCCCACCCGAACATGGCAGGCGGTGGAACGGCTCCCAAGATGAAGATGAACGAGGTGTTCATCCTAACCGGAACCACCCTGTTGCTCGGTGCTCTTTTCATGCACGCCTGGGTCTCGCCAATCTTGATCGAAGAAGGGAGCGAGCCCTACGCCAACGGCGCCTCGATGATGAAAGGTGATGCGATCACGGTCACCCTTGAAGTCGAGAACGAAACCACAGCGAGGTTGGTGTTTTACGATGAAAACGACAACATCTTGAGCGCCGAATCCATCGTTCTCGCCAAAGGCGAATCCGCCAAGCGCTCGTTTGAAGCCGACGAAGGCGGCTACTACACCTACGAAGTTGACACGAGGGGCGTGGCCTCAACCTTGGGGGTTGACATCGAGCGGAAGTTGATGATCGACCTTCTCCCCTTCCCCCTCGGAGCGTTCTTTTTGGCGTTTGGACTCTACCAGAGAAAGGCGACCATGGAAGGTGACGAAGCCAACGATGCCGTGGATGCCGAGTTAGATGTTTGACCATGTCAAGAGGTTCCCGTCGTCGACCACCGTACCGTCCTCGAAGAGAAGTTCTCCCGTGGAAGTTAATCCTTTGACCGCTTTTTGAACTCCTCTATAGATGACGGGTCCGAGAAGCGAATCACCCCGGCGAACTTGCCCTTCAACCGCTTGGTTTTCCTCGGGGCATTGCCCCAATCCGTGGTTCTCAAACACCGAAGCAATCACGGCGTTGATCATGGTAAAAAGTCCATCAAGCGAGGGTTGGAGACCCAGCGAGGAAAGCCCTGCATAATTCGAATCATGCGGCACACCAAGGTTCAACCCCACGCCGACCACCACCGAAGTGTTCCTTCCCCGTGTTGCCCCCTCCATGAGGACACCACCGCCCTTCTTCCAACCGTCTTCGCCCTTGAGAATGTACAGGTCGTTGGGCCATTTCATGCAAATGTTCGGTGGATTTCCGGGTCCACGAAGATATTGGAAAAGTCGAGCCATTCCCGCACCGAGCCGAACCTGTCCCTGCGTGGCCGAGAGCGATGAGGGCGAGGCATCCAATTTCCACGACGTCATGAAGGCGCCCTCGACCGAGGACCAGCTTCGACCCCTCTGGCCTCGCCCTTCGGTTTGATGGGTGGCCCGTAGGCTTGTACCAACGGGTACGTCCATGTTGAGCAGGGAGGTGTTTGTGCTGGAAACACGCTCAACCACCATTCCTTCCGCCTCGGGATAGGGTCGCCAAATTTGAACCACCGACAGGCGCTCTCCGTCTGGAAAGGTCTGTACCGCAACGATGCGGGCTGCGAGGCCAGCAGACCATGCTCGCTCGCAGGCCGTCTGGCCGATATGGGATGAAGAAACGGTGAGGTACGCGATACCTTTGGCGTGGAGCAAACGACCTTTCTCAACCATCTTGAGGAAGCGGGCGTACAACCCTGTGCCATCGGTATCGATCAGAGCGGCTTCTTCCAACGGGCCAAGATGCGGCGCGTTTTCGTCTTGAGTGGGCAAGTAAGGGAGGTTCCAGACCACCGTGTCGTAAAGCCGGTCTCCCCCCCATTGCCCAAGTTGGCCGTCGGTGCTTGGACCGGGACCCCCCTCAAACACATCGCCGCGCAGTCCGTTTGATTCGAGCAAACGTCGTGTCGCCGCCACCGCAAACGGGTTGATGTCGCACGCCGTTACCCGACAGCCGTTTCGAGCAGCATAGAGGGAGAGAATCCCACTTCCGCATCCAATTTCCAGCCAGGTGCTGCCCGGCCGAGGAAAGAGTTGACCCAAAACCCGAGCGAGCAGGTCCGTGTCTTCTCGAGGTGGATAGACCGTGGGCGGGACAGGAATGTTGAATTCTGCACCTGAAGGGTCGACCCAAATGACCGCTTGGGCGGGCTGACCCAAGTGCTTGACCTCGCGCTCGGCGTGCTGCCGATCAAAGGGAGGCGTTGACTCCACACACCGCCGCGGTGGTCGGTTCCTCATGATGTTATGCGTGCTCCGGTTCGCAGAATCCTCTTTTTTGGATGAAATGCAGGCGTTTAATTGCCGGGAGTTGTCATCTAATGTCAAGGCAACCCCGTAGAGCCTTGCTCACCACCCTCACGAAATGTATAAGAACACCATGAAGGTCGGACCAAAAGCCCAAGTTGCTACATTGGGCCTGTAGCTCAGTCAGGTAGAGCGTCGGACTTTTAATCCGATGGTCGCGGGTTCGAACCCCGTCGGGCCCGCCTGATTGGGCTGCAGGCTCCGTGTGGGTGGGCGATCCGGGGTGTAAAAATGGTCGTAAAAAGTGCAACGAAAAAGCGGTTGATGGAACTCGGCGTCTCTGACGAGTACGCTCACAAACTCGCCACCGACCGAAACATGACCGACATCAAGAACATGAGCCACGATGAGGTGGCTTCGACGCTGGGCATCTCAAAAGACGCCGAGGAGTTCATCAACACCATGAACATCATCGCCGAACAGGGCTCTCGACGACGTGCAGCAAAGAAAAGCACGAAAATTACCATTCGTGCAAAGGCCATCGACGACCTCGATCGCCCTGAAATCACTTCCCGATTCAACGCCTTGAACCACGAACTGGTGCCCCACCAGGAACTCGTCGGTGACGCCAACATTTCCCCCGAAGCACAACTCGCCATCGAAATGGAAGAACTCGCTCCGTGGCAGATGATGCAACTTGACCCCGAAACGGGCGAGGAGCGTCTCGCCAAAGAGCTGCTCCCGAAGATTCTGATCACCGACCCCGTGGTCCAAGTCATCAAGGAAACCGAAGAAGCAAAAGACGCTGCCGCAAGTCTGGCAGACCCCGATTACAAACCGCTCGCAGCAGGCTGGATTGCCGACCGCGTGCTGAAAGTCGCTCGCCAATCCCCATCAGCGGGTCGAACGATCGCATACCGACTCATCGTCGAGGGGAACTGAAGGAGAGAAACATCATGCAGGAAATCATTCAAGCATTTTTCAAAGAACGCAGCCTGGTCAACCACCAACTCGCATCATACAACGACTGTATCCCCGCATCGGAGAACACCATCTCTCGAATGGAACGCATCATCCGAAACATCCGCGTTGGAACCGACGAGGACTTTGACGACGATGAAGGCGGTTACATCAAACTCGACGTCCACGACCAGGACATCGTCATCCGACTCAAGAACGTCAAACTTGGGCAACCAACGGTCAAAGAAGCCAACGGGGCCCTCAACCCATCGACGCCAATGGAGTGCCGCCTGCGCAAGTTGACCTACATGTCCCCCGTTACCATCGACTTCACCATCAAGCGAAACGGCGTGCCCTCACCCACCGAAACTGGCGTCCCCGTCGGCTCGATGCCCATCATGGTCCGGTCCGAACGGTGCAACCTTCACCCCAAGCACATCGCCGGTGACCGCGTGTTGGCCCCGACCACCTCCGCAGAGGACAAGGGCACGTGGCACGACCTCCTGCGCAAGAAGGGCGAAGACCCCCTTGACCCCGGTGGCTATTTCATCATCAACGGTACCGAGCGCGTCCTCATTTCGATGGAAGACCTTGCTCCAAACCGCGTGACGGTTGAAATCAACAAGCGCTATGCCAAGCAAACCGAAGTCGCCAAGATTTTCTCCCAAAAGGACGGCATGCGAAAACCTCTGACCGTTGAGAAGCGCCGTGACGGCATGCTCATGGTCAAGATCAGCACGGCCGGAACCACCGCCATCCCCGTTGTTCTGCTCATGCGAGCCCTCGGTGTTGAAAACGACCAGCAAATCTTCCAAGCCATTGCTGGCAACACCGATTCGTTCAAGTTCATCGTTGCCAACATCAATGAGGTCAACGACAACGAGGAATACAAAGTCGTGACGACCGAGGAAAGCCACCAGTGGCTCGAAAAGAAATTCGCCGCAGGTCAGCAAAAAGAATACCGAGAGGCACGCGTCAACCAGTTGCTCGACCGGGAACTTCTCCCGCATCTTGGCGACCAAGCCGGCGACCGCGAGAAGAAGGCCATTTACCTCGGACGAATCGTTCGCCAAGTGTTGGAAATGGCCATTGAAGGCCGAGACCCGAACGACAAGGACCACTACGCCAACAAGCGTGTCCGCCTCGCTGGCGACCTCATCGAAGACCTCTTCCGCGTCTCCGCTGGACAACTCGCCCGGGACTTGAAGTACCAACTTGAGCGCCATCACAACCGCAAGCGTGAGCTGAAAATCACGTCGTGCCTGCGTCCGGATGTCCTCACGTCGAAGATCATGCACGCACTCGCAACCGGCAACTGGGTCGGTGGGCGTTCCGGTGTCAGCCAATTGCTCGACCGGACGACGTACTTGGCTGCACTCTCGCACATGCGTCGTGTGACCTCCCCTCTCGTGCGCAGTCAACCGCATTTCGAAGCACGTGACCTTCACCCCACGCAGTGGGGCCGACTCTGCCCCAACGAAACGCCGGAAGGCCAGAACTGCGGCCTGGTGAAGAACGCCGCCCAGATGATCGACATCTCCGAGGACATCAACGAAGTGGAAATCCGCGAGCGCCTCGACGAACTTGACGTCTACCAACCCGATGACTGGACCGATGGTGACCGCGTCCACGTGAACGGTGACATCTACGGGATTCACAAGCGTGGAAGCAAGCTGGTCGACCACTTCAAGTCGTCTCGCCGCCGCGGCGTCATCCCCTCGGAAGTTTCCATTCGCCACGATGTGGACAACAAGGACATCTTCATCAACACCGACAAGGGACGAATTCTACGACCCTTGCTCATCCTTTACGACGGTGCCCCCCGCCTGACCCACGAGCACCTTGCAAAGCTTGCAAGCGGCGAGATGAACTTCCGCCAACTCGTCATCGAAGGCGTCGTGGAATGGGTTGACGCTGAAGAGGAAGAAGACCTCTACATCGCCCCTCGCCCGTTCGTGCTACCCGAAACCGTGCCCGAAGGCGACTCCGCCGGTTTGGCAGGCCGCGTCGTCAAGTACGAAGACGTGGAGTGGATGAACCTCGGAGAACCTCGCTCAACCGTTGCCGCCTTGCAGGCCAAGGTCAGCATGCCCAACGGAAAGGTCGATACGACCACGTTCGAAGTACCGCTGCTTTACACCGACGAGCACACGCACTGTGAGATCGACCCGCAACTCGTCTTGGGCGTTTGCGCATCCCTCATCCCTTACCCGGAGCACAACTCCACGCCTCGTGTCACCGGTGGAACGGCCATGGTCAAGCAATCCTTGGGCCTTCCCAGCGCCAACTACCGCATGCGACCGGACACCCGGGCCCACATCCTCCACTACCCTCAACGCTCCATCACCAAGACGCGAGCCATGGAAACGACCCACTTTGACGACCGACCGGGTGGACAGAACTTCATCGTCGCCATCATGTCGCTTCACGGCTACAACATGCAAGACGCTGTCATCATGAACAAGGGCTCCATCGACCGCGCACTGGGCCGCTCAACCTTCAACCGAACCTACAACGCCGAACGCCGACGGTTCCCTGGCGGCCAGGTTGAAGAAATCGAAAAGCCCGGCACCTCCAAGCAGGAGATCAAGGGCCTGAAGACACCGGACGCATACCTCCACCTCGAAGCCGACGGCTTGCCCGTCCCCGAATCCCAATTGGAAGGCGGCGACGTGTTGGTTGGAAAGACCAGCCCACCTCGCTTCTTGGAAGAGTCCTCCGGTGGCCACTTCTTGATGGCTCAAGAACGCCGAGAATCCTCCATGCTCGTTCGCCACGGTGAGAAAGGATGGGTCGACAACGTCTACGTCACGGAATCCCTCGATTCCGGCCGCTTGGTTCGTGTCATGGTCCGAAGCCACAAAGTCCCCGAAGTCGGCGATAAGTTCGCTTCTCGCCACGGTCAAAAGGGCGTTATTGGACGCTTGGTGGAACAAGAGGACATGCCCTTCACCCCCGACGGTGTCGTTCCTGACCTCATCATCAACCCGCACGCCATTCCTTCCCGGATGACCGTCGCCCACGTTCTCGAGATGATCGGCGGCAAGGTCGGCGCCATGGAAGGACGCCGCATTGACGGAACGGCCTTCCGAGGCGAGAAAGAGTCGAGTCTGCGCGACGGCCTCGTCCGAAACGGCTTGGCTCACACCGGCCGTGAGATGATGATCAACGGTGAGACCGGCGAGAGTTACCCTGCCGAAATCTTCGTTGGATGCATCTTCTACCAGCGTTTGCACCACTTGGTGAGTTCCAAGATCCACGCCCGTTCCCGTGGTCGAGTCCAAATCTTGACCCGCCAACCCACCGAAGGACGAGCCCGACAAGGCGGTCTGCGGTTTGGTGAGATGGAGCGAGACTGTTTGATTGCACACGGCGCATCGATGGTCATCAAGGACCGATTGCTCGATGAATCGGACGGTATCGACATGTACGTTTGCGCTCAGTCCGGTCACATCGCCTGGTACGACCCCAAGCGTGGCACCTACGTCAGCCCCATCCACGGCGATGGCGCTGAAGTCTACAAGGTGCAAACATCCTATGCATTCAAGCTGCTCCTGGACGAAATGAAGAGTTTAGGTGTGGCCATGCGTCTTGAACTGGAGGACCGAAAATGAGCCGAAAAAGCACGATGATCCCCAAGCGAATCGCCCAGATTCGATTTGGTTTGATGGACCCGTTGGAAATCCGCAAGATGTCCGCTGTTGAAGTGAAGACGGCAGACACCTACAAGGACGACGGGCACGCCTACAAGCAGGGTCTGATGGACCCGCACATGGGTGTTATCGAACCCGGTCTTCTCTGCCCGACGGACAACTGTCAGTACCAAGACTCACCCGGTCACTTCGGGCACATCCAACTGGAACTGCCCGTCATCCACATCGGTTTCGTGAACCTCATCAAGACCGCACTCAAGGCCACGTGCAACGAGTGCAGCAACATCTTGCTTCACAGCGAAGCGGGCACTTCTCCCGGTTCAAACCCCGAGCAAACCGAGCAGGATTTCTACCGAAACCGAATTCGCGACGTCATCACCAAGCACGGTGTTGGTTCCACGGAGTTCTCGAAGATCATCAAGGAAGTGGAAAAGGTCACCTCGGGCACCAAGCGAAAGGTGTGCATGCACTGCGGCTCGTCCCAAGGAAAAATCATCCTCGACAAACCAACGACGTTCAAGGAAAAGCACGACAACACCGAGCGGAAACTCAACCCTCGCGATGTCCGTGAGTGGCTCAGCAGCATCCCTCCGCAACACCTGATTTTCATCGGCATGGACAAACAAAACCGTCCCGAGTGGGTGGTCCTGAAGGTGCTTCCCGTACCCCCGATCACGGTCCGCCCCTCCATTACTCTGGACAGCGGCGACCGTTCGGAAGACGACTTGACGCACAAATTGGTTGACGTTCTTCGCATCAACCAACGTCTGCGTGAGAACCGTGACTCCGGTGCCCCCCAACTCATCGTTGAGGACCTGTGGGAATTGCTCCAATACCACATCACCACCTATTTCGACAACCAAACCTCCGGTATTCCACCCGCACGGCACCGCTCCGGCCGCACCCTCAAGACGCTCACGCAGCGCCTGAAGGGGAAGGAAGGTCGCTTCCGAAGCAACCTGTCCGGTAAGCGTGTCAATTTCTGTGCACGGTCCGTGATTTCTCCCGACCCCTACCTCAGCGTGAACGAGGTCGGTGTGCCGACCAAGATCGCCAAGGAATTGACGGTCCCCATCCGCGTGACTACGCGGAACCGAGAGCAAATGCGCCAGATGATCCTGCGTGGCCCCGAAGTCCACCCCGGTGTAAACTACATCGTGCGCGGCGACGGCCGACGTGTCAAGATCAACCAGCGAAGCCGCCTCATCAACGCAGGATTCCGCTGCCACAACCCCGAATGCAACGAAGACACCACGACCCGCCACGACCTCCACTCGGTTCTTCCGGCGCCAAACTTCCTGCCGGGCATGGTCATTCAGAAGCAAATTTCCCTCAGTGGAATGGACCAACAAGAAGAAGTGAGTTACGTCGTCAACGACGAGGCGACCCTCAACAACCTCCAAGGCATCGATGAAAAGGGCAAGAAGCTCGCCGAGGACGACCCTCGTGCCGTTCTCCACTACCGATGGATGCACGAGTTGGCCCAAGCGGACAACCCTCACCCTGAACCCTTCCCCGAACACCTCGAGGTGGCTTGCCCTCACTGCGGCAGCCCCTTCGACGAGTGGGGCGAAGAGCGAACCGGTGTTGAAGACCGACTCTCCACCTTGGACCGCTACGGCAACCCCAAGCCAGGTCTCCAAGTCGAGCGTCACCTGATCGACGGCGACGTCGCCATCTTCAACCGGCAACCTTCGTTGCACCGCATGTCGATGATGGTGCACGAAGTTCGTGTCATGAAGGGCCACACGTTCCGGTTCAACCTCGCGGTCTGTACGCCCTACAACGCTGACTTTGACGGCGACGAGATGAACCTTCACGTCATTCAGTCCGAAGAAGCTCGAGCCGAAGCGAAGATTTTGATGCGTGTCCAAGAACACATCCTCACGCCCCGCTACGGCGGTGCGGTGATCGGTGGAATCCACGACCACATCTCAGGCGCTTACTTGCTGTCCCGCCCCGGGACGCTCATTCGCCAGGTGCACGGTCTCGAGATGCTGGGGAACATTGGCTACACCGGCCAACTGCCCGAGTTGGTGAAGGACGCTGACGGCAACCCTGCCTTCCGCGGACAAGACATCATCTCCCTCATCATCCCAGACAACATCCACCTTCGGTTCCGCAGCCGCTCCAACGACATGGTCATGGTCAAGGACGGCAACGTTGACGGGACCCTTGACAAGCGGGCCATCGGTGCAGAAGACGGTCGATTGTTGGACGCCATCGTTCAAACCAACGGCCCCGAGCAAGGGGCGCGCTTCCTTGACGAGTTTACCCGCCTGTCCATCGCCGCTTGTACCTCGCTCGGTTTCACCACCGGTATCGACGATGAAGACCTCTCCGAGGAGGCCGTGGCCGCCATCAACGCAGCCAACGCCCTCGCTCAAGACGGTGTTAACGAAGAACTCGAAAAGTTCGGAAAGACCGGGAAAGGCTACGAAGCACGTCCCGGGCGAACCCAGCGGGAAACGTTGGAAGAAAACATCATGCAAATGCTCGACAAAGGCAAGCAAGAAGCCGGTGACATTGCAAAGGACGAACTCAACAAGTCCGGTTCAACGAACGCTGCCGTCAACATGGCCATCTCCGGAGCCCGCGGGTCCATGGACAACCTGACCATGATGGCCGCCTCCATCGGCCAAGCAAAGGTCCGTGGAAAGCGCCTGGAGCGAGGTTACGACGAACGTGTTCTGCCCCACTTCAAGCGGGGTGGCCGAGGTGCGGACGAGCGCGGTTTCATCGCCTCTTCGTTCAAGCGTGGATTGGAACCAACGGAGTTCTTCATGCTCTCGGTTTCCGGTCGTGAGTCCTTGGTCGACACGGCCGTCCGTACCGCGAAATCCGGTTACATGCAACGCCGATTGATCAACGCCATGGACGACTTGAAGGTCTTCGATGACGACATGCTCTCGGTCCGAAACACGGCAAACCGCATCATCCAGTTCAGCTACGGCGAAGACGGCATTGACCCCTCACGTGGCGTGCACGGTTCACCGTTCAACATTGATGTCATCGTTGACGCAGCGCTTGGCACCGAAGGCGGTCTCGAAATTGACCGAGAATCCTTTGAGCGCGACGACGACGAAGAGGACATGGGAGCATGGGAATTCGAAGCCGACGAGAACGACGGTGGAGGTGAGGACTGATGGTCGTTAAGAGTGCAACCAAGAAGAAGCTCATGGATTTGGGCATTGAGGAAACCTTTGCCCACGCTCTTGCCGACGACCGCAAGTGGGACGATGTCAAGGTGATGACCGCCAACGACATCGCTCAAATCTGCGAAACCGATTCGGAACAGGCCGGCAACATCCACGCCACCATCATCGCAGCCACCCAAAAGGGACGCGATGGCGACGCCGACACCTCCGGGCCCATCACGAAGGTCCGTCTTTCCAAGCGGCGCGCGCGAACCAAGACCGTCGCTGACATGGAAACCTACGATTACGACCGCAAAATGCGTTCGTTGGAGGATGCCCTTGCAGACGACCCCGTCTACACCAGTCTTCAGAGCGCTGCAGAAGATGCCGGTTCGACCCGTTTCACCAACCGCATCCTGGCCGAACTGACCAAAGCATGTCATGCTCGTGGAAAGAAGAAGTTGACCAAACCGCAAGCAAAGAAGATCATCGGTGAAGCCATCGAAGCCCTTGAGCGAGCCAGCATCGACCCGTACGAAGCCGCCGGCATCATCACCGCACAATCCATCGGTGAGCCGGGAACGCAGATGACCATGCGTACGTTCCACTACGCAGGTGTGGCCACCGTCAACGTGACCCAAGGTCTTCCTCGAATCATTGAAATCGTCGACGCCCGAAAAGTGCCGCAAACGCCAACGATGACCATCCGAATGAAGGAAGAACAGAAACAAGACGGCACCGCTGCAAAGAAACTGGCCGCCGCCATTGAGGTGACGACCACGGTGAACATCGCCAAGCTTGAAACCGACGTCGCCCAACGACGCTTGGTTCTTCAACTCAACAAAACCAACCTCAAGCAGAAAAACATGACCGCTGCTGAAGTCAAGGACAAGTTGGAGCGAGCCACCCGGCTTCTCGTTCAAGCGGACAAGGAAAAGAACCCGTCCACGTTGACGCTCATTCCTGGTGTTCACTCGGAGGACGACCTCGCTGAGTTGGCGGAAAACCCTCCGTCGTACACGATGCTTCTCCAACTTGAGGAAAAGATCCGTGACATGCGCCTCAAGGGCATCCCCGGTATCGAGCGTGCCAACCCGCAACTTGACGACAAGACCGGTGAATACTACCTCTCGACCATTGGAAGCAACCTTCAACGCATCAGTGAATTGGAAAACATCGACCGTTCCCGCACCTACACCAACAACATCATCGAGATTTACGATTACTTGGGCATCGAAGCTGCCCGACAAGCCATCGTCAACGAATTGCAACTGACGCTTGACGGCGCACGTCTCGAAGTCGACGTCCGTCACCTGTTGATGGTTGCCGACGTGATGACCTCTGAAGGTGAAGTGCGAGCCATCGGTCGCCACGGTGTTTCCGGAACCAAGCACAGCATCTTGGCTCGTGCAGCCTTCGAAGTGACCGTGAACCACCTGCTCAAGGCCGGTATCATCGGCGAGAAGGACTACTTGACCGGTGTTGCAGAGAACATCATTGTCGGTCAACCCATTTCCTTGGGAACCGGCAGCGTTGCGCTCTACTACATCCCTGAGGAATGATGTTCCAACCATGAGAAACACATGTGGAGAATGGAGGAAGAAAAATGGACCTAAGCCGACAATTGAAGAACGCTATCGCAACAGGAAACCTGTTGTTTGGACAACGACAAGCCAAAGACGCCTGCGCAAGCGGTGAAGCCAAGATGATCATTCTGGCCGCCAACTGCCCAGAGGACTACACCACCGCGCTCCGTGCTGCGCACCCCGAAGTGACGATGCACCGAGCCCGGATGGTCAACCGTGAACTGGGCATCGCCTGCGGAAAGCCGTTTTCGGTGTCCACCATCACCGTGCTCGATGCCGGTGACAGCGATTTGATGGCGCTCGACACCAACCTCGAGTGAGCCAAGACGGGGCAACCCGTCCAAGCCTTGATGTCCCTTGAGCGGTAGCCTTGCACCATGGGCCACCGAACCGTCGCCACCAGCACCGCACTCGTCACCTTGTTGCTCTTGAGCGTGCTCATCACCGCTTCAACTCCAGCCCCTCTGGTGATGGCAGAGGAAATGGCACCTTTACCCGCCTCAGGACGCTCCTCGACGCCTGAAGTCTTCCTTGCAAGCGGCGGAACCAACTCCCACGATGAATTCTCCGGGGCCATCGTTGCTTCAGACGCTGGGTACTTCGTTGCCGGTGATGTCAATTCATCGGCACAAGCGCTGACCTTTGGTACGCACACCTACATCCCGACCTCGCCCTACTCAAACGGGAACGATTTCTACCTCGCCTCTCTCGATGACACCGGCAACTGGAACTTTTTGGTTGGAGCGGACCACAGCCAAGGCGGTGTATCCTTCTTCACCGACGTCGCTTCTTCCACCGGGAAACCCGTGGTTTCGGGGTACATGTACGGACCCGTTTCCTTTGGCCAAACCTCCTTGACCACGTCGGTGCAATTTGATGCGTTCATCGCCTCAACCGACACAGCCGGCAATTGGATGTGGGCAAAAGGGTTCCAAACCAAACCCAATTCTTCCACCGATAGCAGCGTTCCTCAAGCCATTGCGGTGGACCAAACCGGTGACATCATCGTGGCTGGATATTTCTCGGGAGAAACCGATTTCGGAGGAACCACGATCAACGTCTCAAATGCCGAGGTGTTTGTGGCGAAATTGGACGGGATGAACGGAGCCCTCAAGTGGGTCGTCAGCGGTGGCGGCATCGGCACGCAACAGGTGACCGATGTCGTGGTGGATGCCGGTGGCAACATCTATGTTTCCGGAGTAACCCAAAACAACATCTTGTTCGGCACCAACAGTTACAACGTCGTTGGAACGCAAGACTCGTTCGTGCTCAAGGTCTCGACCGCTGGCGCATTCCAATCGCTCACAGGATACGGGATCGCCAATCAGGCCGTGACCTTGAGCAACCTCGCCATCGACGGCTCAGGCGACCTCTACCTCGGCGGCTCGTTTGAAGGAACGATGGCGAAAAACGGCTGGACCATCACCGCCAACAAGGGCGGAGCAGACGTGTTCTTCATCAAAGAAGGAGCAACATCGGCCAACCAATGGGCAGCAACGGGCGGCTCCAGCAGCGGTGATGGCCTCCAGGGCATGGACTTGACCTCAAGAGGCGAGATTGTCTTCACGTCGTTTTTCCTCGACGGGACCTTTAGCGGCGGCACCAAATCAATCACAGGAACCAGCAGTTCATGGATCTCTTCGCTCGATGCGGACGTCGTTATGGGTGGTCTCACGTCCACAGGCGGATGGTCTTGGCTCGATGTCACGGGAAGCAACGCCCTTGAGGTGGGTTGGGACATCGCGGTCAATTCCAGTGATATGGTGGCCGTGGTGGGTTCCTTCGCCGGTCCATCCGGAAGCAACAGCATCACCAAAGGCACCAACAGCGTGAGCAGCACCGGAGGATGGGATGCCTTTGTTTGGGCCGTCAACCCCGCTCTCAAAGCGGATTCTGACAACGACGGCATCCCCGACTATACCGACAATTGCCCAACCGATTCCAACCCTCTGCAGGAGAACACCGACGGGGACGCTCAAGGGGACGCCTGTGATGTGGACGACGACAACGATGGGATAACGGACAATTCGGGCGACGACTGCCCCCGTTCGGGTGAGGCGAATTGGGATTCCACCCAAGACTTCGCCGACCCTGCAAATTCAACGGATTGGGACCGGGACGGTTGCAAAGACGGCGTTGAAGACAACGATATGGACAACGACGGGGTGGAGAACGCCAACGACCAATGTCCCCGTTCGTCCTATCAGCCCCCTCGACCCACCTGGCAGTCCGACAGCGTAACCGACGTTGACGGCGATGGATGCCGAGATGCCGATGAAGACACGGACGATGACGGCGATGGATTTGAAGACGTCAGCGACGATTGTCCAACCGTCATCGGCACCTCTACGCTGGGTGAAGAGGGGTGCGTGGACAGCGACGACGACGGCTGGTCCGACAACTTTGACGATTGCCCCAACCAAGCCGGGAACTCCACGTTGGGCGGAAAGAATGCGTGTCCCGACATGGACGGCGACGGATGGGCCGATGAGGACGATGCGTTCATGCTCGACCCCACGCAATGGTTCGATGCAGACGGTGACGGCTACGGGGACAACCCCGAAGGAACCACGCCCGATGACTGCCCTGATGTGAGCGGAACCTCCACCCTTGACCGCCTTGGCTGCGCCGACACCGACGGCGACGGCTATTCCAATCCTGACAACACGTGGAATCCAGATGACGGCGCCGACGCCTTTCTCGATGACCCAACGCAGTGGTCGGATTTTGACGGCGACGGTTACGGAGACAATTATGCCAACACCACGTGGGAGGACCGGAACCCATCATGGCCCGGCGAGTACAACGCAGCGACCACGGAACAAGATGCATGTCCAACGCAGGAAGGCACCTCCTGGCAGAACGGCATGATCGGATGTCCAGACCAGGACGGCGATGGATGGTACAAC
>JAURDA010000017.1 GCA_030828165.1 Candidatus Poseidonia sp.
ACGCAGAGACGTACTCCCTGCTTATCGACACCTACATCGAAGACGAGAAAGAGAAGGATCACCTCTTCAAAGCCCTCGAGACCGTGCCGTCCGTCCAGAAGAAGGGGCAATGGGCCATGCGTTGGTTGTCCCGCAAGCGCGGCTCCTTCGCCGAACGCTTGGTCGCCTTTGCAGCGGTTGAAGGCATCTTCTTCTCGGGCTCCTTCTGCGCCATCTTTTGGCTCAAGAAGCGCGGCTTGATGCCCGGCCTAACCTTCTCCAACGAACTCATCTCTCGCGACGAAGGTCTCCACTGCGACTTTGCCTGTTTGTTGCACAACAAGTTGCTTCGTGGCGCCGGCGAGAACGTCATTCGTCGTGTCATCGCTGAAGCGGTCGACATCGAAATTGAATTCGTCACGCAGGCGCTCCCGGTCAACCTCATCGGCATGAACGCCGACCTGATGAAGCAGTACATTCAGTTCGTGGCTGACCGCCTCCTGGTGCAACTCAACTGCTCCAAGATCTACAACGTCGGCAACCCCTTCCCGTGGATGGAGATGATCTCCATGCAGGGCAAGACGAACTTCTTCGAGAAGCGCGTGGCCGAATACCAGAAGGCCGGCGTGATGGAAAGCGCCTCCTTGGGAAGTGTCCAACAGCGATTTTCCGTGGACGAAGACTTTTGAACCGTACGCGAACAAAGGAAGATATCACGCACTCAAATGAACACCGGAGGATGAAGTATGGCTATGCAAGTTGTGAATCGAAAAGGCGAGCGAGAAGATGTACGGTTTGATGCCATCCACGAAAAGTTGGTGACGCTTGCCGAGGGTCTGGACGAGACCTGGGTTGACCCCGGGCACGTGACGAAGTTGACCATCGAGGGTCTTTACGACGGCGTCACGACGAGGGAATTGGACCAACTCGCCGCCGAGACGGCAGCCTCCCTCGCCTCCCATCACCCCGACTACAGCCGTTTGGCGGCGCGCATCTGCGTGGACGATCTTCATCGCTCCACCAAAGACGTGTTCACCGACGTCATCACCGACCTGCGCGAGTACATCGACCCAGAGTCCAACAAGCACGCCCCGCTCATCTCCCAAGAGGTCTACGATATCATCATGGCCAACGCCGACGTGCTCAATGCGCACATCGACTACACTCGCGACCACTCCTACGACTACTTCGGTTTCAAGACCTTGGAGCGCTCCTACCTGCTCAAGCTCAACGGCGTGGTGGCCGAGCGCCCTCAACACATGTTGATGCGGGTCGCAGTCGGTATTCACCACGGCAACATCGAGAAGGCGCTGAAGACTTACGACCTGATGAGCCAAGGCTACTTCACGCACGCAACGCCGACACTGTTCAACTCGGGCACGCCCATGCCCCAGATGTCCTCCTGCTTCCTGCTCACGATGCAGGACGATTCGCTCGACGGCATCTACGACACGCTCAAGCAATGTGCGTTGATTTCGAAATCCGCCGGTGGCATCGGTCTCTCGATTCACCACGTTCGCTCCAAAGGTTCCTACATCAAGGGAACCAACGGAACCTCAAACGGCATCGTCCCCATGCTGCGCGTCTTCAACGACACCGCCCGCTACGTCGACCAAGGCGGCGGCAAGCGCAAGGGTTCCATCGCCGTTTACTTGGAGCCCTGGCACCCGGATATCTTGGCGTTCCTCGACTTGAAGAAGAACCACGGAAAGGAAGAGATGCGAGCCCGCGACCTCTTCTACGCCATGTGGACGCCCGATTTGTTCATGGAACGCGTGGAGAACAACGCCGACTGGTCCTTCTTCTGCCCCAACGAGTGCCCCGGTTTGCAGGACGTCTACGGTGCCGAATTCAAGGCCATGTTCGAAGACTATGAACGCCGAGGCTTGGCCCGAGAAACCCTCCCTGCCCGTGTGGTGTGGGACAAGATCGTGGAAGCTCAAATCGAGACCGGGACGCCTTACATGCTCTACAAGGACGCAGCCAACGAGAAATCCAACCAAAAGAACCTCGGTACCATCCGCTCCTCCAACCTTTGCACGGAGATCATGGAATACACGGCCAAGGACGAGGTAGCGGTTTGCAACCTCGCCTCCATCGCTCTGCCCAAGTTCGTGAACACAAGTGCAGGCGAATTTGACCACCAACTTCTCTACGACGTGACCTACCACGCCACGGGCAACTTGAACCGTGTTATCGACGTCAACTACTACCCTGTTGAAGAGGCTCGGAACTCAAACATGCGCCATCGCCCCATCGGGTTGGGTGTTCAAGGCTTGGCCGACGTGTTTGCCATGCTGAAGTTGCCCTTCGAGAGTGAAGGAGCCCGGGCATTGAACAAAGAGATCTTCGAAACCATCTACTTCGCAGCCTGCACCGCTTCGAAAGACGCCGCTGTTGCGGAAGGCCCGTACTCGACGTTCGAAGGCTCGCCCGCCAGCCAAGGTCAACTTCAGTTTGACCTCTGGGGCATGAACGAGCACAGCGGTCGCTGGGATTGGGATTCGCTCAAGGCCGAGATCATCGACAAGGGCATGCGGAACTCCCTGCTCCTCGCTCCCATGCCGACCGCCTCAACCTCCCAAATCTTGGGCAACAACGAGTGCTTCGAAGCCTTCACCTCCAACCTCTACGTTCGTCGCACCCTCTCCGGCGAATTCGTGGTGTTGAACAAGCACCTCGTGCGCGACCTCATCGACGAGGACATGTGGAGCCTTGAGATGAAAGACGACATCTTGCGTCACAAGGGGTCCATCCAAGGAATTCAACGCATTCCTGAGCACATTCGCGACCTCTACAAGACCACGTGGGAAATCAAGCAGCGTCACGTCCTTGACATGGCCGCCGACCGAGGTGCATACATTGACCAAAGCCAATCGTTGAACATCCACATGGTGGACGCCAACCCCGCCAAGGTGACCTCGATGCACTTCTACGGATGGCGACAGGGCCTGAAGACCGGGATGTACTACCTCCGAACCAAGGCCGCTGCAGACGCCATTCAGTTCACGGTTGAAGCCTCGGACAAGGAAGACCAAACCGTTGGCGGTCTTGCTGACCGAGCAGAAGACGTGGACAGCTTGGACGCCATCGCCTGCAGCCTCGACAGTCCGGATGACTGTTTGATGTGCGGCAGTTGAGGGTCTTCTCCTCTCCTTCTCGGTGGGTTGAGCCTTTCCGGTGAACACTTCTTTTTCTACGATGTTCGCGGAAGATAGAGCGATGCCCACAAACGCTCGCCGTTTTTCTGCATGGGCTCTTGGTGCAGTTTTCGTGTTCATCGGCGTTGACCATTTCATTCGCACCACGTGGTACGAGCCCATCGTCCCGGATATTCTTGGGAGGCCTGATGTTTGGGTTTACCTGAGCGGAGTTGCTGAGATTCTCTTCGGTGCATTGTTCATCTCGACTCGCTACCGAGAGCCTGCGGCAAAATTCGGGATCCTCATGTTGGTGGCGCTCTATTGGGCCAACCTCAACATGTGGGTGAACGATATTCCGCTGAACGGGGTGAAATACGGCACGGCGTGGCACGTTGGCCGGTTGCTAGCGCAAACCCTCCTCATCGGATTCATTGCTTGGGTTGCTGAACTCGGTCCGTTCAAGGTGGACAGCGAGGCTCGGTGACCCGTGCTTCGGCCAACGCTGTTCAACGGTTCGTCCCCTGCGAGTGACGCCCCTCAGATTCCGGTTTTGCTGGTCAATTCCGGGGGAAACCTTAGGTGAGTGCCCGGTGGAGCGAATTCATGGAATCAATTTCCAAGGTTGGCCTCGAATCAAAACGAACCACCGCAGCAAGCGTGGCCATCGTTGGCGTGGTTGTGTACTTGGCCCTGGTTCATCTCAAACCCATCTTGATGCCGCTGGCGATTGCGGTTCTGCTGTTTTTCCTCATCAAACCGATTGAACAACACATTCACCAAAAGGTTGGCAACCAAGCGGTTTCGTACGGAACGGTCTTGGTAGCGTTCATCCTCAGCATGTACTTCATCTCGATTTTCCTCTACGAGCAACTCTCGCTCTTTGTTGAAGAGGTCCCCGAAATCACGGCCGCCCTCGAGGAGAAGCGAGCGACGTACGCTCAGTCCGACCTCTACGGCTTGGAAATCATCTTCTCTGACTCCAGTTGGGTTGACGTCTTGGCTTCACCGAGCAACATCGAAGTCTTTGTTCTCGCTATTTTGGGGTCACTGGGCGCCTTTGTCGGCACCATGATCACCGTTCTGATTTTCCTGCTGTTCATCATCCTCGAAGAACACACCATCGCCAAGCGGTTCAACGCGGCTTTTCCGTATTCCTCCGGCCGTGCCCGCAACATCGTGCACGATTCAATGGAATCCATCAGTGCTTACGTCGTTTCCAAAGTGACGTGCAGCGGGGGTCAGGCCATCGTCATGACCGTCATCATCTCACCCATCGGATTCGATATTCCCGGTTGGTTTTTGTTTGGTGTTCTTTGTTTCCTTTTGGATTTCATTCCCATTTTGGGGGCACTGTTCGCCACTATCCCCCCCGTTCTCATCGGCTTCATCATGCTTGAACCGTTGACCGCCTTGCTGATGCTCGGCCTTTTGATCGGGAACCAACAGATGTTCGGCTCGCTGGTTGAGCCAAACCTTTCGGGAGCCAAAATCGGCATCTCGCCCTTGGTTCTCTTGCTCACCGTCATGGTTTTCTCGCAAGTATGGGGCATTGCGGGTGCGATTATCGGTGCACCGATGATCATCATGGTGCGGTTGGTCCTTGATGAAAACGAGCGCACCCGGCCCGTGGCCGTCATGATGGCAAACGACATCGAGGAAGAGTAGGCTGCCGTCGGCTTCACCCGAGTCGGGAACTCACATCTTGTGGATGGCGTGACCAAGCGTGTCGAGCACCCCTTCGTGGGTCATCTCGGTCATGGTGGGGTGAGCGTGAATCGTTTGGGCGATGTCTTCGAGGACCGCACCCATTTCGAGCGCCAGCGTCCATTCGCCCACCAGTTCGCTGATGTGCGTACCCACGCCCTGAATGCCGAGGATGCGGTGGTCGTCTTCGCGAGCAACTACTCGGATGAATCCTCCCGTCTTCTCCGCTTCTTGGGTCAGGGAACGACCGTTGGCTGCCAGTGGGAATTTTCCGGTGATGACGGGATGGCCGGCTTCTTCGGCTTCGTCGGGGGACAAGCCGACGGACACGATTTCGGGTTCGGTGAACACGATGGCGGGAACGGCTACGGGGTCGTAGGCTCGCTTGTGCCCGGCGATGAGTTCGGCCACCATCTCCCCTTGGAAGGAGGCGACGTGGGCGAGCATTTCGCCGAGATCGCACAAATCACCGATGGCGTAAACGCCCTTCATGTTCGTCTCGCAGCGCTCGTTGACCTTGACGTAACCGCGGTCGTTGAGAGCGATGCCGGTGCTTTCCAGTCCGTTGGAGGCCGGTTTCCTACCGACGGTGACCAGGACCTTGTCGGCAATGACGCTCTGCATGTTCTTCTCGTCTTTCTCGTTCTTGTCGATGAAGTTCAGTTGAACCTTGCCACCTTTTGCATCCTCTACACCCTTTGCGAAGACGCCGGTATGGACGGTGATCTTGTTTTTCTTGAGGAAGAGTTCGAGCGGACGGCGCAATTCCTTGTCAAACAAGGGGAGGACGGAATCCATGGCCTCAACCACCGTGACCTCGGATCCGAGCATGCGGAAGGTGATACCGAGTTCAAGACCGATGTATCCTCCGCCGACGACCACGACATGGTCCGGCAGGGTCTCAAGCGAGAGGGCTTCCCTTGAGGACAACACGTGGTCGCTGAAGGGCATGAACGGCAGTTCGATGGGCACCGACCCCTGGGCCATGATGACATGGTCGGCTTGAATCAGGGTGGCGTCTTTTCCTTCGCCAATTTTCACCGTTTTGGCGTCTTGGAAGACGGCCCAACCCGTGACGAGTTCGGCTCCGGCGTTCTTGAGCAGGGCTTCGACGCCTTTGTTGAGGCGGTCAACGATGCCTTCCTTCCATCCAACCAAGTTGCTCATGTCGAGTTCAGCGGGTCCGGGAATGGAGATGCCCATGTGGCCGTCCTTCTCAGCGTGCTTCGCCAGGTTGTGAAAGGTGTGAGCTGCGTGGATGAGGGCTTTGCTTGGGATGCATCCCCGAATCAGGCAGGTGCCTCCGGCTCGTTCGCCTTCCACGATGATGGTCTTCAAGCCGAGTTGAGCAGAACGAATCGCAGCAACGTAGCCACCGGGGCCAGCGCCGACGACGAGGACTTGACAATTCTTGGTCTTCATGCACGGCACCTCACATGAAAATGGTGGCTGGGTGCTCCAAGTAAGATTTTACCAACTGAACCAAACTTGCACCGTCATGACCGTCGACCACACGGTGATCCCACGAGGACGAGAGGTTCATGATGCGGCGGACAACGATGTTGCCGTTGCGAACAACGGCTCGGTCCGTGGCGTTGTGGACGCCCAAAATACCCACTTCTGGCTTGTTGATGATGGGGGTTGCGCCAAGGCCGCCCAAACGGCCAAGGCTGGTGATGGTGAACGTGGAACCGGTGAGGTCGTCCACGCCGGCCTTGCCATCTCGTGTGGCTTGAGTGACCCGGCCCATCTCGGCAGCGGACTGCCAGATGTCCATCGCTTCCACGTGCTTGACCACGGGGACGTACAGGCCTCGGTCGGTCTGGGTCGCAATCCCGAGGTTGATGGCTTGATGGCGGGTGACGACACCGGCTTCATCGTTGTAGAGGGCGTTGCACTCCGGGCGTTGGGCCAAGGCCTTGACCAGGGCTTGCATGATGAACGGCAAATAGGTCAGTTTGGGTGCTCCTTCGGGTCGCGTGGCGTTGAGGTGTTGGCGCAACGACTCCAGTTCCGTCACGTCAACTTCTTCGAAATACGAGAAGTGAGGGATGGTGCTGTAGGACGACATCATGCCGTCGGCAATTTTCCGTCGCAAGCCGATGACCTTGATGTCCTCGGTGCCGTTTCGGGCCACCTTGGCAACACCGCCAACGGGCATGGAAGGGGATGCAGAAGCAGCGCCTCCGGCGATGTGGCGGTCAAGGTCAGCGTGGCTGATGCGGCCTGCAGGCCCTGAACCCGCCACGAGTTGAAGGTCAATGTTTGCGGCTCGGGCTCGTTGCCGGACGGCAGGCGAAGCGAGGGCCTTCGTTCCAGCTGCTCGGGCCACGGGTGCTGCGGCGGCCGGAGCCGATGGGGCGGCAACGGGCGGGAGTTCGGGTGCAGGCGGCGTTGCAGGTGCCTTTTCTTCAACCGGTGCGGCCGTTTCTTCGGCGGCGGGTTTCTCCTCAACGGGTTGGGATGCTTCGCTTGCGTTGCCGTCACCTTCGACGTCAAAGACGATGCAGACGCCGCCGACGGGGATGATGTCGCCAGCGTCGCCCACCATGCTGGTGACGGTTCCATCGCATGGAGCGGGGATCTCAACCGTCGCTTTATCGGTCATCACGGACAAAATCGGGTCGTCTTCTTTGACGACATCGCCCACGGCGACCATCCATTCGACGATCTCGCCTTCGACGACGCCTTCTCCAATATCGGGCAGTTTGAATTCAAATGTTCCCATGTTTATGCCTCCTGTGTTTTTTGTATCGCTTCTGCAATGCGAGATGGACTTGGAAGATAATCCCATTCGGTGGTGTGGGGGAAGGGCGTGTCCCAACCGGTCACCCGCTCGATGGGAGCCTCAAGATGGTAGAAACAGCGTTCCTGAATGGAGGCGCTCATTTCGGCTCCAAAACCGCTGGTTTTCGGGGCTTCGTGAACGATAACGCAGCGTCCCGTCTTCTTGACGGAGTTGACCACGGTGTCCCGGTCCCAAGGCACGAGTGTTTGAAGGTCGATGAGTTCACAGTCGATGCCTGAGTCCTTGATGCCCTGCTCACACACATGAACCATAGCACCCCATGCGATAACGGTGCAAGCGCTGCCTTCCTTGACGATGTTGGCTTGCTCCAACGGGATGGCGTAGTAGCCTTCGGGGACCTCGCCCTCGGGGTGGTTGTTCCAAGTTGGGACGTTGTGCGGGTCGCCGTAAAACGGTCCTCGGTAGCATCGCTTGGGCTCAAAGAAAATGACCGGGTCGTTGGACTCAATGGCGCTCGTGAGGAGGCCTTTGGCGTTTCGAGGGTTGGAGCAATAGACCACTTTCAAACCCGGCGTGTGGGTGAACTGGGCTTCCGGCGATTGGGAGTGGTGGTGGCCGCCTTTGATGCCGCCCCCCGCAGGCGTGCGGAAGGTCACCGGGGTTGAGAATTCGCCACCCGATCGGTGTCGGAGTTTGGCGATTTCGTTCACGATTTGGTCGTACGCAGGGAAGATGTAGTCGGCGAATTGAATTTCCGCAACCGGACGAAGACCGTTCAATCCCATGCCCATGGCGATGGCAGCGATGCCGCCTTCGGCCAAGGGGGAGTCGAAGACCCGGTGCGGTCCGAACTTCTCCTGAAGGCCCGCCGTCACGCGGAAGACGCCTCCGAAATACCCGACGTCCTCGCCGAAAATGACGATGTTGGGGTCTTTTTCCAACTGAACCTCGAGGGCGGAGTTGAGGGCTGCTATCATGTTCATTTTTGCCATGGTTTCACCTCACTTGCCGAGTTCCTCTCGCTGTTCTTGAATGTGCCAAGGCACGGTCTCGTAGACCTCGGTGAAGATGGTGGAGGCGGGCGGATAAGGCCCCGAGGCCAAGTCGCCGAATTCACAGGCTTCCTTGTAGGCCGTCATGACCTCGGCGTCGATTTTGTCGGTCAAGGCCTGGTCTTGTTCCTCGTCCCAGTCGCCGATCTTGATGAGGTGGTCCCGCAAACGCTCCACGGGGTCGCCGCCGGGCCAGCACTCAAACTCGTTGCCCGGTCGGTACGCTGATGGGTCGTCCGAGGAGGAGTGGGCGCCTGCACGGTAGGTGTAGACCTCGATGTGGGTTGGGCCAAGGCCTGCTGAGGCCCGCTCCCGTGCCCACTTGGTAACGCTGTAGAGGGCGAGGAAATCGTTCCCATCAACTCGGAACGAGGGGATGTCGTAGGCGAGTCCCCGCTCGGCGAAGGTGCGTCCGCCGGTGGCGAGAGAGACGTGCGTGGAAATGGCCCACTGGTTGTTGACAACGTTGAGGATGACGGGGGGTTTGAAGGTCGAGGCGAAGTTGAGGGCATAGTGGTAATCGCCTTGGGCCGACGTCCCGTCACCCAGCCAAGAGATGCACACCTCGTCGTCGCCCTTGTAGGCGCTCGCCATGGCGACGCCAACGGCTTGGGAGAACTGCGTGCCAACCGGTGAGGAAATGGAGATGAATCGACCTTCCTTCCAGGTATAGTGGACGGGCATTTGGCGCCCTCGCACGTTGTCTTCGGTGTTTCCGATGCAGTGACAAATCATGCTGACCATGTCTCGCCCTCGCACGAATTGAGCCCCGGGTTGGCGGTAGGATGGGAACAACCAGTCCTGTTCTTCAAGCGCCATGGTTTGAGCGATGGCGATGGCTTCTTCGCCGAAGGAGCGCATGTAGAAGGAGAGTTTCCCCGTACGCTGCATCTTGATCATCCGGTCATCAAAGATGCGAAGACGCATCATGTATTCGAGGCCTTGAATCATGGTCGCCTTGTCCAACTTGGGGTCCCATTCGCCCTTTGCTTCGCCGTCGTCGGTGAGGACGCGAATGAGGCCTTGGGCATGGGGGACCGTGTCTTGAGCCGAACACGTTGCGGGGTCGGGACGGGAAAGGTCCTCTGGCTGTTGTTCGAACGCACCGCCAAAGGTGGGTTCCTCACCGGGACGGAACGGGGCGACACCGATGGTGTAAGGCGAGGTGGTCACCGTGCTTCGCTCCGTCATTGTTTCACCTCAGGGCTCGTCCGTCTTAAGTGGTGTCGGTGGACCGTTTTGGGGAGGCGTCACGCGAACGTAAGCACCGAGCATGGTTTCCTCGTTTTCCGCGTCAAGGGTTTTGCGAAGCAACAAACCGGCTTTGTAGGACGAGCGAACGAGGGGGCCGCTGGCAACGCCCGAGAAACCGAGCTCGATGGCCAGGTCGGCCCAGGCGTCGTAGCGGTCCGGTTCCGGGAAACGGTCCACGGCCAAATGTTGAGCGGAAGGAGCGAGGTATTGTCCGATGGTGACGAGGTCAACGCCGGCATCTCGCAGCATCGCCAAGGCTTGGTCAATTTCCTCATCGGTTTCGCCCACGCCGACCATCAACGAGGATTTCGTGACGATGTCGGGGCGGAGGCGTTTTGCTTCCCTCAAAATCTCAAGAGATTGGGTGAAGGAGGCCCGGGCGTCGCGAACCATTTTGTCGAGGCGAGGGACACATTCAACGTTGTGAGCAAAAACTGACAAAGGACTCATGTCCAACAAATGGGCGAGCGCCTCGTGATCGCCGGCAAGGTCGGAACACAACAATTCGAGCGTCACCTCGGGCGAAGTTGCATGAACTGCTGCGATGCAGCGCTTGTAGTGGTCTGCCCCACTATCGGCAAGGTCGTCCCGATTGACCACCGTAATGACGGCGTGCCGAAGCCCCATGGAGGCAACGGCCTGAGCCAAGTGTGCAGGCTCTTCGGGGTCTAGGGGTGGCGGTCGCTTGATCGTGCCCACAGCACAAAAGCGGCAGCCGCGCGTGCATTCTTGGCCGGCGACCATGAAGGTGGCGTCCCCGCTGGCCCAGCATTCGTGGATGTTTGGGCACCGGGCCTCCTCGCAAACGGTGTGGAGCTTGTTGTCCTTGACGGCTGATTTTGTGGTGTTGAACACAGCTTGCTGTTCCCCGGTTGGCAGGCTGGTGCGAAACCACTCGGGAAGGCGTCGCCGGCTTGGCGAAGATTTGGCTTTTGAGGCCATGGGGAGGGGTTTTCCGACCAACCTTTGCTCCCCCTTGCACGACGCCACATCTTGTTGTCCAAAAAAGGTGTGCAGGCCGTTGCGATGGACTCGTGTCCCCACGCTAATACGAGGCTTCATCAATTGAACGGTCCAGTCAACAGCATGGGCGAACGGCCAGTTCTCATCACCGGAGCCGGTCAACGCCTCGGCGCTGCGACGGCGAATCGGCTGATGGACGAAGGGTGCTACGTCTTCGTTCATGTGCGCTCATCCATCAACCAGGCGGAAGCCTTGCTCGCCGCCGCAGCCGAGCGCAACGGACGCCGATGCGGCGAGGTGGTTGTTGCCGACTTGACCGATGATGCGGCCATGGAGAGCCTTGTTTCAACGGTTACAAACCACGAGTTCGTCGCCGAGCACGGATTGCACGGTTTGATACACAATGCTTCGTTCTATAGTCAATCCTCGTTTGAGGAAACCGGGCTTGAGACCTACCGTTCGCTGGTGCGCTTGCACATGGAGGCGCCTTACGTCCTCACTCAGGGATTGTTGCCTGCATTGGAGCAAGGCGGGGGTTCCGTCGTCGCCATCGTTGACACGTCGTGGGGGCGGGCGTGGGAAGGGCTGGCTCACTACACCTCAACGAAAGCCGGCCTCCGGCAGTTGATGCTCAACCTTGCCGGCGAACTCATCGGCCGAGTGCGGGTCAATTGCCTCGCTCCGGGCGCCATCATGGCAGCGGATTGGGAGGCTGAACACTTTGCTTCGGTGCTGGAAAAGGTCCCCCTCGGCCGCTCAGGAAAAGCCGAGGACATCGCCTCTGGCGTGTCGTTCTTGTTGAACCATCCAACCCTTTCAGCGCACGTGCTCCACGTCGACGGTGGTTGGTCCATCCACGAACAATGAGATGTCTTCAAGTGCTCTGGCGCAGCCCCTTGGTCACCAGCAGGGGTGGCTGAGTTGGTCAAAGGCGCCGGGCTTAAGATCCGGTCTCGTATGAGTTCGTGGGTTCGGATCCCACCCCCTGCACCATCGGTTTGTCACGGGTTTTCGGTGCACAGAGCGTCCATCCAAAGGCCCAATTGTCGCACAAACCATACAAAACCGTTTAACACCCCCTGCCCCACGGCGATACGGTGAACTTCATGCAACCGGGTCAAACGGGCAACCGCGGCCAACACTTGGCGTTGTTTTTGGTTGCCCTTTTCCTCACCTCGCTCACGGCTTCCATGGTTGGTCCTCTACCGTTGCAAACGCCCGTTTCATTGGAAGCCAACAACGTTGTTTCCGCCGCCCCGGTTCAGCAACAAACGTACGAATTGTACCTCGATGCTCCAAATTCCGAAACGGGGGGACAAGGTTCCATCACGACCCTCGAGCCCGCAGGCGGCCAAGAAGAGGGAAGCGCCATTGACGGTCTTGAATTCCGAAGCGTGGAGATGATCAGCGACCTGTACATCAACGGGAGCGGTTCATCGAACACCGCCCGCCTCTCCGCCTACATCCAATTCAGAGGCACGGACGGCTCAACGGCCGACGTCACCTTTTCGCTCAAAGCCGGTGACGCGCAGATCACGTCTGAAAGTCGGCAGCTCGATGACCCGTGTTCACCAAACCCCTTCGGCGGCGGTTGCTCCTGGACCGTGATCGAAGTTGAATTTGACATCGGCTCCAACGGGTTCATGGTGCCCAAAGGAAAGCAACTCAAAATTCGCATTGATGCGCAAGCGACCTGCGAAGGCAACACCGGCGGTGGAATCGGCCAAGGGGATTGCGCCGTTGACATCGCCTTTGGAAAGATGGAAAACTCCGGTGGATTTTCTCGCCTGCAGGTGATGACCAACGCCCTCTCGGGCTCCAGTGTTCGCGTTCACTCGTGCCATGAAGAATACGGCTGCAACTGGAACGATGCGCAGAAGTTTGAGTGGTCCCCCAACCACCGCCCTGAATTCAGGGAAATGCAATTCTCCGTGGAGGTCCGGGACGCCTTTGGACGAGACGACATCGAGGAAGTCAACCTCATCATGGACACGCCAAACGGGGCGAACTCGGTCTTTGACCACAATTTCGACGATGACGATTTCAAACTGGACAACAACGGTTTGGTCGGGAATTTCACCTACACCTACGAAGCCGGCATTGCCGACGGCGAATATCCCGTGCGGCTCGAAGTCGAAGACGTTCAGGGCCATTCCGTCATCTTTGAACATCCCGGGTTGACAATGCTCGAGCACGATGTGTACCTCACGCTTCCATCCAATCAACCCGACGTCGTACTCTTCGCCCCCGGTGCTTCGGTTCAAGTGGAATTCTTGATCGAGCATACCGGTTCCTCCTCGAGCAGCATCGACGTCGTCTTTGACCTCGAAACCTACTTGCCCTCCTCGTGGTCAGACCCGATTTGGAGCGCTCCAAGCAACACGTACACGCTGAACACCGGCGGCTCGTCCTTGCTTCCCGAGTTGCAAATCAACGTCCCGGAGGGCGATTTGGACAACGCCCCTGATTCACTCGAAATCGAAGCCCGAGTGTACGCTCAAAACGACCAAGGGCAAACCGAAGAGGTCGCTATCCGCACCATTTCCCTTGACTTCGAGGAAGTGGACGTGTTTGCTCCGCCCCGCCTCTATGTTTACGAGGACGATGAGCATCAAAAGCAGATAGCGGATTCCACCCGGCCCGAGGCCTACGACGAAACCTTGTCCCACTACGTTGATGCTGACGAAATCGGCGATTTCTTCCTCGACGTCTTCAATACCGGCTTCCAAACCGACTCGTTCAAGATTCGTGTTCTCGAACAGCCTGACGACTGGCAGTACCGATTCTACGACAACGATACGGGGCTTGAATTGGCCGAGGAAGGCATCTACGCCATCACGCCGGGAATTGGTTCCACCCAAATTCTCACGATTCGCATGGAGGTCTACCCTCCTGCAGACCGGGACGGTGTCGACATCGGATTGTTCAAACTCTCCGTGGTGAGCAAAGAGGATTCCGAATTGCGAACGGACGTCTCGTTCACGGTCCATCGAACGTTTGGCATCCTCGTCGAGGTGCTCTCAGACAGCGATGGCATCGGCGAGGACAACCCGCTTGGACAGGTTGGTCCGGTTCGTGGCGATGCCACGGTGTTCTACAACCTGCGCATCACCGACTCGAGCAGCGAAGGCTCGGGCGTCACCACGTGGAAAATCGTCAACCCACGGGACGTTGAACAAAACGGTGAAAACAACGCCAAGTACACCGCATGGGACTACGTGATCTCCAACGGGAGCAACACCAACCTGGTCGCCGTGAACCTCGCGCCTGATGAATACAGCGACATGAAACTGGAAATTACCCTCCGGGGCCAAGTTGAGGCCGGCGTTCACACCATCTACACCCGAATCATCGAGGAAGGCGTGGATTTGGAGGACGCTCGTTACTTTGACCTCCCCGTCAAGGTTCTCATTCAGGAAGAAGTGGTTCCTGGTCGGATTGAAATCACCGATAAAACGGAGCGCTCTCGCTTCACGCCTGACGAGGAAAAGGTGCTTGAATACCGCATCAGCAATCAGAACAACATCCCGCTTGATGTCGTGATTCGCCTTGATCAGCCCGACGGATGGACCGGTGCCATCCGAGCCACTTCCAGCCAGTTGGGTAGCGATTTCTTGATTCTCAACCTTCCTGCTTACAGCTCCAAGGATTTCCGTGTGACCATGCTCTCGCCAGCGAACCTCAAGGACAGCGAGGAAGTCGAGTTCCAGTTCAAGGTCACGCCCATGGACAACGAGACCCCGTACGGTGAGGATTACCTCCAGAAGTTCAGTTTCGCCTACATGACCGAATGTTCGGGAGCATCGTGCCTGCTTCGGGAACTCATCAATCCTGAACCCCAAACCATCGTCTTCTACGTTGTTCTTGGTGCTCTTGTGCTCTACGCCGCCCGCCGTGGCGGCCGTCAAGGCGGCGAATTTTACGACGAGCCCGATAAGGAATCGGTCAACATTGAGGCCATGTTCGAAGAAGATGATGACCTCCCTCCACCGGTTATTCACGACGAGGACGATGATTTGGAACTGCTCGAAGAACTCGACGATTTGTGATGCAAACCGTGGCTTGAACCACGGTTGTATGAACATCGTACCATTTCCCTTATGAGGCATCGGACACACCAACGAGTGTGAGAACCATGCTGACAGGCTCAAACACCTCTTCGGCCGCGCCTCGTTTTTCCCCGGCGGAGCGCAAAAAAGCGGCGCAGTCGCTGTTCCTCACCGCTTTGATGGTCGTTTCGACGCTCGCAGCCATCCAGTACACCGCCGTTGACGTGCAGGCCGCCTCCGACCAAGACGGGGACGGGCTCACCTACGGTTTGGAATACCTCATGAACACCCAGCCCAACGATCCGGATTCGGACAACGATGGCTTGCCCGACGGGTGGGAGTGGAAGTACGGCCTTGACCCGCTTTCCTCCAACGGTATGGACGGTGCGGTTGCTGACCCCGACGGGGACGGCATGTCGAACCTCCAAGAATACCTCTACCTCCAGCCAACCGGTTGGGACAACAGCCAGACGACTTCCGTTCTCGACAACGGCGTCTGGTGGAACGGGACGATTCCGGTGAACGACTGGAACGAAGAGGATGCGATGCAGTTCAACCAACCCGCTTGCGGTGCTGCTGGCTCCGACGGCAACGGCAACGTCATTCTCTGTGACGAAGACCCCGTTGGCAACATTTGCGCTAACGGTTTCGATGACGACAAAGACGGCTTCGTTGATTCAGCGGATTCCGACGGCGACGGTGACGCCGATTGTCTCAGCGACGACGACGACGGCGACGGTATTGCGGATGAAGACCCCGCAGGCTGGGACACCGACGGCGACGGCATGCCCGACGGATGGGAAGCCGCCAACGGCCTGAACGCCACATCGCCGTCAAACGCCGACGGCCCCAACGGCGACCCTGACGGCGACGGCCTCGTGAACCTCATGGAATACGTGAACCCCACATGGACGACCATGTGCGGCTCATCGCCCTGTTTCCGCAACGGCCCCGACGGCATTGTGACCGAAACCACCTCGCCTTGTGACCCCGTCCAAGGCATCGGTCCGGGTGCTTGCGCAACCTACACGGCCGAAGTCGACGGCGTGACGTCCACCAGTCCAATCCGTGCTGATACCGACGGCGACGGCCTGAACGACTCCTACGAAGCCTTGACGCTGCTCACCGACCCCACCACGGCCGATACCGATAACGACGGCATCAACGACGGTGTTGAGGTCAACGGCGCCTACGGCAACCCTGCCCAAGCCAGCGACCCTCGAAACAACAACACCGACGGGGACGCCTTTGATGACGGTGAAGAAGACACGAACTTCAACGGGCAACTCGACCCCGGTGAGACCGATCCGACTCGACGAGAAGATGCCGGCGATGAAGATGGCGACGGCATTCAGAATTGGGAAGAAAACCTGACGTGCACCCTCTGGAACGTCGCCGATACCGATTTCGGTGGCGTGAACGACGGTGACGAGCGGAACATCAGTCACAGCACCGACCCTTGCGATTCGCTGGTGAACTTCGAGACCACCTTCGTTCAATCCTTGAGCTCAAACCGGATTGAAGTCGGCGACGGTTCTGGTTTCAATCCAGCGGGAGGTGTCGGATGGTACAACGTCTCGGGGACGTGGGAATCCTTTGGCTATGCGACGGTGGTCAACAACATTCTCCAGGGCGTGTCCAACGGACCGTCCTCTGAACCTGCAACCACGCAAGTCGCCAACCGCAACGGTTCGTTCTGTCACACCGACGCCATCAACGCGGGCACGATTGGAACCACCCAGCAATATTGCGACGACGATTACGAAGACACCGACGAAGACGGCCTTGCCGACTGGCAGGAGTTGCTCGGTACCTTTGGATGGTTCTCCAACCCGAGTCTGGCGGATTCCGACGGCGACGGCGTGAACGACTTTGACGAAGTTCAGGACAACACCGACCCGAACGAGCCGTGCACCAACCTTCTGGATGACGACGGGGACGGTTTGAACAATTACTTCGAAAACACCACCGGATGTGACCTGATTTACATCGGCATTAGCAACGGTTCAACCGACGTTTGGACCACCTCCTCCTCTTCGTTCGATACGGACCAAGGCGGCGTGGACGATCGTACGGAATACTTCGACGGAACCAACCCGGAGAACGACCCCAGCGACGACATCCAACCCGACGACTTTGACGGTGACGGCATTCCCGACGCCGTTGAGAACCAAACGGGAACGGATTGGACCAATCCCGATACGGATGGCGGAGGTATGCTCGACGGGCAGGAATGCCCCGAGATTTTCTGGTTCGTTGACTGCGCCGGTGCACCGTTTGACCCGTGGGACCCATCGGACGATGCCATGAGCAACGGCATCGTGTTCTGGGCCAACAACACCTCGGGTACGGTCGACCTCAACCTTGACCGACGATGGCGAACCGTGACCAACGACTTCTACACCGGCACGACCTATGCTCACCTCGCCAGCGTCCACCCTGCGCAACAAATTTCTTTGCCGATGGAGAACTTCACCCACCTGGCTGCGACCTCCTTCGCCAACGACACGGTCGAGTGGAACGTGAAATTCTCTCAACCGATTACGGGGGGTCAGATGCCAGCGCCCGCCTCGTATTCCAACATCTCGTTTTACTTCGAGGTCTCCTCAAACGTCACGCGTTCCAACGACACCCACATCCTCACTGCAGATTCCGGGGCGATTGACCAAGTGATCTACAAGCAACCGGAGTACTATTTCGACTGGTCAACCCTCGCAGCCACCACCGTCCCCGGTCAAGGCTTCCCGTACGAGTTGCTGACCGATGTTCGCTTCACCGACCCGAGCGACCCCATGTCGATCGTCAACAACATCACCAACGCCATCATCAGCCAGTCCGGTGCAACCGATGCCTACAGTTCTGCTCTTGCGTTGGAGGATTTCATCATCAACGGCAACGCCACCACCGAGTTCAAGCGAAATTACAACACCTCGGGAACCTTATCACCGGTCGATGTCGCGCAAAACATCCTCGAAGCGACCAAGGAAGGCTCGTGTCGCGAGTTCAACACCGTCTTCGTCACCATGGCTCGTCTCGCTGGACTCCCTGCTCGTCAGGTGACCGGCTACATCGGCGGGGCTTGGACCGGCGACGGCTACGCCGTTTACGCCAACAACGCAGCGACGTGGTCCGAGGTTCGCCTGCAACAAAACGCAGCGAACGGAAACACCGATTTGGGTTGGGTTGCCTTTGACCCCTGTCCCCCAGCCGAAGAGATTGAAATTGTCAACCAGACCGTGTCCAACTTCACGCTCAGCCGCGATGGCACCCAAACGGTGACCGTCACCGGTCAACTCCGCTACGCTGCCAACGGCACGCCCATCCCCAACATCGAGGTGTTGGGCTATCTCACTCCCGTGGCCGACGCTGAATTCGTGCCCGGATTCGGTGGCACCTTGGAACGGCAGCTTGAGCAGAACGTGACCGACGCCAACGGAACCTTCACGCTGAGCGGCTTCCCTTCAGCCCCAACGGCCCCCGGCATGCACAACATCGTCATCGAGCACAAACAATCCGGTTATGTTTCGAACGACGGGGTCATCTTTGACGGCTACGTCAACCTCACCGACAACTCCACGGTGATTCTCACGGCACCGCAACCGATCAGCGCTCCCGTCGCCGGAGCCGGTGCGACCACGGTGCTGGAAGGGATGCTGATGTTGGCGAACCAGCCGACCGAAGAATTCAGTGCTCTCCCCGTTCAAACCGTCTGGTTGAATTACACCTCGTCCGTCGACGGCGTTCAGAATTTCTCGGCCCAAACCGATGCCAGCGGCGCATGGACCATCTCGTTGAACCTGAGCGAACAAGAAACGCGAGGAAACCTCTCCGCCACACTCGGCTTTTCCGGATGGCAGGACACCTCGGTCGGAGGAGCAACGCCCGCACCTTTCCACCTTCTGCCCACAACCGCTTCCATCGTTCTGAACGTTACCGACGCTCCAAACCTCACGGCCACCATCGAGGGTCCCCTCACGAACAGCAGCATCCTGTTGCTGAACGATGATGTGTGGATCAACGGCTCAGCCCTGTCGATCAGCGCGACACCCGTCGCCCTTGCTGGAGACCTGCAGTTCGCCATTCGGGCCAACGGTTCGGGCGATGCTTGGCTGGAAGTCTTCAACCTCAGCGTCACGGGAACGTTCGCTATTCAGTACCTCCTGCCCAACGTGTTGATGGTGGCTGCTGGAGAAATTGAAACGCGTCTCCGCTTCTTCCCCTCAACCCTGCCGGCCACCGATGACGCCAACACAAGCACGGGTACGCCTCACTTCCTGCGCGGTTTCCTCACCTTCGTGGTTGAGGAGTCGGCGCAAATCCGTGGGCAAGATGCAAGCGTGACGGTACAAGTCAACGACCACCGAGGGGTCTCTGCGGCGCCCAACACCCTCGGGAATTATGATTTCAGTTTCAACGGCTCGTGGTTCAACACCACGGTCGACCCGGATACGGACAACATCCAGACGGTGGTCGCCCTTGCCTCCAATCTCTTTGCCGGCGATTACCCCATCGATATTTCCTTCAACGGCTCGGAGTTCTACCAACCCTCAACGGGCAACGGTTCCATGAGGGTTCAAGCTGACATCGATTGGAACCTCTCCATCGGCCAAGATTGGACCTACATGGGCAACAGCACGCGGGTCTTCGGGGACATCTTCGATTCCGTTCACTTGACACCGGTGCTCAACAACGACACCCTCATCCTCGTGTCCATGGTCACCGACGAAGGTCCCATCGACCTCGCCCAAGCCTCGTTGAACAACACGACGGGTGCGTTCGACATCCCCATCATCATGCCGACGTTCCTCGCCTCCGGGGTGTACGACATCGTTCTTGACTTCGATTTCCTCACCCTCGCACCGCCCGGCGGTGCCTATTACGCCTACGTCGACCCCTCCCAACCGCCCTCTCCTCCGACGCAAATCTCCATCGCAGGCGGTTTGGTGACCGAAGTGGTGGTCGAGGCTGAACGCCCGGTCTACATTGTCGAGATGAACACCTCGGTTGACTTCACGGCAAAGATCACTGACCTCGCTGACGGCTCAAACGTGTCGTCTGCATCGGTGGAGTTCATATGGGATTACGGCAACACGAACAACACGCTCGCCACCGTAAGTTCGGACGCTGAAGGCAACGCAACACACACCTTCACGCCCTCGGGTATCGCACCGGGGTACTACGATGTCGCCATGGTGGTTCAGGACGACCTGAGTGCGGCCTTGGCCGCCGGCAACACGCGGCGCTACGGCAATCTCTCCGTCGTCAACGTCACCGTTCAAGTCACGAGCAGCATCAACATCGTGAGTGTTCCTGCTACCGTCACGGCCGGCGTACCGTTCAACGTCGCGGGGCAGGTTGAAGATGCCGAAAACGGAAGTCGACCGCTCATCTCCTCGGTTCGCTTGAACGTGTTTTGGCTTGAAAACCCAGAGGAGTTGCTCTTGAGCAACTACGCCACTTCAAACAACGGGACGTTCAACATGAGCGTGCCGACCGACACCGCCAACAACGGTACCACTCGTGGTCCACACACGCTGGTCATCACGGTGGTCAACGAATCTTCGCCGTTTTACCTGACCGACACGGCCCAAGCACCGATTCAAGTGATGGGCGTTTCCCGTCTTGAAAACCTCGTACCGTTGAACGCCGTCGTGATCAACCGTGGAAACACCGTCAACATGTCGGCCAAACTCGTCGAAGCCTCCGACATGTTCACCCCGCTGTCGAGTTACGAAGTGGGTCTGCAGTTCCACGAATCCTGGCTTTCGCCCGCCACCACCGACGCTGAAGGCTTTGCGAACTTCAGTTACACCATTCCTTACGACCATCCCCTCGGGCTCATCGTCGTTCAATTCGTCTACAACGGTTCCAGCGATTTGCTCGCCACGAGCGCCAACTTGACGAGCATCACGGTGCGCTCCCTGACCTTCATGGTCGTGGACAACATCACCGCTAACCCGGTCGCGGGAACCTCGTTCAACGTGAGCGGACAACTGGTCTCCGACAACGGCTCGGGATTGGAGCAGCGGGACGGTACCACGCTGCCAAACGCCAATGTTCTGTTCTCCATTAACGGTCTGCCTTCAGGGTTCACCGTGACGGGCGGTGCCGTTGAGGCTGGTGGCTATTGGAACGCCACCGTTCGTCTCAGCGAGACGTTCGCCGCAGGAACCCACCTCATCGAGGCGTCCTACATCCCGAACGTCAACTTCTACGTCGGTTCGGACAACAACACCACCTTCGATTCCCGAGGCTTCTCGGTCATGAACTTCATCAAACCAACGCTGGACGGTATTGGTCAACCCTCGCTCAACGACCGAACCGAGCGCGGTGACGCGGTCGAGTTCTCGGTCTTGTTGCGCGACAATCAAGGCTTGCCACTAGCAAACCAGAGCATTGTTGTCTCCCTGACAGCAACCCTCGGTGACGCTTCTCCCGTTCAAATCACGGTTTTGACCGCAGCAAACGGAACGGCCTGGGGCAACTTGACGGTTCCTGCGAACATGAGCGTCGGCCCTGCAGACATGCACGCTGCCTACGGAGGCATCGCAGGAACCACGGGCATCGTGGGCACGAACGCCACGACCAAGTTCGTTGTTCTGGGCGCAACCGAGACGATCATCACCAGCGCTCCCGATGTATTGACCGCTGGCGATACGCTCGTTGTGAGTGGCCAATTGCTCGATGACTTGGGTCTGCCCTTGCAGCGCAACGGACTCAACGCCAGCGGCGTGATTCACTTGCTCATCGACGGTATCCCCGTCGCGAGCATGGAAACAAACAGCAGCGACGGCACGTTCACCTTCGCCTATGCCCTGCCGGAAAACACGGCCGCAGGCCCCCATCAAATTGGTGTGGAGTTCCGCGGCGGTCGAGAATGGGTTGACCCCGTTGGCTTCGGTGACATCAACAACCCCGAATACTACCTGCCAAGTTCAGCTACGGTGGATTTCAACGTCAGCGTTCCAACCAAGATTCTCCTGATCACCGCCACAGGCGACGCCGACCGGGAGACCACGATGACCATCCAAGGACGGTTGCTCGACGTGGTGGACAACCCCCTCGGGAACTTGACCATCGAGGTGTGGCTCGGTGGCGTTTGGCTCACGAACACCACCACCGACGCCAGCGGTCTCTTCACGGCAGTTCACCCCGTTCCGGCTGACGCTCCGCTGGGTCCGGTGGCGCTTGAAACCCGTTTCATCGGGACAACCGCTTACTTGCCGAGCAACGCCACGGGACTCTGGGAGATTTACAGCCCGGTGCTCGTGACCGTTGACATCACAACGCCGGTTGCCGTGAACGAAACCGTAACCATCTCTGGTTCGGTCGTTGACAACCAACTCACCGGTGTGGCCGACCATCAGGTTCAGCTCGTGGTCGAAGGTATCGTCATCTCAACGGTGCAAACCGATGCGTCCGGCAATTTCGTCTATGAATGGACCGTACCCGACATCTTTGACTTCGGCGACCGTACCTTGTTTGCTGAGGTTGCCCCCCAGGGTTACTACCGAGGCGACGTTGGCAACGTTTCCTTCTTCCTCTCTCACCGAGCATGGGTCACCCTCCTCTTCGAGGACGGCATCGACGCAACCCGAGGCGATACTTGGGAGATCAGCGGCCGACTCTACGACTTTGACACCGTCGACCGTGACGGTCTTGTTGGGGAGTCGCTGGTGGTGAGCCTCGACGGTGTGGCGTTGTTCACCACCACAACGGGTGCGGACGGCGTTTGGAGTGCGACCGTGCCCGTTACGATGGACCTCGACCGAGGCGAGCACACGCTCCGCGTGGACTTTGAAGGCACGCAAGCACATCTGGCCGCCTCCGCCTCGTCAACCGTCCATGTGTGGTCGAATCTCCAGGTGATCATCGATACCAACCAGTCCACGTCGTGGGTCACGCGGTCGGATAGCGTGTTTGCACCGATTTCCTACGTCGGTTCCGTCCAAGAAATCGGCGGTTCCGGAGAGGTCTTTGAGGACCTTCTCATCAGCATCGGCAACGGTTCTGACTGCGCCAACGAGCGGGAAGGTGCCCGTTGTTTCTCGAGCACCAGCGTGACGTGGGCCAACGGAAACTTCGCCTTGTCCTCAACGGCACCGTACTGGCTGGACATCGGTTCTCAGTACTTCCACGTGGACGTTGCTCGAAACGACAGCATGTACCTCAACGCTGCAAGCATCAGCAAATTGATGTTCGTTCAGGTGAACGCCGACATTTCGGTGGAGCTTCTCGAAGTGGTTGAGGGCAGCCAAGAAAAGGTGGGCGGAACCGTCTTCATCGTCGCCCAAGACACCCGGGCCGGATTGGAAGGCATCAGCGTTTCAGTCTACTTGTACAACGACACCAATTCCCAGCTGGCCTCGAAGACGTGGAAGAGCGATAGCAACGGAGAGATCGCCATTGACTTCAACGCCAACCCGCCCTACGGCGACACCGAGACTTGGGGTGAATTGACCATGGACATCGTCGTTCAGGACGCAAGGCTCTCAAACCAGTCGCTTCAAGCGTTCAAACTCCTCAGGGACCAAGGGTTCGCCCCCGCCTATTCCTACGAAGCCGAGCAGGTTGCTACGCCATGGTGGTCCTACGTCATCGTTGCCCTCATCGCCGCGCTGGCCGCTGGCGGCGTCGTACTCTATCGACGCAGGAAGGCCGCAGATGACCTCCTGAAGGATGCTGCCGAAGTCTTTGCGTACACCGCAGAATTGCTCGCTGCGGGTGATGCAACCCGAGAGGCGATCTTCACGTGTTACCAGGACCTCTGTGCTTTGCTGCAACAACGCGGATTCCTCCGTCGTGACTTTGAGACGGTTCGCGAGTTTGAATTCGCTATCCGGCAAGCCCTTGAAGGCGTCTCCGAAGAAGCGTTGACCGCTCTGGACAACACCTTCGAGATGGCCCGGTACAGCCGTGAAGAGATGGGTCCACAGCACCAACAGGTCGCTGTCCAAGCCCTCAACCGCATGAGCAGTGAAATCTCACAAATGCAGAGTGTACCTCAGCGGTGAATCACCAGCGCAGGTGAAGCCGACCCTCGTTGAAGGTCGCCTCAAGCGTTGATGCGGCGTCAAGCGGCAACGGGAGTTCACGAACAAGGTCGGGGTGTTCACCGTCCTGAACGGTCAAGTGAACCAAGGTCGCTTCTTCCGTCACCTTGGTCTTCAGGTGGACGTGTTCGGGTAAAGCGCCGAGCAGGGGGATGGTGAGGCCGTCGGGGTTGACTCGGCCGTTGATGCCGTCGACAACCCAAGCAAGCGCCCGTTCGGGATGCACTTCTGCCAGACCGGTTTCGGGAAGCATGCCTGCCGTTACGAGCACTTCGAGGTGGCGTTGCTTGACCTCATCAAGGTGGGACGGGCGGGCATCAAACGCCGCTTGGAGCGTGGCCGCATCGGGCGTCAAACCCGTCATCACGGCTTCCTGTGATGCAGCGGCGTGGGTGTTCTCGTTCTCGATGTCAAGCGAGGTCCATTCGTCCATGACCGATGGACCCGACGAGCCCAAATGAACCTTCGGACCGCCTTCACTGTTCATCGAGCTCGGCGTTTCGATGAACTCGGCTGAAGAAACGTCGTGCAAAACGGGCGGTGGAAACGGGGTCACTGGATTCGTTCATTCGCAGATCGTCCGGGAAGCAGGACGTGTAGGTCCGGTCCGTCACCCTGCGGTCCAACAAGACGATGAGTGCGCGGTCCCCAATGGCTCGGATCGGACGTCCCATGGCCTGCAGAATGGCGTTGATGGCGGGTTGTGATACGGTGTACTTCCACGCAAGGTTGCGACCAAAGCGGTCTTCAGCGTAGGTCTTGAGCGCTTTCGAAAGCACGGAAGGCGGCGAATTCGGTATGCCGATGCAGGCCACGGCGTCTAAGGCTCCGCTATGGTAGTCGACCCCTTCCGAAAGCCGGGCACCGAAGACTCCGGCGAGCAGGATTTTCCTTCCGGCTTCCTTTTCGGAAAGCAGCGTGTCCACGATTTGGTCGAGGTCGTTCTTGCTCCATTCACGCTGCTCGGTCATCACACGGACCCCGGGGAATCGGTCCGGGTCAACGATGTCGTTCAGCATGGCGTAGGAGGGCGCGAAAACCGCAACGTGGCCGGGACTTTCATCGATGAGCGCCTGAAGATGACGCCGAATCAACGCCGTGTTGTCTGCAGAGCGTTCGGTGTACTTCGTGGTCACGTCTTTGGCCACCAGAACCGGTCGCCGCATGGCCGCGAATGGGGAGGAGTACGCCACCGACACGGTTCTTGCCTTCGGTAAGCCGAGGATGTTGGCGTACATGCTCGGGGGATAGAGCGTGCCCGACATCAGGATGGCACCCGCCGATTTTTCAAAAACCGGCTGAGCGACCAAGCCCGGGTCGAGCAGATGGGTCGTGATTCTGCCGTCTCGTCCTTTGGTGTCGAACACCATGGTCAAAGCGGTCGTGCTGCCGAATCGCAGGATGCAATCAAGAATTTCCGCGACTTTGTGGGCGTTCGGTTCCATCGGGTTGCCGTCATCACCCGCTTCCATGTCAACATCAACGCTTGCAAGGACGTCTCGCAGCGTATGCATCCGAACGGCGACATCGACGACGGGAGGTTTGGTCGTGTTTGTCAGCTGTTGTTGCCCCGCCGTTCCGTCCACTTCGTCGCAGGCTCGGTGGAGCACCTGCAAAACATCGTCCACGACCACGGGGCATTCTTCGTCACGTCCGGTCACGCTGCGACGAAGGCCGTCAAACAATCGCGTGAAACCTGCCTTCGCGGCTTTCATGACCTCAAAAGCCCAAACGGCGAGGTCGTGGTTGACGGCGAGGGTTTCACCCCCCGGCGCTTTCATCGCTTCAGCGAGCAAGCCCCCGTACTCCTCAAGTTCAATCTGTGCATTCCGTATCATGGTTTGCGTGAGCCGTTTCTCCAAGGTCATGCGGATGCGGTCGGGCAGATTGTGGGCTTCATCGACAATGACGATGATGTCCTCGAGGGACAATCCCATGGCTTTGAGACTTGACTCGCGAACACCGTCATCGAAGAGATGATTGTAATCGCCAACAAAGACATCCGCTCCGCTGACGGCCTCGCGTGCGGCTTTCCACGGACACGTTTGGGCCGGCGCTCCGTTTTCCGTGTGCGTCCGACTGATGCCCACAAGTTCGTCAACGTGGAGAGGGGAGGCGAGAATGCGGCGTTTGAGGCCCGGGGCGGGCGTGATCCAAGGTTTGCACGACCGGGTTTTCCGGTGTTGACTGCACATCAAAGAAAACACCAGAGGGGATTCCTTCGCAAAGGGTTGGACGCACATGCCGGCTTGGCCGACCATGTCCACCAAACGGACAGGGGTTGTGTCTTTTCGTAAACGGTTGATTTGTCGCACGGTGTCCACGACGATTCGATGTTGAGTTTGGCGAGAGGTGAGGAAAAACACGGTCTTTTTCAGACTCGATTCACCGGCGACTTGGAGCGCAGCGGCAAGAGAGGCCGCCGTCTTTCCGATACCGGTCGGGGCAGCCGCGAGATGGAAATTTCTTTCTTGGAGGGCGTTGATGCCGTCGTGAATCATTTCGAGTTGCCCGGGTCGCGGGGTTGCGTGGGCCAAGAACGGGAACTTGGTGCTGATGGATGCTCCAACACCTTCGTTCATAGGACTCATCCCGCGGCGACCCTCCTAAAGGATTCGCACGCGAGGCACAGGTTTCACTGAACAGCACCAATGTGCCCAGAGATGTGGGGGGGCTGGGCACGGGGGGACCACCCGTCAACTGACAGGGGTGGAATCTGAGCCTCCCTGGCCGTCTTCCAGGGAGGTGTGTGGGGGTGTTTGGTTTTGGGAACCAAGTCGGCCAAGGCGCGCAAGACGGGCACGCCGACACAGCGAGGCAAGGCCCTGCAAGACTGGCCGGTCTTGCGTGGCCCAAGGGGCGGCATTGCCGTGGTTGTAGCCATGGTTTTGCCAATTCATCCCATCCCCTCCGTTCTCTCACCACTTATTGTTGGTATTCGCTGCGTCGTATCGTTTCGGCTCTGGACGCCTCCAAAGCCAAATCGAGTGTATCGTTGACGGCTTGCAATTCAGCCGTCGCTTTCTTGATGTACAATTTCAAACCCTCTTGAGCGGCGATTTCGGGCGTTGTGCCCTGTAACTCGTAGAGTTTGCCCAACTGGAGCTGATCGTTTCGGCCCAACGGGATGCGAATGGATTTCATGTCAACCAAAAGAGGTTGATTGTGGAGGAATTCTTGGATGGCCAAACGAACCACGTCTGAACGGTTTCGAGCGCCGTCCATGCCGACGCGTGCGTCGAGGAGAGCCAAGTCCTCCTCGGTGATTCGCAGCGAAACGGCGGTGGTGGGCTGGGTCATTCTCGTTCCCTCGTAAACATAGACAGGTGAGTTGACCCTATAAACGTAACTCAAATAATGACAATTTGTCACTATGTGTCATACGCCCGTGATTCCTGGCTCCACTTCAACCTTTGCGAAGTTTCAAAGACGAGCATGCGGAGCCCATTCCATGCCTCTCGAACCGACCCGTGGCCTCTATCTTTACCTCGAAACCCTCCGGGTGGCCTTTGACGACACCATCGTCACCGACGACGAAGCTCAAATCTTGCACATTCTCGCTCAGGTCCTGGGCGTCGCCCCCTCCGACACGGCCGAGTGTCGGGCCGTGGTTGAGGGCGAAGTTCCCTCGCCGTTCACCGAGGACAGCAGCTTCAGCGGCCATCACATGGGCGACGCAACGACCTACCAGTCGGCGCTAATCGCCGCTTTGGACGACGACGTCATCACGGAGGACGAATGGGCCATGCTCGACCACCTTCGTCGCGTGATCGGCCTGCAAGAAAACGAACATGCGCTGATCGAAGAAGCCATCCGGGCCATGGCGGAAACGGACGACCAGGGCCAGCGCCGCGTGGAACGCCTTGAGCGTTTCATCACGGTGTGCCCTTATTGAGATTGCACTACCCCCTTCGGAACCGGTTTTCGTGGAGGCCATTTAGGGACAACCATTAGAAAGGGTCTGCATTAGGGCGGGCCAATACACCCGACGGTGTGAGAAGGTATGCCGATGAGCGCCAGTGATGCAATTTATGCCAAAGTCGTAGCCCGTGACCCCGAACAACCGGAATTCCATCAAGCGGTCAAGGAAGTGCTTGAATCGTTGGAACCCGTTCTTGAGGCGAACCCCGAATTCATCTCCGTGGTGGAGCGCGTGGTTGAACCCGAGCGCCTCATCCACTTCCGTGTTCCTTGGGTGGATGACAGCGGTGCCGTTCAGGTCAACCGTGGCTTCCGAATTCAGTTCAACGGAGCCATCGGGCCCTACAAAGGCGGACTTCGATTTCACCCAAGCGTGAACGCCTCGATTTTGAAGTTCCTCGCCTTTGAGCAAATTTTCAAGAATTCCCTGACCGGCTTGCCCATGGGTGGCGGCAAAGGTGGCTCGGACTTTGACCCCAAGGGCAAGTCTGATGGTGAAGTGATGCGCTTCTGCCAGTCCTTCATGATGGAACTTTGGCGACACATTGGGCAAGATTGCGACGTCCCCGCCGGTGATATCGGGGTGGGCGGCCGAGAAATCGGATACATGTTCGGCATGTACAAGCGTCTTCAAAACGAATTCCAGGGCGGTGTGCTCACCGGGAAAGGGTTGTCCTACGGCGGCTCTTTGATCCGACCTGAAGCCACCGGATACGGTTTGGTGTATTTCGCTCGTGAAATGCTGGCCACCAAAGGCAAGTCCTTCGAAGGTGCCGTTGTCTCGATTTCAGGTTCCGGAAACGTGGCTCAGTTTGCGTGTGAAAAGGTGCTTGACCTCGGTGGAAAGCCCGTCACCTTCTCGGATTCATCGGGCTGGATCCACGACCCCGAAGGCATTGACCGCGAGAAGTTGGCTTGGGTCATGGACCTCAAGAACAACCGTCGCGGACGAATTTCCGAATACGCCAAGCAATTCCCATCGGCCACGTTTACCGCTAGCGCTCCCGAGCCGGCCGTCAACGGTCTTTGGGGCGTTGATGTCGATGTTGCTTTGCCATGCGCCACGCAGAACGAATTGAACGGCGAAGAAGCTGCCATGCTGGTCGCCAACAAGGTGATCGCCGTTGGTGAAGGCGCCAACATGCCGTGCACGCCAGAGGCGGTTGAGGTGTTCCAAAAGTCGGGCGTCTTGTTCGCCCCCGGAAAAGCATCCAACGCAGGCGGTGTTGCCACCTCCGGACTTGAAATGTCCCAAAACTCTCTGAGAATGCCCTGGACCCGTGAGGAAGTTGACCAAAAATTGGAGAACATCATGGTGAACATCCACAAGAACGCCTTTGAAACGGCCAAAAAGTACGGCCGAGAAGGCGATTACGTGTTCGGTGCGAACGTGGCAGGCTTCCTCAAGGTCGCCGAGGCCATGATCGCTCAAGGCATCGTTTGAGCATCACGTTTCAGGCGTCGATGCCGTCTCAGTTTCAAAGAGGCTGGGCCAGCGTTTTTTGATGCGCCGGAAGAGCCAGCGTGAGAAGAGCATCGACGCTCCGAGAAACAGAATGGATGTCCACCACGGGGTAGCATCGTTCGTTGCCAGGATGTAGGTCGCCACGAGAATGCCCGTGCCGTAAACGGCTCGAAAGGCCGAGAAGATCATCAGGCCCCGAAACCAAGGTTTGGCCATCAAGCGGTTCAGCCGCCCAGCCAAGAACGCCACCTCGCATCAGCCGCGGAATTCAGCAAAGTATTGTTGCGTGTATCGAACGGCGTCTTCGTGCGGGTAGCCTTGAGCGATGAGGCCGTTGTAATACTCGGTGGACGGGTCGGGTTGAACGGGCGGGGGGGCATAGACAGGTTGAGCCACGGCGGGCGGTGCTGTTGCGACGGGTTGAGCCGCTTGCGGAACACCAAAGCCTGGAGGCGGAGCAACGTACGTTGACGCTGCGGCGTAGGCGGGGGCTTCCATGTTGAGTTGGGTAACGGCCCATTCGCCTTCATCGGTGCCACCACGTCGCCGCAAGACGAGGGCGAGAAGACCGAGGATGAGGAGCAAACCGATGCCACCGCCGATCAAGACCGTAGGCGATGCCAGGGAGATTCCCTCGGCTTCGGGCTCAAGAATCCAACGGGATGCATCCTCCGGGTACGCATCTGCCCCGTCTGCTGCTCGCCATTCGGGGGTTGGGTCGGAATAATTGTCGCCGTCGGTGTCAACGCATCCGAGGCGGTCAGCAGTTGAATTTCCAAAGGCGAGCGGGCAGGCATCGGCCCCTTGCTCCAACGTCCAAAGTTCGTCAGCGTCAGAGCGCCCGTCGCCGTCGCTGTCTTCGCAGCCAAAGCGGTCGATGGTAGAGGTGCCACGGACGGTTGGGCAGGCGTCGGGTCGGTCACCGTTGGGGTTGTCGCCAAAGAAATCGTTGTCTTGGTCCGCCCATTGTGTCGCATCGGACATGAAGGCGTCTGCACCCTGAAGCGGGGTCCACGTGAACTCCGGGTCCGAGAATCCGTCTTGGTCGCTGTCTGCACAGCCGAGCCGGTCCTCGGTCGAGGTTCCTGGGATGCTGGGGCACGCATCGGCATCGTTACCGGACGCGTTGTCCCCGTAGCCGTCACCGTCGGTGTCCGCCCATTGCGTTGGGTCGT